>CAZTCQ010000101.1:0-8057 GCA_964612525.1 uncultured Chitinophagaceae bacterium | reverse complement strand
GGAAACGGGATTGCCTTTGCTCAAAAAGCAGCAGAACAATTTGAAAATCCAAGTAGAGTAAATGTTTTTCAGAATTTTGGAACAGCTCAATTTGTTGTAGACAATTACGAGATAGAGTTTGTGGGTGCACGCAAAGAAAGCTATCGACGCGACTCTCGCAAACCGATTGTAGAAAACGGAAGTTTGCAAGATGACCAAGAGCGAAGAGATTTTACAATCAATGCGCTTTCACTTTCTCTCAATCAAGAGAATTTTGGCACCCTAGTTGACCCTTTTAATGGCGTAACTGATTTAGAAAACAAAGTAATTCGCACACCGCTTGACCCTATCAAAACGTATAGTGATGATCCCTTGCGTATGATGCGCGCGATTCGATTTGCCACTCAACTAGACTTCACGATTGAAGAAAAAAGCTTGCAAGCTATTGGTGAAATGGCTGATCGAATAAAAATCATTTCGCAAGAACGCATCACTGATGAGTTGAATAAAATCATATTGAGTCCGAAACCTTCTATTGGTTTTAAACTATTGGAAGAAACTGGATTACTCCCCTACTTTTTTAAACAGATGGTAGCGCTAAAAGGAGTAGAAAAAAGAAAAGGGCTCGGACATAAAGACAATTTTTATCATACCCTTGAAGTGTTAGATAATATTGCTCTTAACACCAATAATCTATGGTTACGCTGGGCAGCCATTTTACATGATATTGCCAAACCTGCAACCAAACGATTTGAAGAAGGCCATGGCTGGACGTTCCATGGTCACGAATGGCTCGGCGGCAAAATGGTTCCTAAGATTTTCAAACAACTAAAGCTGCCGAATAATGATAAAATGAAATATGTACAAAGGTTAGTGCGACTTCATTTACGACCGATTGCCTTGGCCAAAGAGGAGATTACGGATAGTGCCATTCGTAGATTATTGTTTGATGCCGGCGAGGATACCGATGACTTACTCACGCTTTGTAACGCAGACATTACCTCTAAAAATCCTGAAAAAGTAAAACGGTATAAAAAGAATTTTGAACGGGTAAAAGAAAAACTCATTGAGGTAGAACAAAAGGATAATATAAGAAACTGGCAACCTCCTATTACTGGTGAAATTATCATGAAAACATTTAATCTTAAACCTTCAAAGACCGTGGGTGATTTAAAACTGGCCGTACGGGAAGCTATTTTAGACGGAGATATTTCTAATGAGTACGATGCCGCGTTTGCTTTTTTACTCGAAAAAGGCAAAGAACTAAATCTTACAACTTCTAGTTGAGCTAGGCGATGCCAAACGGCTTAGCAGGACGATCATTATTCAAGTGGGGATAGTGATATCGCATGCTGAATTTACCGAGCACACTTTCCTTTCGCTTTACTTTATTGGCCAAATTTAAAAGATCAATATCTTCTTGGTACACTTTCCTATACTTTGGATGCATGGTACCTCCATAGGCTCCAGCACTTACAGACGGATCATACTGAAAGCTAGGATCCACAATCGTACCACGCGGATACATAATCCCCGGTTGACCTTTACCCCGAAGATCCAAATCTAAAGGATGAGGCAAGCCTAATGTATGCCCGTATTCATGGGCAGCTGTGGTACTTCCTTTGTACAAATTTTCTTTTTTGAAATAGCCAGTATTACTCCCGAGGCCATCCACAAATGAAATATTTCCGTAGGCAAATTCCTCTACTCGTATATAGTTGTTTCTTGGATTCTTATTCGCTCTTACGTCCTCCTCACTTAAATCAGGAAACAGAAACACTTCTACTTTAAAAACAGCCAAAAATGGATAGTTATCTACCCAAACCAAAGCTCGAGGCGCATTCCACATTTCGTTAATTTCCTCTTCCATATCAAAACGAATATCTTCGCTCAGTGCATCACCGTATAAAAAAATAGAAGACAAAATATTAATATGAGCTTGTACTTGATCGATTTCTAAAATCCCCATGAATAACTAAAGTAACTGATTCGTTGAACTTACCCGCATAAAAAAAACTCTTTTCTGAAATAGAAAAGAGTTTTGAATATTGTAAAGAGAAAAAATTATTTCTTTCTTGCGTAACGCTTATTAAATTTATCAATACGTCCTGCCGTATCAACCATTACTTTCTTACCTGTGTAAAACGGGTGAGAGCTGCTAGAGATATCCAACTTAATTACTGGATATTCGTTACCATCCTCCCAAGTGATTGTTTCCTTAGAATTGGCTGTTGATTTTGATAAAAAAGTAGAATCGTTTGTCATATCTTTAAATACAACGAAACGATAGTTTTCTGGATGAATATCTTTTCTCATAATTTTAATTTTTTTGCACGATACCAACCGTGCGAATGAGGCGCAAAACTATGTACTTTTGCTAACTTCACAAAACGAAATAACAAGCTATTTATTCTCTACAACATAAGCCACTTCGTCCACCAAAACTACTATGGTTAGGCATTTTAGCGATTTATATCTCTAATTTATTTGTCCCAATTTTAGAAATAGATGCTGCGCAGTATGCTGAAATGAGCAGAGAAATGCTTTCTTCCTCTAATTGGCTCTATTTGTATGACATTGGCACCGACTACTTAGACAAGCCTCCCTTCTTGTTCTGGGTGTCTGCATTGAGTATGAAACTGTTTGGAATTCACGTTTGGTCTTACAAGCTCCCCTCCATCCTTTTTGCCATTTGGGCTATTTATGCGCTTTACAAATTCGCTCTTCTTTTTTACTCAGAAGAAACCGCTGAAGTAGCCGCCCTGATCTTCGCTTCTTGTCAGGCTATGTTTTTAGTAACCAACGATATTAAAACCGATACTATTTTACTCAGTTTCGCCGTCACCGCTTTTTGGCAATTGGCTTCTTGGCTTTATGGTAAAAATAAGTGGGGTTGGATTTGGGGTGCTGTGAGCATTGGTGGAGCACTCATTACCAAAGGCCCTATCGGATTACTAATTATTGGCTTTGGATTTCTTCCTCATTTTATTATTAAAAAAGAATGGAAAAATTTACTGCGCTGGCAATACTTGCCTATGCTTGTCATCATAGCACTAATACTCTTACCTATGAGCGTAGGACTTTACGAACAATTTGATTTGCAACCTGACAAACGAGTGAATGGAGGAAAAAATGTTTCTGGATTACGTTTTTTTTATTGGACCCAAAGCTTTGGTCGCATCACCGGCGAAAGTGTGTGGAACAATAATGCTGGCTTTACCTTTTTGTATGAAAACTTATTGTGGGGATTAATTCCTTTTACCTTCTTTTTTGTGGCCGCTACGGTCAAAGGGTTTATTAAGCTTGGTCGACGCTGCTTTCAAACAGAATGGATTAGTACGAGCGCAGTTGTACTTGCGTACCTTTCCTTGGGTATGAGCAAGTTTCAATTGCCTCATTATATCTATGTAGTCCTCCCCTTCATTTGCCTCCTACTCGCTCGATACTATTTAAGTATCCTGCATTTTTTTCATCATAAGTTTCGCATTCTAAGGGTAGTGCACAACTTTATTTTATACTTATTTGCCGCACTGATTCCCATCCTATTTTATATCATTTTCCCTAATCTTTCTTTCTGGATTTATTTCGTATTCCTTTTGTTCTATATTTTGTTAGCCTATATAATCTATGCGGAAGGCAAACAAAAAATAGGTGTGTTGACCACGGCAGTTTCAATTTCCGTTTTGCTTAATTTGTTGCTGAATTTTATTTTTTATCCGCAGCTCATTCCGTATCAAAAAGAAAATACAATCGCTCAAAAAATTGAAAACTCAAATATCCCTAAAAATGATATTGCCGTTTATAATTTGGGTGTGGGTCGTTCGGCAGATTTTCTTTTACAGCATGATTTACCGATTATTGGAGCTAAGGATATTCTTTCTTACCGTTACTTAATTACAAGCGATAAAGGAATAGCAGTTTTAAATAAAAAAGAATTAAAATTTAAAACAATTCATCAAGGTCCCTCCTTTCATATTGCTCGATTAACTATACCTTTTTTAAATCCTGCAACCCGTAAAGAAGCTACGAGCACTTATTATATCGTGCAATTATTATAGCAAAAAAAAGCCGCTCTTTTACAAGAACGGCTTTCGTATTTTTTACTAATTTTTATTTTTTTGTTAACTTGATAAACTCGGTAGACTTACCATCATATAATTCTAGCATATACATTCCGCTTGGCAGGTAGGTTATGTCAATAGCAGACTGAGTAACACCAGCACTTAATGATAATTTAGATTTTGTAATAATTCGTCCACTCAAATCTTTTACTGAATAGAACAAATCAGTATTCTTATCTAAGTTAGATTTCAAGACATAGCGCCCATCACTTGGATTTGGGTAAATTCTATAATTGCTTTTTTCAAATTCGTTTATTCCTAACGGAGTCGCTTTTAAAATAATATTAATATTATCAATGTATAAATTATTACCATTATTGTTTGTTCCTACAAAACGGAAAATTAATTCTTTACCGATATGAGCACTCAAATCTATGGACTCACTTCTCCATTCTGTTGTTAAGGTCGGTGAAAAAGCACTATTAGAAGATACCGTTGTAGCTAAAGCACTTCCCGCTTTATCATAGCCTGTTGATTGCCAAGTCTGCCCACAATCTTCTGACATAAGCACCTCCAATCTATCTTCACTACCGTTACGCTGAGCATGAGAAACGTCAAATAACATTTCCACATTTCCGCTAGTTACATTTTGTAAATCTACTTCTGGACTTTCCAAAATATCTTTTTGACCTTGCGCTGTGTAGTTATAAAAATCCATGTAGGCCGTGTGAGTATTCCCTTGAACTGCTCCTGTTAAGGCAAATGTTTTCTGCCATGGAACTCCATTATCTTCATTAATCACTCTCCAATCTGTTGGTGAGAAACTACCTTCAAAATCTTGCACTAAGGGAGGTAAGACAATTGGCACAGCCAAAATATTCATGTTCGTAGAGGAGATATCATTCTGGGCAAATCCATCAAACGCATAACTGCATCTGCTTTGTACCACATAGTTTCCTGCTGTTGGAAAGCTTGCTGTCTGCGTAAATGTATAAACCACCGAATCTCCTACTAATATTGGACCTGGGATAATTTCATTGGCGGCTGTAATTCCGTTAATATCATAACGTACGGGTATGTTCGAAATAGTAGCTCCTGTCAAACTAATGTTTTTTACAGTCATGGTAACTGGCACACCAGAGTTTGGCGCGCAATCATACGCTTGGTTATAAGGAATTTCTGTCCTTACATTCAGCAGGTCATCTCCACAATTAACTTCTCCCGGTTGTTTGACATACGCCAAACTTCTTCTTCCTTTCGCCCCATTTAAAGCATTGTTTGCTCTAACCGCAAAGTAGAAAGTATTTAAGGTATTTATATTCTGCGTAATGGTAAAATCATTCGTTGTAGTGGTCCCAATTGAATCCATATACTTTGCACCCAATTGATATACAGTATAGTCTGTTGCACCGCCTACAGCGTCCCAGATCAAGTGAAATTTATTAGGGCAAGCCGTATCAATACTTAAATTTTGAACTTGCTGATATACTGTAAACGGAGCATCACTGACGTCCATTTCCGTCCCTCGAGAAACTCTCATGAGCATTTCGCCTGTGGCTAATCCCGGCGGCGTCCAATCAAAATAACGTTGATCCGAATTGATACTGCTTGAAATAATATTCCAACTCGTACCATTATCCGAAGAATATTCTAAGGTAATCGGCGTATTAATATCATTGGCATCCCAACGAACTCTTTCGTTTTGTCCTGCATTAAAATGCTCACCTCCCTGTGGATAGGTAAGCGTAATTCCTTTTGGCTCAAAGTAATAAACCAAGACATAACTCTGCGGTCCACTAGGAACATCAAATGCATCTACATTGATTGTCCAGCTTCCTGGCTGTGGATTTTTTACCGTAACCTGCTCGGCATTATTTACACTATCGCGTCCGCGCACGGCGTTTGAACTCAAGGCTGCTACGTTTTGACGGTAGTCTAGTACCCAAGGATTAAATGTAAAAGTATTGGGAGCCGTGGCTGTTAAATTCAAATCATTTACCAATGGCATCGCTGCGTTAGCTGCTCCCGCGGGATCGTGCCAATACAACATGAACTTAGCTTTTCCAGTATTGGGTGGCACCACTACATTAAATGATTCCGTTTGACCATTCATAATCGTGTCTAACATGAACTGATTGCTATCAATAACTTGTAAAGCTTTTCGTGCATTGATACGCCCCCAACCATACTGAAAATCAGGACCTGGACGACCTAAATCATCAGCCGTATTCAAGGCAATTCCTTTCATTACTGCTGAATATGGTTCTTGACCTCCATTCACTACTTTGTAAGCCTCCCATAAAGAAGCCAGTGTACCTGCCAAACCAGGACAAGCCATTGAAGTTCCCGTCTTTGTGCTATACGTATTTCCTGGAGCAGTAGATAAAACTGAAGTACCCACAGCACACAAATCCGGTTTGATACGACCATCACGCGCAGGGCCTCGGCTGCTGCTACCTGCTAGTTGATCGTTTTTAATCAAGTTTCCTGTGGCTAAGCAATTTTTTCCTGCTTTATAACCCCCAGTAATTACATAGTAACCATTTACAAATCCACAGCCTGAGGTTCCACTATTTCCCGAAGAATGAACAGACATCATTGAGAAGTTGGAATTAATTCTTTGATCTTGCGTACGAGCATTGTTATTGTAGCCACTATTACAGCCTTGACCTAATGAATTGGCGGTGATACGCACACCCCGAGCACTATAATCTGCTGTAACATTATTTATGTTTCCATAACCGTTATACACCGTTAAGTCAGCGCCTGCGGCATTTCCACGCACCGTTGGATCAAAGTTTCCTGCACTACCTATGATTCCTAACACGTGGTCACCATGTGTCCCACCATTTCCATTTCCTAAATTTTGTAACCTACCTTGAAAATCAATGTGAGGACCCACATTACCATCATCTCCCATAGAGACAGTAATACCATTTCCTGTAAAGTGACGACCCGATAAATATTCAGCATCTAAAACATTTGTTCTATGACTCGTTCGTCCTTGATCATTTTCTAAAACACCTGGCGCAGAAGTAGGTTGCATGTATTTTACGAATGCTTTTTTCGAGAGAGTCTCTAATTGATTTTCATTCAATACAACCACTGCTAGGTTTTCTTCTTGCCAGCTTGAAATTTCCATTCCTAATTGGCCGAGCTGATACTCTACCAGCGATTTATAAATATCGTCTTGAAAGGTAACATCGATTTGTATTTTGTTGGCTCCTAGCTTTGTCCACTCTGGCAAGGGACGCTCCACTAGCTGATGATTCATCTTGTATTCGCCGAGGTAAGGCGTCACGGATTTAATATCATACTGAGCCAAGGTGCTGATTGAACTCGGTATAGAAGCTATAAAAGCATAACGTGGAATGTAATCAAAAAATAAAATCCCAGTTTGCAGCTGAATCACTTCGCGTTCGGCTTTTGAGATACTTCGGCTAAACTGCACAACAGCATAGCGTTTGTTATTAAAAGTAGCTTCGCTCCAATCGCCTGTAGTAAAGTTTTCAGCATTGGCAGCAAAACTATATACGTTAGACTTGAAGTGAACTTTTTGTGCGGTAGCACCCAAAGCGAAAAAACACAGAATTAATGGTAAAATCTTTCTCATTACAATTGTTTTATAAGCATTAAAAATACAGATTAAAGCTAGATTAATAAAGAAATCAATTGACGGATTATCAAGGATTACCGTAAGATGACATTCCCTACAATTCTATCAGAAATTAATATCCTTAGTATGAAGACGGATTAAGTAATACGAATGGTTTGGAAAACCCAAAATAATTTTCTTATCTTGGGTTAATTAAAGCGTCTTCTATTATGAATAAATATCTCAAAATTGCAGTACTGGCTGCATTAATCTCTATCATAGTTGTAATAGTTCTTAAACTCATGGGGCAATCAAATGCCGTAGTAACCGGTGGAGCTGTAGCAGGAGCTATTGTTGGCGCCATAACTTCTGGTTTGAATAAGAAAAAGGAATAAAAAAAGACCGCCCAAAAAGGACGGCCT
>CAZTCQ010000100.1:0-8125 GCA_964612525.1 uncultured Chitinophagaceae bacterium | reverse complement strand
ATTTCATGCGGCACATAAAAACTATACTGCCAAGCGTTCGCCTCGGTATAATTATTATCAACCAAGTAGGGAGAGAATGGTTTTATCAATGTAGAGTTTTTTCTTGCGCGCATAAAACCAGTGGTTGGGTCATAAACGTTTATCCAATTGTGCGATCGTTTCGTAAATTCTTTATAATCTTCTTCTTTGCCAAGTGCTTTTGCCATTTGTGCAATGCACCAATCGTCATAGGCATACTCTAAGGTTTTGCTTACACTTTCATGATCGTCCTCTGCGCGCACATAACCATACTTCATATAAGATTTCAAGGCTTCGCTGTCTTCAGTAGCAATACTTTTCATTGCTTCAAAAGCTTTCTCTGCATCGTAATCTCTAATGCCTTTATTGTAAGCATCCCATATTACACTTACAGCATGGTAACCTATCATGCAATTCGTTTCATTACTGCTCAATTCCCAAACGGGCAAACGACCGCCTTGTTCATATTGTTTTATAAATGTTTTTATAAAATCGTTGGTTCGTTTTTTATCTATAATGGTTAGTAAAGGATGCAACGCACGGTAAGTATCCCACAAAGAGAAGACCGTGTAATAATCAAACTCACCATTGGTGCTATGAATTTTATCATCACGACCTCGATAACGTCCATCTACATCGGAATAAATATTGGGCGCAATCATACAGTGATACAAAGCAGTGTAGAAAATTACTTTTTTGTCGTCTTTTGATTTTTTGTAGGCAGGCAGTTTGGCATAAATAACATTATCCATTTGAGACTTGTCTTCGTCTGAAACTTCAATCTTACTCAGCTCTTTCTCCCATTCATCCTGTACCCACTTTTTAGTTTTATTAAAATCCCAATGCGGTATCTCTTTCTCTAAATTTTTCTGAGCACCTTTCATATCTACGCCGCTTAATCCAACTTTCATTTTCACAATTTGAGCACCTTTTTTATTTTTTAATTTAATCAAAGCTCGCGGACTATTTTGTAATGAAATTGCCTGCGTTTTACTCCCCATTTGTGTTGGCTCATACAGTATGCGTTCTATCTCTTGCTCGAACTTTATTTCAAAAAATACTTTTTGATTCGTGGCCCACGCTTTTGAAAAACGATACCCTCGAATCGTGTGATTATCTACCATATCCATTCTACTTTCTAATAGCTCATCTCTATGAGCTAAATCAAGTACAACGTAGTGCTCATCATTTTTAGCAAAAGTATATTGATGAAAACCACAACGCCTGCTCGTGGTGAGCTCTACCCCTACTCTAGTTTGCTCTAAAAAAACTCGATAATAACCCGCCTCCGCTTTTTCACTTTTGTGTAAAAAATTACTCTTGTATTGATAGTCGTCCAGACGCATTTTACGCGTGACGGGCATTAATAAAATATCGCCATAATCACTTACGCCGGTGCCACTCAGATGAGTGTGGCTAAACCCATAAATCACAGAATCAGAATAGTGATAACCACCACAACCGTCCCAACTTCCATCAATACGCGTATCAGGACTAAGCTGACAAAAACCAAAAGGTGCCGTAGCTCCAGGAAAAGTATGACCATGACCACCCGTGCCGATAAAAGGATTCACTAATTTATGTAGGTCCTGAGCGACAGTAATGTTGGAAAGAAAGAGTAGTAAGAATAAACATTTTTTCACCCTACTAAAATAGCACATTTACATCATTCGAAGAGCGCCCCATGTTTTCTTTGCTAATTCAATAACCGGCGTCGCTCGGGTACCTTTTTTCAAATTTTGTTTGGCTATCTCAAAGGCTATTTTAATATGTTTGTATTGCACTGCAAACACATCGCGTGTTCTAAACTGTGGATCAAAAATATGCGTAACATCCGAAGTGAGTCCATTCAATTCTAGTATCATAATATTTTTTCCACGAGACAAATCTTCCCAAGAGCTCACCTTTAAATCAAAGCGGCCGTAATAAAAACCATCAATCCGACTTACAATTTTATTAAACACTTCATGAATCTGATCGGTAATTCTGTGAGACTCATTGATAAATTTTGTTCCCAAAACATGATTGCCGATGGGCTCTAACAAAACCACTTCACCCTCTCTAGGCACGCGGTTTATATCTAAAAATGACATGATGCGCTCAGTATGATTCTTGGCTCGCTCATTGCTTTGCATAAGCTGCTGAACCGTAGCCACCCCATCCCCTTTTACGTTCAGAAACCCTTTTGAGGTAATGGAGGTTACTTGCCCATTTTCTTCGTTCGGCAGCTTAGTAAAAAAAACACCTAACTCCAAGGGGTAATGAATCATTTCTTGCAACATGAAATGTTCATCCATTGTGCTATTGTAATTTTCTAAGTCTTGCTTATTTTTTATAACTTCCACTCGGCGTCCCCTGCCGCCAATATCCGGTTTAGCGATAAAAGGAAATTCCAAATCATGCCGAGCCTTTATTTCTTCAAATGAATTCTCTTCATCAATGTAAAAAGTGCGTGGCTGTACATCGAGAGGAATAATATTTTGAATCGCTTTTTTACTCTCTCCCATAAATCCTCCATCCTCTATACCCGGGTTTACTGTAGTGAACCAAGTCGCACATCGCAGGCGAATGCCATACCATAACCAAAAGGGCCAAAACGGAGCCACCAACATCCACCAAGGCCAATGTTCATGATGCGGCACTAAACGGCGCAAAAATGATTGACGCTTCCTAGCTGTTTGACTTAATGTGTCCTCATTGCGATTCATTGAACTGAGTATAAAAAGAAAAGCCCAAGACTTTCGTCTTGGGCTTTAGAAAATTTATAATTTATTTTTTGTAAGTCGTAGCTAAGGAAACGGTTACCATATCGCCCATGGCAATTGTTTTTATTCCGCCGCCGCCAAGCTTCCATGTATTTCTATTAATTTTGAAGTTCGTAGTTAGCTTGTATCCGCTTCCTACTTTTTTGGCCAATACGGTTGTTTTGATATTCTTAGTGACTCCACGCATGGTCAATTTCCAATAGACTGAGTATTTACCAGTAGCTATTTTTTCAACTTTGTAAGACTTCATAGTCACAGTTGGTGTCTTAGCCATATTAAAGAAATCTTTCTTATTTCTAAGGTGTTTGTCGCGCAAAGAATTATCTGTGAAAACACTTTTTACTGCTGCCGTTCCAGACAAACTAATATTGCTAGTAGTGGAAGGATCAAAAGTTCCTTTGGCCGTCACTGTTTTGAATTTTCCATCTACAGTTAATCCAGCATTTTTAATTTTAAAATTAATGGCTGCGGCAGAAGCTTTACTATATTTCTGTGCAGAAAGTCCAAAAGCTAAAAAAGTAAAAATCGTTAATAGGGTAAGTGTTCTCATAATATTTTCTTGTTATGTGTATTAGACGTTGTTTAGAAGACATAGTTTACACCTACTCCAAAAGTCATGTTCTTAGAACGGTATCTTTGGACCTCTTTTATCTCAGTTCCATTACTAGCAGTATAAGCTGCAGGTACTACTCCTAGTGAGTATTCATTAAAATTAAACATTGCTCCGGCCTTAAAACGCCAGTTAGATTTATAACGATACGTTAGCAAAAATTCGGAATTTAAATTACCCAAATCATTGTCACCTACCAACAAAAGATTGCCCGCCGTTGGAGTAGCATCTGTAGGAAGTATCTCGCCATCATTATAAGTGAGGTTACCTGTTTTTTCTCCACCAAAGCTAAATCCGGCTAAGTCAATATTAAATTCTACTCCCCATCGCTCGGTGATATCATAACGCAAGGCAATGAAGGCATTCAAAGCACTAACCTGGGTTCCTGTAAAAGAAACGCTGTCGATATTGGCTTCATCACCTGTTAAATCTGCTGGCGCGGTAATGTAATCTAGATTATCATTACCCAGGTAATTATTCAATCGTAAACCAGCCCCTACTTTAAAGCGACGATTTTTGCGACCGAAGCCCCAGTACTGCATTCCATTCAGGGATACATTGTTCAAATCACCATTAGTGGCTAAAGTAACTCCGGCTTCTAATGTGGTTCGTTTTATAAATGGCTCACCTTCGGTTGGGTCATTTTCTGTTTGAGTTTGAGAAAAGGCTACAAATGGTAGCATAGCTAGGAGTATTAAAAGGGTTCTTTTTGTCATGGATTTTGTTTTTTAGTTGTTTTGTTTTGTTCTATAATATTTAAAAACGTAATTAAAACCAACTCCTAATTGGAGAGATTTATTTCTATATCTTTCGGCGTCAATGAAGGTACCTGCATCATTCACATAATTTACAGGGCTTACTAATTCATATTCGTTAAACATAAATACAGGACCAATTTTAAAACGCATTCTATTTTTATGCAGGTAAGAAATCATGAATTCAGAATTCAAACTTCCTAAATCATTATCACTAATTAAAAGTAAATTACCCGTAGTTGGGTAGGCGCTTGAAGTGTGCGACTTTCCATCATTGTAGGCAAGGGTTGCCGTTTTTCTTCCACCAAAACTCAAGCCAGCTAAGTCTATATTAAACTCCAATCCAAACCGGCGATCAATATCGTAGCGCAAGGCCAACAATATATTTATGGCATGTACTCCTGTACTGTTCAAATTCAAGGTGTCAATATTCTCCGGAATCTGATCGCTAAAAAAAACACCCGGTCCTGTTTTACCCGAAGTGAGTTTAGCACGGGCTGTGATGTATTCTAAACTTTGATCTCCGATAGAAGCTGTGTAACGTGCTCCGATTCCAAATTTGAATTTTTGTTTATTCTTTCCAATGCCCCAATACTGGACACCACTCGGAGCTATCATGTGATTACTCCCATTAGAACTTAGGGTGAGGCCACCTTCAAAATGCGTACGCCCAAATGGTTTTTTATGACGAAATCTTTGCTGAGCCGAAACTTGAACCACGAATAAAATGAAACTAAAAAAGAGGATTGTTTTTTTCATATTTAGGAATTTCAACTTCAAAAATAACCTAGTTTTTCTTTAGTTTATCCTTAAAGACTTTTTTAAATTTCTCCAACTTTGGTCCCACCACTCTTGTACAGTACGGATTCTTTCCCATATTGTTAGCATAGTAGTTTTGATGATAGTCTTCGGCTGGATAAAAAACATCCAATTTTTCAACCACTGTTACCACCTCATGACTGAATACTTCTTTGTCATTAAATTCTTTAATTATGCGCTCTGCCGTTTTTTTCTGCTCATCATTCAAAGGCATAATCGTACTTCGATATTGTGTGCCCACATCAGCTCCCTGACGATTAAGTTGTGTAGGATCATGTGCGATAAAAAATGCTTGCAAAATTTCTTCAAAAGAAATCACAGTGGCGTCATATTCTATTTTAATCACCTCTGCGTGTCCTGTTGCGCCAGTACAAACTTCTTTGTAGGTCGGATTTTTAGAATGCCCCCCAGCATAACCGGAAATCACTTTTTCCACTCCTTCCAAGGCGAGGTACTGCGCTTCTGTGCACCAAAAACAGCCTCCTCCAACAATTGCAGTTTCTATCTTTCGTTCTTGAGCATCACCCTCCTCAGCTACTGCTGATTTCTCCGTAGCGTTTTTAATCCCTGTTACCGTGTTTTCATCCAAATGTGAAGCGTCGCAGCTTAACACAAACAACATTCCAACCAGAAGAAATAAGTTGTAACTGTACAATGTAATTTTTTTCATATTCCGCAATTTATTTCTTTTCTTCTTTTTCAAATTGAATCACTTTACTGTTTATACAATATCGTTTTCCAGTGGGCGGTGGTCCGTCGTTAAAAATATGTCCTAAGTGACTATCACATCTTCCGCATCGAACCTCTACTCGTTGCATTCCATGACTATTATCTTCTATATACTTCATGGCCTCTTTGCTAGCCGGCTCAAAAAAAGCAGGCCATCCACAACTACTCTCAAACTTGCCGTCGCTATCGAATAATTTATTCCCGCAAACTTTACAATGATATTCGCCTACTTCCGAATGTTTATTATATTCACCTGAAAAAGCGTATTCCGTTCCAGACTGACGAGCAATTCGATACACTTCAGGATCCAAGATTGACTTCCATTCTTCATCTGAAACATTGAGCTCTTTCTTATCCGAGGTAGAATAGTATTTATTGTTTTCTGTCATTTCTTTTTTAGTTGTTTGTGCGTTTTGCGCATTGCCGCATTGGCAAAATAAAGTCATCATGGCCATAACCAACAGAAAATTAATAAAACCTGTTTTAAAAAGGTTGGCCGTGCGTTTTGCGAATAATAAATTTATGAATCGGTTTTGCATAGTTCAATATACGAATAGACGCCGCATTTAGATTTTTCTTACAGAAAAATTGTTGGAGAGTCCGACCTAATTTTATTCGCCCAGAAAACGCGGCATCCCAATCCTGCTGGTAAGTCCGTAATGTTTCAGTAAAATTTTTCTCCTCTTGAAAAAATAAACTTAAAGATTTGTTTAACAGATTGGCCGACCGAAAAGCATTGCTCATTCCATTGCCGCTGAGTGGAGCAATAGTGCCCGCACTATCACCCAAATAAAACACACCATCATGTACTGGCTTTTTTACATTAAAAGTGACATTAGAAATCACCTGTGGTTTATCGTATAAAAACTTAGCCTGGCTAAATATTTTTTCTAAATTCGGATTCTTCCGAAGAATTTCAGTTTCCATTTTAGCAATATCACTCCCGGATTGTGTCAGCATTTTTTGCTGTACGATATAACAGAGACAACTTTTATTCTCTTCTATTTTGCTCATACCGCAATACCCCCCTTCAAAATTGTGTAGTACAATTTCATTACTCGGATGCTCGTAGTGAATGTGATATTTTACACCTACCCAATTATGTTTTTCCTCATTCTTTTTGTAGAATTGCTTGGGAGCATATTTGCCAAAGGCTCCACAAAGAACTTCAGACATAAAACTTCCTGCACTGGTTTCGACTTGAAAACTGTTATCTTGTTTTTCATAGGAAACATATTTTGTCCTGACCATAACATTCACACCAAGTTCAATTGCTTTTTTATAAAGAAGATCTTCCAATACGTATCTACTTATTCCAAAACCACCTAGGTCTAATTCAGATGTTAGCTCTACGCCACTTTCAGAACTAATTTTGAGCGTATCCATTTTTGGCAGATTCATTTTACTAATTGGAATACCCAATCGCTCTACAAAGTCCCAACTCTCCAACGAAATATATTCTCCGCAAACTTTATGTCTAGGATAGTCACTTTTTTCTACTAATAAAACAGATCGTTTTTCGTGAGCCAATAAAATTGCCAATGACAAGCCTGCTAGCCCGCCCCCAATAATTATAGCTTGATATTTTTCTTCCTTAGCCAAAAACTATTTTAAACTTTTGACGAAACATAATCATCCACATTACTAAACAAAAACTCAGGATATTCAATAGAAAATTTCTCAGTCAGAAGCCCAGCCGTTAGTGGTCGCTCGGCAAGTTGATTTAAATCCTCAGTCAAGGTGGGAATCAATTCATATTTTGTCGAAGGAAAATATTTAAGAACACGCAGTGCCAACTCCACTCGATTCATATAGTCCGTACTGGCAATATGATACTCCCCTTCCTTATTATCACTTAATAGGAACCACATAGAACGGGCCACATCCCAGGCATTCACAGGTGTAGCATATTGATCAATAGGTAATTTCAACGTCAGTTCCTTACCTTCTTTGCATTGCTGAATAATACGTGCAACGAAATTCTTACCACGAATTTCATCGCCGTACACATTTGTTATTCGCAATATCAAATGAGAAATCCCCGAAGCTCTAACCGTGTCTTCTCCTAATAGTTTATGTTCAGCGTAAACGCCTAATGGATTAAAGTCATCCTCTTCTTTATAGGGACCATCAATCCCGTCGAATACATAATCAGTGGATATAAAAACGAAACGTGCATTACACTCTTCTGCCAATTGCAAGAGGTTTACCGTAGACTGTACCGTTTTTTGATAACTCTCTTCTTCATGATCTTCGCAATAATCCACATGCGTCAAGGCTCCACAATGAACAATCACGTCAGGGTTAAATCCTTTTACATCCGGATTCTTTTCATCTGCCAAATCAAGTGAATTAAAATAGACCGTATTATCCGTTGGAAAAGAAAAGTAAGTTCCGAGTACTTCAGCTCCTTGCTCTAAGAAGTATTT
>CAZTCQ010000099.1:0-8431 GCA_964612525.1 uncultured Chitinophagaceae bacterium | reverse complement strand
AGGGCTTGTTCTTTCTTTTGCTTTAAAGTATCAATCTTATTCATTGCGGCTGCTAAGGTAAGATAGGCGCGCGAAACTGCATCTCAGCGAGCGAAACTCTTTGAATGCGATTCATTTTCCACATTCTGTTAAGTTTTGTTTAAGAAAAAATTCTGTAGAACTTACAAATTACTTATCTTTCACTCTTAAAATATAAATATATTATGAAAAAACTTTTACTTCTTTTAGTTACCGTGGTGTGCTTAGGAACTGCTGCTAATGCTCAGTTTACTCACAAGTTTAGTGTTCAAAAAATTATACCTATCAATCCTACTGTGATTGCAGGTCAGCCGTATAATATTACTGACAGCTTTGTTGTTACCCTAGATCAAGGATCACTTACTCCAACTGACACTATCGCTTTTGGTAGTCCAATCACAGTTGGTCAAAATGGTCCAGTAGTTATTTTACGTTGGGGTTTCACCAAAAATCAAGGGGATACGATTAGACTTAGATATCAAAATGGCGTTTCTTTTGGTACACCTGGTTCCTACAATTATTGCATTAGAGCTTTTACGTTCGATAGAAGTTCAACAACACTTCGCCCTACAAGTTTTGATACAACAGGTTGGAGCGATTGTTCTACGCTAACTGTAACTGGTTTTCCGGCGAGTACCAATGATTACTTTGTAAAGAACGAAGATTTGTCAAAACAGAAGCTAAATGTTTATCCAAATCCAGCCACAGGAAACTCAATTGGTATGGATTTCATAGCTCAAAATGCCAGCGTAGTAACTGCAAAGGTGTATGATCTAGCAGGGCGAACTATTCTAAGCCATACATTTGATAGAGCATACAAAGGGAAAAAAGATTTTAAACTTGATATTTCTGCTATCAATAAAGGCCTTTATATTTTGGAATTAAGACAGAACGGAATTAAAGCTACAGGACAATTTGTAAAATAATCTGTCAAACTGATTGAAATACAAAGCGCCCAATGTTGGGCGCTTTTTTTATGACTCAGAATTGAAATAATTTAGACTCAGGAATTAATTCTGACTTTTAAAAAATAACAAAGCCAGCTTAATCTGATCGTACGAATATTTTTTATCAAAGTGATTGTAAATGGGGGAGGACTTTAAAGTACCGTCTTGGTAAAGATTAGCAGGGTCTTTTGACAAAGTAGCCGATGCCAAAGCAATATTTTCCATTACTTCTTCGGTAGGTTTGAAACTCGTCAAGTCGACTTCAGGAGTGGTTTTATTAATCACAAATAAGTGACTGATAATCGTTGAATGCGAATAGCCACGTTCCTTGGCAATTTCAGAAAGGCTTAATCCTTCTTTTATCAATTCGCGAGTGTGGTCGTAGGTGTTACCTTTCTTTTTCTTGGCTTCTCTTTTCTTTTTTAATTTTTCTATTTCGTCTGCGCCAGTTAGCCCTCCGCAGTTTTTAATAAAGGAGTCAAAGAAAGTTTCCAAAAAGCTAAAGTCGTTTTGAGCATCCGCCCATTCACTTAATTCCTGAAAACGATTATCTGCCTTAAAGGCTAAATCATTTAGAACAAAAGAGTATTCATTATGCCCTATGAGTTTTAACCCGTCCAATGATTTTACTCGTGATAGCGCAACGTAACCTTGACCCGTTTCAAAGGTTTTGCTCAGGTCAACCTCAGCTTCGTCTAGCGTCATACCTTGACTTTTGTGTACCGTAATGGCCCATGCCAAACGCAGGGGGAATTGCTCAAAAGAAGCAATTGTTTTTCCCACTTCATTTTCTATTGACCACACTTCTTTATCTAAATATATTTTTTTACCGTCCAATGTTTTTACAATAGGAAATTCATTGCCTTCTTCATCTTCGGTGATGTCGTCAATTTTTCCAAGCGTACCATTGCTATAGCCTTGCTCAAAATTATTTCGAACTAGCATAACCTTGGCTCCAATTTTTAGTTGTAATATTTCTGGTGCCAAGATTGACTTTTTGAGCATCTCAAACATATTCGGATTGCCCGTAGCCTTGGCATGAAAGGTGAAAAGATCTGTAGAAAGTTCTAACAAATGCTCGTTATTAATGCGGTCGACATCGGCATTGTGGGTATATAGTTTGGTAGCAATCGTTTGTTGATTGTACATTGTTTCTTCTAAGGCGGCGACACTTTTCGAACTGAGACTCCTTGTGCGTATTTCATTTAAAATACTATTGAAGTCTACATCACTTTGACGAAACTGCTGGGTAAGATAGCAAACCGTAAGCTTGGCTTCTGACCAAGCGCGAGCCATAAAACAAAATTTATCTTTATCGGCTTGCTCCTCGCGGCTAATGGGAGGTAGCTGAAAAAAGTCTCCAGAAAAAATGACTTGAATGCCGCCGAACGGCTCAATGTTTTCTTTGAAAAACATGAGGATTTGGTTCAGCATTTCAAGCTGTCTTTTATGTAACATAGAAATTTCGTCGAGGATTAATACCGAGACGTTTTCCATATTTTTTTTGATGTATTGTTTTTTACCTAGCTCTCTGAGTTGGGAATGGCTTATTTCATTTTTGATGCCCATACCACTCCAAGAATGAATGGTTTGCCCGCCAATGTGGGTAGCCGCAATACCAGTACTCGCCGTAATCGCCACACCTACCTTTCTTTCTTTGAGATATTGGATGTACTGATTAAGCACAAAGGTTTTACCAGCACCAGCCGAACCTGTGAGGAATACATTTTGTCCTGATTTTAGTATGGCTAAGGCTTTGTCTTGGTTCATCTTTAGAAAAATTAAAACTAAGTAGCTCAAAACGATTTCTTAGCACAATCTTAGAAATTCTACTAACATAATTTCATATCTTGCGTTCAATATGAAAGTTGTACTATTTGCTGGTGGTTTTGGAACTCGAATTTCTGAAGAAAGTCATTTAAAGCCGAAGCCTATGATTGAGATTGGTGGCAAGCCGATCCTTTGGCACATTATGAAAAGCTATGAGGCGCATGGTTACAATGAGTTTATCGTTTGCTGTGGATACAAAGGCTGGATGATTAAGGAGTATTTTACGAATTACTTTAATCGCATGGCTGATGTAACCGTTGATCTTAGTAACAATGATGTAGAAGTTCATAATAATGATAGTGGCGAGACGTTTAAAGTAACTTTAGTGGATACGGGCTTGCATACAATGACAGCCGGCCGTTTGCGCCAAGTTTTAAAGTATACTAATGATGAACCTTTTATGTTGACTTATGGAGATGGCGTTTGTGATATTGATATTAAAAAATTAGTTGCCTTTCATAAAGAGCATGGCAAGTTGTGTACCATGACCGCAATTCAACCAAGTAGCCGTTTCGGCGTTTTGGCCATGGACGATAATAATATAGTTTCTTCATTCGAAGAAAAACCTGCGGACAGTGGCACTTGGATTAACGGTGGCTTTTTTGTAGTAAACCCTGAAATAAAAAATTATTTGCACGACGATGCCAATGATATAATGTGGGAGCGTCAGCCTTTGCATGATTTAGCGCAAGAAGGAAATTTAGTAGGCTATAAATATAATGGTTATTGGAAGTGTATGGACACTCTACGTGATAAACAAGACCTAGAAAAAGCTTGGTCCGCTGGAGCCAAATGGAAGAAGTGGTAAATAAAAAAGCTGTCAACTATGGCTGACAGCTTTTTGTAAGAGTACTGAACTTACTTATCTTCTCATTCCACCTCTTCCCATACCTCCTCTTCTCATTCTCTGCCTTCTCTGCTTTAAGCCTTTTCTTTTTACAGCGGTTCTGGTAAACTCATCTGCATTTACGATCCCGTCATTGTTTTTGTCTATTCGATTAAACATTCTTTTAGCATTAGCTCTTGAGTAATTTGGTCTTTGCTTCGCACCTTTTTTGAATTCTCTAAAGTTTAAAGTGCCATTGCCATTTCGGTCCAAGGTATTGAATTTTTCATTCGCACGTTTTTTGACTTTACGAGTACTATTTTTTCTTCGATCTATTGGACGGTTCCCTTTGTTTCTTCTAGCTTTTGGTCCTTTGCGAGCACCTTGCCCTCGATTCATCCCTTTTCTTTTAGTTCTTGCATTTCGCATTTCAGCTTTGTCTAGCACTCCATCTTTATTGGCATCAATTCGGTCAAAGGTCTTGTCCATGCGCAAGTCAATCTGTTTCACTTGTTGAGATGCTTTTGCATTAAACTCTTCACGGCTTAGGACTCCATCTTTGTTTACATCTAGTTTCATGTGTTTATTATTTTCCCCTTTAGATTGGCCAAAAGAAGTGAAACTTATGCTTATTAAACTCAAGCAGAGTATGACTATTTTTTTCATTTGTAATTTTTTATAATCTTTGGACGCTAAATTGTCTTTAAAGTCTCGTGTGAGAAGTTAAAGAAATCTAATTTATTTTTTTTGCATAGCGAACTAAATACGCCAAAACTAGCATTCCAATAACCGCTACACCTGTCACTACGAGCCAAGTATTATCAAAACCAAGGTGGTCAATACTTTGCATGCCTATATTGTGGCCAAAAATATGCGCTACCGAAAAGTTCATGGAGAATAGGGCCATATAAGCACCTTGGTTTCCTTTTTTGGCTCGTATTACGGCCAGTGCATTTCCAAATGGGAAAACAAGCATTTCTCCAAACGTCATAAATAAGATACTGAACACGATTATGCCTGTCCAATCAAAAAAGGGAAGGATTAAAAAACTCATTGCAAGTAAAGCCATTCCAATAATCAATAGTTTGACTTTGTTGTAATTTCTACTTTCAAAAAACTGAACGAATGGCATTTCAAATAAAAAAATGAGCATTCCGTTGAGGCCCATTAGCAAACCAATTTCACCTTCGGTAAGCATTTTAGCCTCACGGTAGTAAACAGGCATAGAAGAAAAATATTGCAGAAAAACAATGGTAAAAATGTAAATTCCTGCAAGGAGTAATAAAAAGTAAAGGTCCTTATAGGGTGACATAGGATTAGAAACTGTAATTTGTTCATCCAGTACTTTTCGTTTTTTAGGATTGAGTAAAACAATCAATAAAACGCCCGCCATAATGTTGGTAATGCCATCAATCCAAAACAAAGAACCATAACCATAATAAAGAATCAGCGCACCGCCAACTGCAGGTCCCATGCTCATGCCTAGATTAATAGCCAGTCGGATAAGTGTTACCGAGCGTGTTTTATTTTCTGGTTTAGAGTAATTACTCATGGCCACAAAGAGCGCAGGGCGAAAGGCATCAGCCATTAAAGTAAGCAGGAATACACCTATACATAAAGATTGAAAATCATGCAGATATTGAATCGCGATATAGCCTAGCCCTCCCATAAAAAAACTACCAATCATTACTTTATGGCCACCTATAATGTCAGTTAACTTTCCTCCTGACCAAGCACCTGTAAGCGAACCCAAACCAAAGCAAGTCATAACCCAACCTACTTGTTGATATGAAAAATCTAATTCCTTCGTTAAGTAAATTGATAAAAAGGGAATGACCATCATACCCGCACGGTTCACAAAAGTGATGCCGGCTAGCAACCAAATTTCTTGGCTGAGCCCTTTAAATGTGTCGATATATTTTGCAAAAAGTTTTTGCACTTTAGTGTAATTTCAAATTCAAAAGTAGTGCAAGGTGCAATGCTTCTAATTGCTTTGCTTATTTTATTTGACTAATGGCTTGTTGCATTACAATGCCAAAAGTTACGCTTACGTTTAAACAATTCGTGTGACCACGCTGTGGTATGTAAATGGCTTCGTTGCAAAGTGCTTCTATTTCTTTTGGTAAACCTTCTTTTTCGCTTCCCATAATAATAAGATCGTCCTCCTTGAATGTAAAATTGGACAAGGTGTTTGCTTCTTCATTTACTAAAGTGGCTATTTTTCTTCCTTTATATTTCTGAAGAAAAGTTGAGTCGTTTTCAACGGATACGATTTCTATATGTTCAATAGCACCTGCCGTCCAAACTCGCGCCATATGTTCCATTTCGGCTCGGCTTACTTTATTGTTCGGAGGAGAAAGTAGCTTGTTTTTATCATAAATAAATACCTTTTTTAATCCATAGAATTCCGCAGTACGAATCATATTCGATAAGTTTGGGCGATATTCTGGAGCATGGAAAATAACGTTCATTACTTTTTACTCTTTAGTATTTTATCCGCAATTTTTTGCGCATCCTTACAATATTGATCATCTCCTTTCAAAGTCCATTCGCCTGTTTTTCTTACATAGAAGTAGACCGTATCTTTCACTACTTTTTCATAACCACCATGAGATTTTAAAACACTTTCTACTTTCACGTCATACTCTTCTTTGCTTAGGTCACCAGCCTTTACTTTATCCCAATGTTTGTTCATCCGTTTTGCTTGCTCTTTGATTGCAGGCTTTGAAGCTTTAAAAGCCATTAAATAAAGAGAAAGCGCTTTGGCTTCTGGAGTGGGTTTAATATTTTTCATTGTAGCAAAATTTGGTATTCCTGTAAGGCTATTTTCTTTTTTTCTGATTAATAAATTTCTGTAGGTCAGTTTTGGCACCATAAATTACCAAAATATCATCTTCCTCTAAAACTGTTTTAGAATTCGCAACCCCTTGTACTCGGTTTTCAGTTTTGCCTTTTCCTATGATACTACTAACCTCTACTTTTTTAATGGTAGTTAATACTAACAGTTTGTATTTGTCTCTAAATCCTACTTGCGTAATTGTTTGACCAATATATTCAACGGGTACATTGATTTCTATGATGCTAAAATCCGCGCTAAGTTCAAAAGAATCTACTACATTATTTAAACACAATTTTTTTGCCCAACGTTCGGCAGTTTCTTCCTCGGGATGAATTATTTCGTCTATGCCCATGGCCTCAAGTACTTTTTGTTGTAGCGGATTAATCGCTCGGCTGATTAGTCTTTTTACATTAAAATTTTTGAACATGGCGGTCGCCATAATGTTCGCGCCCTGATCTTCACCGATGGCTATAATCACAATATCCGTATCGCCTAGCGGTAATCCGGATACTGTGATTTCATCAGTTGCATCCATGCAAATGGTGTGAGATATTTTTTCTTTGAACATATCGACTCGCTCCATGCGTGTATCAATCCCAATCACTTCATTGCCTTGGGCTGTTAATTTTTGCGAAAGGGAGGCACCAAAATTTCCAAGACCTACTACTAAATACTTCATTTTTTCATAATTTAATTTATCGTAATTTCCTCTATGGGGTATTTGTAATTTATTTGTTTTACTCTTTTAAAAATGGCAATTAAAACGGTAAGCATACTTACCCGTCCAACAAACATAATCACAATTAATACAAGGCGGCTATAATCTGAGAGCTTGGCTGTGATACCCAAACTTAATCCTACTGTGCTATAAGCAGAAAAACATTCAAACCCGATCTCAATTAACGGTATTTGACTATCAAAAATTGAGATAAGCATGACGCCCAATCCAATAATCATGAGCGACAACGAGATGGTGGCAAATGCTCGGCGTACAGAAATGTCGGCTATCTCGCGCCGAAATATTTCAATTTTTGTTTTGCCTTTTGCTAGGTTGACAAAGTTTAAACAAGCAATTAAAAAAGTACTTGTTTTAATTCCTCCTCCCGTACTAGCAGGCGATGCACCAATCCACATCAGTAAGAAGACCATTAGGGTGGTAGGAAAAAGCATGGCGCTTGTGTTGATTGTATTGAAACCCGCCGTTCGGGGTGTGCAGGCACCAAAAAGGGCAGTTACAATTTTGCCAAAACCACCATGTTCGGCGAGCGTATTATTATATTCTAAAACATAAAAAATAACGAAAGCAATAACTGTAATTGTCGCGGTGGTAATAAGTGTTAGGCGGCTGTTTAGCTTTAGAACCCAAGGTTTGTAAGGGATTTCTATTCTTCCAAAAGCTAAGAGATTTTGTAAGCGGTACTTACACCAATTGATAGTGTTTGCTACGATTGGAAAACCTAATCCACCCAAAACGAAAGTGAAAATAATTATCAGTTGGAGGTAGTAATTAAATTTAAATTCTGTTTCGTACAAACTATTCGTTAGGGTAGAAAAGCCTGCATTGCAAAAAGCTGAAATTGCATGAAAGGTAGAGAAGAAAATTTGATCGTACTGACTTTGAAAATCTTGCGCATTGATACTTGAATAAATTAAAACAACAGAGAAAAGTTCAATGCCAAAAGTAATAAGAATGATGTATTTTAAAGTTGAAAAAACTTCGCCTAGTTTATTTGAAGCTCCTAGGTCATTCATTATAAGTTGGTTTTCATAACTAGATCCTCCCTTAAAAAAATAACTAAAATAGCTGGCGAAGGTCAGTATACCCAAACCTCCTATTTGTATTAGAAAGGCAATTACAATATGACCAAAATGGGTGAAGTAAGTGCCCGTGTCTACTACTATTAAGCCAGTTACACAGACCGCACTGGTAGACGTAAACAAGGCGTCTACAAACGAAAGGCCACCATTTGA
>CAZTCQ010000098.1:2899-8444 GCA_964612525.1 uncultured Chitinophagaceae bacterium | reverse complement strand
ACGACTACTAATTTCTTTCCTTTCATTATCCAAAGAAATCGTCTAAGTCTCTACGCTGCCGTTTTGTAGGTCGTCCAACTTTGCTTAATCGCTTCCCAGTATAAAAACTAGCCGACATCGGCTTCTCTGTTATCTTCAGCTCTTCAGGTGTATGGTCAATATACTTTTCTATAGCCTCAGTATATTTTACTCTTTTATCGATGAGGCTAGTTACTTGAATATTCCAAGGACGAGCCGGTGTGATCACATCTATTTTATCACCAACATTTACTGTACGAGAAGATTTTACATTCTCTCCTGCAATTTTCACTTTCCCTTTTGTGCACGCATTTCCGGCAAGCGTTCTTGTCTTAAAAACTCGAATACTCCAGAGGTATTTATCTATTCTTACTTTCATCTACTTTTCAATTATAACATAAGCCATGGCATGCGTATCCGTATGCGAGATGCTGACATGAATACTTTCAAAACCTTTCTTTTGAAACCGTTCTAAGGTCTCACCTGATAAAGACACATCAGGGTTTCCATGTTCATCCTTAATAGTCTCTATTTCAGGGAGCCGATGATTACCAATGAACTTAACGCCATAGGCCTTCAGAAAAGCTTCTTTTACCGCCCACCGAGCCGCGTAATGCATAGGAGGATTTTTTTGTGCATCGCAATACTCAATTTCATTCTGAGTATATACATGCTTCTTAAAATCTTCACTACGATTGATTTTATCCGCTATTCTAGCAATCTCCACTAGGTCTGTTCCTATTCCAGCTATCATTCGTGGTAAAGATAGGTTTTGTTAAAAACCCTCCTTTGAAAAATATTTATATTTTTTCATTTGTTAATAATATGTTCTCACATTATCTTTAGGGTGAACGATATCTATTCACACTTAAAACTATAAAATTTATGGATGTAAGAATTAACACACAGCGCTTCACTGCTGACAGGAAACTGACTGACCATGTCAACGAAAAAATTCAAAAACTTTCAACTTTTCATGACCGAATTACAACCGTGGACGTTTTTTTAAAACTAGATAATGTGGTTCATAATATTAAAGACAAGGTAGCCGAAATAAAGGTTCATATTCCAGGACACACTTTTTTTGTAAAAAACGAATCTAAAACATTCGAGGAAAGTTTTGACGAGAGCCTTCAATCCATGACTACCCAAATAAAGCGCCACAAAGAAAAATCCATGGCTGTGCACTAAGTAAGAATTATACAGTGATAAACGCCATAAGATTATTATCGGAGTAGATTTTCTGAAAGAAAAGGCACGACCTGATAAAACCGAAACGGTAAATTTATATGGTACTCACCCTCGCTTCTTGGCGAGGGTGTTTTATTTTTACTAAGAATGATTTGCTTCCCTAATGCCAAGATTAATCTTGGGTTACAGATTTTAAAAAAAAGAGATGATGGTTTTCATGAAGTAAAAACATGCATGTATCCCATAGCGGTTAATGATGCCTTGGAAATACATAGGTCCGATTCTTTTAGTTTTAAGCAATCAGGCAAGGTATTGGATAATACTCCGGAGGATAATATTATCGTAAAAACGCACAAACTCCTAAAAACAAAAATTGATTCTTTACCTGAATTTAATATTCATCTATTAAAAAATATCCCTTTTGGCGCAGGGCTCGGCGGTGGTTCTGCTGACGCTGCTTTTTTCATGACGGCTCTCATTGATTTGATGGGGCTCAATATCCCTATTGACCAACAAGAAGAATGGATCGCCGAAATTGGTAGTGACTGTGCTTTCTTTATTAGTAATAAAGCGGCCATCGCTAGTGGGCGCGGTGAAATCCTTAAACCATTTGACTTGGATTTATCAAATTTTAGTATTCAGCTTATCTGCCCAGAAATTCATGTAAGCACGGCTACGGCCTATGCAGATGTTGTTCCCAATGGCCAACAGCCCAACTTAGAAGAAATCCTTCAAAGTGATATCAAAACTTGGAAGAATACTTTACTCAACGATTTTGAGAAAAGTGTCTTGAGCAAAGAACCTACCATTGCTGAAATCAAAAAGCAACTGTATGACGACGGTGCGTTTTATGCTTCCATGAGCGGCAGCGGTAGTTCAGTCTTTGGCATCTTTCCTAAAAACAAAAAAGCCAATATCAAAATTGATATTGGCTTTGAAGAATTTATTTGTTAGTTTACTTAACGTGCTCAACGATACTCTTAAAAGTATCCGGCTCGTTCATTGCTAAATCAGCCAATACCTTTCGGTTTAACGGCATATCTTTTTTATTACACTTGTCCATAAAAACACTGTAGCTCATTCCTTCTTGACGAGCAGCGGCATTAATACGAGCAATCCAAAGCGCACGATAATCCCGTTTCTTTAATTTACGACCTCTGAATTTGTAGGTCATCCCTTTTTCTACAACGTTTTTAGCAACGGTGTATACGTTTTTACGTTTTCCAATAAAGCCTTTGGCCTGCTTGATTACCTTTTTTCTACGAGCCTTACTGGCTACTGAATTTTTTGAACGTGGCATATCTTTCTATTTTTAGCTTCTTAATTTTATTTATCCTCCGATGACTAATAATCGCTTAATCAATCGCTCATTACTTTTGTGAACCAAAGTAGGTTGCGCTAAACTACGCTTACGCTTCTTTGACTTTTTGGTCAAAATGTGGCTTGTAAACGCTTTTCTTCTTTTTATTCTTCCAGATCCAGTTACTTTGAAACGTTTCTTAGTACCAGAATGTGTTTTCATCTTAGGCATAATCGTAAAAATTAAGGACCGCAAAGGTATTTTTTCTTTTGGAAAGCGCCAATAAATCTGCGTTTAATTTGCAATTCGTTTTTCCGCCCTAGAAAATACTCAAATCACTAAAAATGACTGATTTAAGCCCTCGTATCAGAATTATGACGCTTCTTTGTGCAAAAGTATGAAACAAGCTCTTCTAAAAATGCATTTAGCTGTCTTTCTGTGGGGATTCACGGGAGTTTTAGGAAAGGTCATTAGCCTCAATGAATTTCCTTTGGTTTGGTATCGTGTGTTGTTGAGTTCATTATTTTTTATAGTAGTTCTTTTAATCAAGAAGGAACTCAAACCTATTAGTCTAAAGCAATTCGGTCGATTTTTCTTGATTGGAGCTGTTATTGCCGTTCACTGGTGCTGCTTTTTTGGTGCTATTAAATATTCCAATGCCTCTATAGCCTTAGTTTGTATGGCTACGGCTAGCGTATTCACTGCACTACTAGAGCCACTGGCCCTCAAAACAAAATTCAATTACAAGGAGGTTTTACTTGGTTGCCTTGCCCTCTTGGGTGTTTATTTTATTTATCATTTCAATTTTAAATATGCCCTAGGTATTGGACTAGGTGTTTTGGCCGCTTTGCTCAGCACCATTTTTACTTTAATGAATAAAAAAATAGTGGATGACTTTAAGCCGCGCCCTATGGCATTTTATGAAATATTCTCCGCCTTTTTGTTTTTGACCATACTCACCCCATTTTTCATGTCTTACTTCCCCGAAGTTTCTTTTACCCCAGTGGGATATGATTGGCTCTGGCTAGTCATCTTAAGTTTATTTTGTACCGTGTGGGGGCAATCTTTAGCATTAGATGCTCTCAAAAAATTATCCACTTTTACTACCGTGCTAGCTGTAAACCTTGAGCCAGTTTATGGTGTGATCTTAGCTATCATCTTCTTAAATGAAAATAAAGATCTTGGTTGGGGATTTGTACTTGGTGTTACCCTTATTGGCACAAGTGTAGCTCTTCATTCTTTAAGTATGTTACCAGAGGACAATAAATTAAAACAGAAATTGAATCTGAAAAGGCTTTTTATTAGGAAGTAAACATGTTTCAATAAAGTGATTTCAATTGAAATAGGCTTCAGCCTATTCCAATTCAATTTGATTTTGGAATTACCACGGGTTTTAACCCGTGGATTTTGAACCCGTGGTCTAAAACCAGCCACCTTTTCTTCTTCGTCTGCGCGTGGTACCACCCAATCCTAGAACACCCAAAAGTGTACGAGTGAGAATACTGGCCGCCGTTCTACCGACTTGCCTTGTAGTAGGACTGGTCAAAATTGTTTCCAAGGTACCTTTTTGTTTTCTGCGACTTGCCGGCTTTTTAGCCGTTTTCTTTTCTTTGGCTGCTTTTTCCTTTTTCTCTTCTTGCTCCTCTTCTTCCGCTGCCTCCTCTAGTTTTTCATTTAAAAGCTCGTAGGCACTTTCGCTATCAATGTCTTTATTATACTTCGCCGCTATTTTTGATTTTGCTATGATAGCATCTCGCTCCTGCTCAGTTAGAATATCCATACGAGAGTTTGGTGCTCGCATTAAGGTATGAACCAAAGGCGTGGGTCGACCTTTTTCGTCTAAGAGGGTTATAAACGCCTCACCGATTCCCATTTCTGTAAGTAACTCGTCGGCTTTATAGTATTCGGATAACGGAAAATTTTTTGCTGCCTTCCGAATCGCGTCTCTATCGTTGGCTGTAAAAGCTCGCAGCGCATGTTGAATTTTCAGTCCCAACTGGCTCAGAATAGAAGAAGGAACATCAGTAGGGTTTTGAGTAATAAAGAAAATCCCCACTCCTTTTGAACGAATTAATTTAATCACATTTTCAACTTGTTCCAACAGTGCTTTTGATGCGTCATTAAAAACAAGATGTGCTTCATCTATAAAAATAACCAACTTCGGTTTTTCTAAATCTCCTTCTTCCGGTAAACTTCCGTAAAGCTCCGCCATCATTTGAAGCATGAAGGTCGAAAACATTTTCGGGCGATCTTGCATATCCATTACACGTAGCGTAGAAATCATTCCTCGCCCTTGATCGTCCAAACGCATCAAATCATCCACTTCAAAACTTTTTTCTTGAAAAAATTTATCCGCCCCTTGCTGTTGCAAACCAATCACTTTTCTAAGAATGGTCCCGACACTCTGCGAAGACACATTTCCATAATCTGCTTTTAGTTCCTCCTTACCTTCATTGGTAATAAACTGAAGCACTTTAATAAAATCCTTTAAGTCTAAGATAGGCAAGGACTTATCATCGCAGTATTTAAAAATCATGCTCACGATACTTTCCTGCGTATCGTTAAGGTCCAAAATTTTAGAAAGCAATACGGGCCCAAATTCTGTAACCGTTGCTTTGAGTTTTGTGCCGGGCTCATCACTCAATGTGAGAAGCTCTAAAGGATAAGCACTAGGCTGATAAGTAATACCAATGTGTTTGCTTCGTTTTTCGATGTGCTTGTTGTTACTACCAGCAGCGCCCAAGCCGCTTAAATCTCCCTTGATATCCATAAGCAAAACTGGCACACTCGCATCACTCAAACTCTCTGCTAGTACTTGCAAACTTTTCGTTTTACCCGTACCCGTGGCCCCTGCTATCAGCCCGTGGCGATTCAACGTTTTTAAGGGAATATTGATTTGTAATCCATCAATAGGTTCGCCATCAAACATTCCACAACCTATCACTGCGCTCTCACCTTCAAAGGTGTATGCCTCTTTTATTTCATCCTGAAAACTCATGACTGCAATTTATACCGAGAAACGCTTATCTCGAAATC
>CAZTCQ010000098.1:0-2799 GCA_964612525.1 uncultured Chitinophagaceae bacterium | reverse complement strand
GTTTCATAATCCAAGTCAACCCCAACCAAAGCATTCGCTCCTAAGTCAGCAGCTTTGGCCTGCATTTCTTCCATAGCAATATTTTTCGCCTTGCGCAATACTTTTTCGTAGGAGGAAGAACGCCCGCCAATTACATCACGAATACCGGCAAAGAAATCCTTAAAGGCGTTGGCACCTATTATGGTTTCACCCGCAACTATGCCTTTGTATTCAGTTATTGTTTTATTGTCTAATGTATTGGTTGTTGTAACTATCATTACTAACTAATTTAAGATTGAATCGCTCCGCCGCTGTTGGTGTTGAAGCGAAGCGTCACCAACAGCCTGCCTATAAAAAAAGAGTCGTTGGTCAGAGACACAACGACGGCAACACTTTATGTTCTATGACTGTATCGCTTTTACCCCAGGAAGTTCTTTCCCTTCAAAAAACTCCAACATAGCTCCTCCGCCCGTACTTACATAACTCACTTTATCAGCGAGATCAAACTTATTAATAGCGGCCACACTATCGCCACCACCTATTAAAGAGAAAGCACCATTTTTGGTTGCTTCTGCAATTTCTAATGCCACCGCTTTTGTTCCCGCTTGAAATTTCTCCATTTCAAAAACGCCCATTGGGCCATTCCAAAGTATAGTCTTTGAGTTTTGGATGACCTCGCTAAACGTAGCCACAGATTCTGGACCAATATCTAATCCCATCCACCCGGCTTCTATTTTATCATTGCTGCAAGATTTCGTATTTGCGTCGTTGCTAAAGTCATCTGCCACGGTACTATCTGTTGGAATTAGTAATTGAACACCGCGCTCTTTTGCTTTAACAATCAAGTCGTTAGCTAAATCTAATTTATCTTCTTCACAAAGGGAATTTCCTATCTCATTCCCCATCACCTTTAAGAAGGTATAAGCCATTCCACCACCGATAATTATATTATCAGCCACCGCCAAAAGCTTTTCTATGATCAGAATTTTATCACTCACCTTAGCACCACCCAGTATAGCCGTGAAAGGTTTTTCCGCTTCGTTTAATACTTTATTGGCATTATTTACTTCAGCCTCCATGAGCATGCCAAACATTTTGTTTTCAGTGCTAAAATGCTGTGCCACGATAGCTGTGGAGGCATGTGCCCTATGCGCCGTACCAAATGCGTCATTTACATACACTTCCCCAAGTTCCGCCAATAGCTTGGCAAAATGCTCATCACCTTCAGTTTCTTCTTTATGAAAACGGACATTCTCCAACAGCGCAACCTCACCGTTTTGCATGTCACCAAGAAGCGAATGGGCAGCCTCAATATTCTCTGCAAACTTCACCTCCTTTCCAAGCAAACCAGACAAATGTTTTACAATATGCTTCAAGGAAAATTTTTCATTTTTTTCACCTTTTGGCCTACCTAAGTGACTCATTATCAATAACCTGCCACCTTTATTTACTACTTCATTTATAGTAGATAGTGCTCTTTGTATTCGGGTATCATCTGTGATTTCCATAACATCGTTAAAGGGCACATTGAAGTCTACTCTCAGTAAAACCTTCTTTCCTTCGAAATTATAATCTTGTATTTGGCTCATTGTTTTTTTATTTTGTTTGTTAAAACACACCCCTTAGTCCCCTCTCAAGAGGGGAATTATTTATAAAAAAAAGCCATGTCACACTGAGTCCCGCCAAGCGGGAAATTGCGGCATGGCTTTAAAGTTTATTATTTTGATTAGCTAATTTTACCTGCGAAGTAAGATAAGATTCTTACCAACTGGCTTACGTATGAATTTTCATTATCATACCAAGATACTGTTTTAACTAATTGGCTATCACCTACCGTCTGCACTTTAGTTAAAGTAGCATCAAACAAAGAACCAAAAGTAGTACCGATAATATCACTACTTACGATTTCATCTTCCGTATAACCATAGCTTTCATTTGCCGCGGCTTTCATAGCTGCATTAATTTCTTCCACGGTTACTTTCTTATCTAGTACGGTAAACAACTCAGTCAAAGAACCTGTTGGAGTAGGCACACGCTGTGCACCACCATCTAAAATTCCTTTTAATTCAGGAAGCACCAATCCAATCGCTTTGGCTGCACCGGTGCCTGCTGGAATAATATTCTCAGCAGCCGCACGACTACGACGCAAATCACCTTTACGATGTGGTGCATCTAATGTGTTCTGATCGTTTGTATAAGCGTGAATTGTTGTAATCAATCCAGTTTTAATTCCAAATTTATCATTCAACACTTGTGCCATTGGCGCCAAGCAGTTTGTAGTACAAGAAGCACCAGAAATTACTGTCTCAGAACCATCAATTTGATCGTGATTTACATTGTAAACAATTGTTTTCAAGTCACCCGTAGCCGGAGCAGAAATTACTACTCGTTTTGCGCCTGCTTTGATATGCGCTTCGGCTTTTTCTTTATCAGCAAAGAAACCTGTACACTCCAACACTACATCAACGTCATGGTCTCCCCATGGAATTTCAGCAGGATTCGCCTGAGCATATACTTTGAATTCATCGCTATCAACTGTGATTGAATTATCTGTATGAGAAATCGCTTTATCAAAACGACCCTGAGTGGTATCATACTTCAACAAATGAGCTAGCATTTTAGGAGCGGTTAGGTCATTTACTGCCACTACATCAATTCCTTCCATGTTATAAATCTGACGATAAACCAATCGGCCAATACGTCCAAAACCATTAATTGCAACTTTTACTTTACTCATTATATATTTTGTTTAAAATTATTGAAGTGCAAAGGTAATTTGCCTACCATTAATAAACAATATCAATAACTAAAAACTAGTAA
>CAZTCQ010000097.1:0-8658 GCA_964612525.1 uncultured Chitinophagaceae bacterium | reverse complement strand
ATTCTAGTACTTGCTAACACGAGTCTTTAGTTGCTGGTCATCAAGGGTATATATTATCAATTGATACACCCCACTCGCCCACTCGCTCATATTGATCTCACTTTTGGTAGTTTCAAAAACAATTTTACCGGCAAGGTTATACATCACCAATCGGTCAATTTTTTGATCCCGATCTTCTATGCGCAATAGTCCGTCCGTTGGGTTTGGATAAACTGAAATATTATTTTCTTCCAAATCGCTCACGCTAAACGGGCGTCCGTTTATCACAGCTACCTGTCCATAGTAGGGAGTAAAATTCTGTTTAGTGCCTGTTACTTCTATCGTATCCAAAGTGGTGATATTCGGGAAATTAAATACAGCTTTCCCGTTTTCAACCACAGCGGAAGCCAGAAAGTCTCCTTGGTAATACAAACCAATCAAAGCATTATTTTCAGAACAATTTATCTCAAAATTATCACTTCCTTTTCCGATGGTTGGATTATGGGTGCACGTCAGACTGCCTTTATGGTCCGTATATAATTCTACCGTTGGGTCTCCAAATACTACCCATGTATCTGCAATTTCGTTTCCTCCATTGGGGTCAATAATATTATTGTAATGGTCATTGGTGGTCATAATTCCGCTACTCGTAATGGCGCCAAAAGTTGTTTGGTAGGTTCCTGGTTTTGTGTGACGCAACAAAGCATTCATTTCATCTTGTCCTCTCATAGGCGGATCCCAACTTTGATTAATACAACTCATTATGGCCGCAACGGCTCCTCGTGGCTTGCCATTGGCATCAGCAGCTCGTAGTAAAGATTCGCCGAGGCAAGTACTATAAACAAAGTTTCCATTTTGACATGCCGTTGAAAATATAAAAGGCCATTCTCCGTTGTTGTTGGTCAATAAAGGAACTTGCCCTGTGCCCGTGAAAGAGCTAGTAATAAAAATATCCGTTGAGCCATGACCACAATAATTCAGGAGTCCAATTCCATTATTAATTGCGTCAGTCAAAGCTCCAGGTGAAGGATTCCCTGGCGCGTCGTTTCCGCCATGCGTTCCGTCATAAAATTCAAACTTACTGAGGTAAGGACCATGATTAATATTACTGTCCGCAATTTCTCGCAGGTGCTCCTGATCATATTGCCCTCGGTCTCCGGGTCCTTGATCACTGCCCATGGCAACTTGTTTGTGCATCCAATTCCCTGTTGTATTTGGATTTTTCTCATAGTCTATAGTTCGTTTTACTTGCACTTCTACGTCTTGTAAGGTATCGGCAGAAAACCGCCCCACTATAAATTCGGGATAATGATCATTCCCACTTTGATAGGCATAGGCCCAATCCGACGGACCGAACAAACCAGGAAGCGTATAATAAGAATTTTGAGCTAAAATATCCGTAGCGTCTCCTACGATTAAGAGATAAGCTATTTGATGCTGAGCATAGTATTGGCTCACTCGTGCGAGCAAATTAGCTTCTGTTGCTCCGCCCGTCATGGTGTCGGTTATTTCAAACAATATTTCATAGCCCTTTCTCTGTTTCCAGTCAATAAAATCATCCATGGCGCTTTTATATTTTGTTGGGCAAAGAATCAACATTTTTCCGTGCTGAGGAAGCGGAGCATAGGCCCCTGCTAATTTTTTATAGTTCAAAAACTGGTTCTTATAAATCTCAGCAAAGTGATGGTTTACATGCGTTGGAAACTCATTATCAGCCGAACGAATATTCATCGTGGCTTCCTGATCATAGCTTACTTTAAGCGTAATCTCATCATATGTTCGCAAGGTTTTACTGATGGGATTATACTGCACAGGAAATACATGTATCGCTTGCCCTCGTAAATTTCTCAATAAGTAAGGCGTGTTCACGCGAGTCAAAGTATAAGGATAAAAATCGTCTCGCTCGTAGGCCTTTCCATAGAGATAAGGATAATCCGTAGGGTCTTCGTGACGATACATTTTTCCTTTTGAAGGAGCAACGTCAATATTGTTTTGGTCTGTAAAACTAGATTCTATAATTTCAACACGAGCGTCCTTGGCATTCGGTATAGCCAGAGAAAAAGAGAGTTTTGCTAGGTCAGGTGCGCCTTTTTCAATTAGCTGACTCCCATTTTCCAAGCTTACAATTTGCTCGTTTCCTTTGGGTGTTTCTACTTGATGAAAACTAACCGCACCCACTTTTACTTTGATAATATCAAACCCATTTCCATGCTCCAAGATCTCAAACTGAGAATTTTGTTGCCCAAAGGCCAGAAACGGCAGAAATACGAAAAACAGTAAATACTTTTTCATAGTGTAAAATTGACGGATTATTAGCGTTAAAATTACGCTTTTTTAAAAGAAAAAGCAAGTACATTTGTCACGCGAATCTCATCATTGAGAAAGCAAACAAAACCTTGGGGTGTTGATTTTATTGAGAAAGGTAGTCTTTGACCCGCTCAACTAAATCATCTGAGATCAAACCCATGAACCTAGACCAGGTAATGCTGGTTAGGAAAGGTAAGCCAAGATTCACCTCTTTCTTACCGATTTTATTATTGAACCGATACCGCTGTTGAGCTCAGGTATCACATAAAACGTATTAAAATGAATCGAATCAAAATCATCTTTATCCTATTGCTAGCGGCAAGTTCCGCGCAAGCACAACTAGACAGCAATCTCAGAAAAATTGAACTTCCCGCCTCGGTGATTACCAAAGGGAATCCACTAGAAGAGACAAAAATCAAAGCTTCGGAAGTGGTCTTAACCAAAAAAAATATTCAAAAATTAAATACGGCGGTTGACCTCCCTTTTGTGATAAACCAAACACCGTCTACCGTGGTAGGTTCAGATGCCGGCACGGGCACAGGCTATACCAATCTTAGAATTCGCGGTACGGATATTACTCGCATCAACGTCAACATGAATGGGATACCTGTAAATGACGCTGAGGGGCAAGGCACTTTTTTCGTAAATTTCTCTGACATTTTGGGTTCTGCCAATAGCCTCTCGGTTGAAAGAGGAATTGGTACTTCGAAAGTTGGTTATGGAAATTTTGGCGGTGCGGTTTCTATCAATAATTTAGACATTGATTATGAAAAGCCTTTTGTGAGTTTTATGACGGACTTCGGCTCTTTTAATACTTTGAAAACAAGCTTAAAAGGAAGCACAGGTTTGCTAAACGATAAGTTTATTACCACCGTAAGACTCTCAAGAATTGTAAGCGACGGTTTTATCGATCGCTCTTTTTCTCAACTGCGCTCAGCGCAAATTACTAGTAAATACAAGCTAAACGAAAAATCTTCTCTTACCTTCAACTACGTGGGTGGTAAAGAAAGAACCGGACAAGCTTGGAATGGTGTGGGTGAAATTTATGATGCCACAAATAAAAAATTTCTGCAAACAATAGATACCCTGCGTCAATTTAATGAACTGGGCCCCAAAGGAGATGGTACGTTTTATGATAATCAAACTGATAATTATCAGCAAGATTATTATCAGCTGTTTTATGATAGAGTTGAAAAAAATGTTTTTAAAGACCAAGATGTGCTGCGTTTAGGTGGGGCGCTTTATCTGACAAAAGGAAAAGGATATTATGAAGAATATAAATTAGGTGAAAAATATTCAGATTATGGTCTCAGTAATTTTATTCAAGGAAATGATACCACTACCCGAACGGACCTTATCCGACAGCTCTGGTTAGATAATGACTTCTATGGCTTCAGGGCCTATGCCAATTATTTTTCTCGTAAAGTTCAATTAGGTCTGTATCTAAATTCTTCTCAATATAAAGGTGATCATTTTGGCGAAGTGATTTGGGCTCAAAAAGGAATTTCCAATGACTACCGTTGGTATGACTTAGATGCAACAAAAAATGACAATAATGCATATGCAATGTTCTCCTATCAACTACTGAAAAACCTACAAGTCTTTGCAGACGTACAAGTAAGAAATGTTCAATATCAAATCAATGGTTTTCGTAAAAATCCGACCATAGAAAGAGACCTAGCTTGGAACTTTGTCAATCCTAAGGTTGAGCTTCGATACAGTCCTGACAAAAAAACACTGCTCTCCTTATTCGTAGCAAAATCAAGTAAGGAACCCAATAGAGATGACTTTGAAATTGGATTAGATAAAATCCCTGAAGCTGAATCCATGGTAGACATTGAGCTAAACGCCAAAAGAAAAATAGGAAAAAACCTAAACCTTTACGCTACGCTTTATCACATGGACTATCAAAATCAATTGGTCTTGGACGGAGCCATCAATGACGTAGGTGCATATAGCCGTGTCAATGTCGATAAATCATTCAGACAAGGTCTAGAGCTTCTAGCAAACTACACATGGAACAAAAACCTTATCCTTCAGGCTAATGTTTCTTTTGCTAACCATCGGATCCAATCTTATAATGAACGTATAGATAATTTTGATAATGGTACGGTGATAGAAAACAACTTTAGCAACACTCGAATCGCCTTCTCTCCTAACATTATTGCAGGTGGTCAACTTACGTTTTATCCTCTACGCGGCGGTATAGCCAATAATTTTTCAGAGCTATCTATCGATCTGATGCCGAAATATGTTGGCCGTCAATACTTGGATAATACCGAGAATATCATAAAAAGCATTGACCCCTACACCACTGTTGATTTGCTGGTAAATATGCCCTACAAATTGAAAAAAGGAGGAACGTTAAAATTAAGAGGTGGCATCATGAATCTACTGAATACACAATATGAAAGCAATGGGTACACTTTCTCATTTATCTCTGGCGGCAGACAAGAAGTATATAATTACTTCTACCCTATGGCTGGCATTCGATACACGATTGGTTTAGGAATTGAGTTTTAGAAAGCGATAAAAGCTTAATTTTACTTCATGTCTTTTTTGAAGAGGATAAAAGCGGTATACTGGTTCAACAATTTGTTGAACCGTAAAAAACTGGATTGCAATGAGGACGTATATAAAAAATACGGCCTCACCAAGTCTACGAATGACCTTTTGTCGAGTAAAGATTTTGACTCGAATGCAGTCACAGATATACCTTGGCTAGATCAAGAAAATGCGGCAGAACAACTTTCAGCAAAGCTCGCCATCGCAAACTTTTCTGATTCAGAAAAGGAGAAAATAAAAGGCTTCTCAAAAGATGGATATATCATTTTAGAAAAAGCTTTTTCCGGTGATGAAGTGGAAACCATTCTAAGTGAAATTGAAAGCCTAAAAAAAACAGGCAAAGCGAAACACAGAGATGATGAACGCATCATTTTTGCGATTCACAAATCAGAAAAGATTTACGAACTAGCTACCAAAAAGAAAATCACTCATCTCTTAGACTTTTTGTTAGGCAAAAAAGCCAAGCTCTTTCAAAGTTTAAACTTCGAACACGGCAGTGCTCAAAGAGCCCATAGCGACACCATTCACATGACCACCTACCCATTGGGCTACTTAGTAGCCGTTTGGGTCGCGCTTGAAGATATTCACCCAGATAGTGGCCCGCTTTTTTATTATCCTGGAAGTCATAAATTACCCTACGTATTGAATGACGATTATAATCACGGCGGAAATTATTTTCTACTGGGACCAAAGGCTTATCAAAAATATGAGGATGCCATACAAGAAGTAATCGAAAACAATAAATTGAAAAAAGAGATTTTCTGTCCAAAAAAAGGTGACGCTTTCATTTGGCATGCAAACATTTTGCATGGCGGCTCTCGTATAAAAAATTCAGCCCTAACGCGAAAAAGTATGGTCCTTCACTTCTATGCCGAAGACGTTATTTGTTACCACGAAATTACACAGCGTCCTGCAATTTTTAATGGTGAAGAGGCGCATTGCCCGAGTTGATTTTTAACTCGTTCAAGATTTTTAGACATAAAAAAAGCGCCACCTTCTGTGACGCTTTTGAATTTGATAAAAATTTCCCTAGGCAGAAACTCCTTGAAAATCAGCCTTTCTTTTTTCTAAAAATGCGCCAACTCCCTCTTTCATTTCAGGAGTAGCGAAACAACTACCGAACTCTTCGATTTCAGTCGCAAAGCCGTCATCTCCACCTGCTGCATTCACACATTTAATTACTTTAGATAAAGCCATAGGAGACTTTTTATTAATGATACCTAAAATATTTTTTGTATGTCCCAACAAAGATTCTACCGTAGTTACGTGATTTACTAAACCAATTTTTTCTGCTTCAACGGCATCGGGCATGTGAGCCGTCATGCAAAGCTCCATAGCTCTTCCCTTGCCAACTAAAGCAGTTAAGCGCTGCGTTCCACCATATCCTGGAATCAAACCTAAGTTCACCTCTGGCTGACCAAATTTTGCCTTTTCGCTAGCGACTCTAAAATGACAAGCCATAGCCAACTCGCATCCACCGCCTAATGCAAAACCATTAACCGCCGCCACAACGGGCTTCGAGCAATTTTCTATTTTATTAAACACATGTTCCGCTCCTGTTTCCGCCAGCGCCTTACCTGCGGCAGGATCCATACTTGGAAATTCTGAGATATCAGCTCCTGCTACGAATGCTTTTCCAGCACCTGTGATAATCGCCGAACGGATGTCTTGATTTTTTTCAACTTCGTCAATTGCTTTGCTCAATTCTTGAATTACATCAGCATTGAGCGCATTCATTTTGTCAGGGCGATTTATAGTAATAATCGCTATATTTTCTTCTACTTCAAATAAGAGTGTTTCGAAATTCATTTCTGTTATATTTTATAATTTTTGCAAAGTAACGCAATTAAAAAAAGTATTCCTTGCCTAGGTAAGAGAGTTTTCTACATTCTTTGGTTCAGAACTTCGTAGCAGATAATTCCAGCAGCCACACTAACGTTGAAACTGTCAAATTCACCTTTCATAGGAATAATAAAGTTTTCATCACTTGCTTTCCGGCTCGTACTAGAAATCCCATTATCCTCGGAACCCAACACCATACAAAGGGGCTCTTTCATGTCTAATTCTCTTAGTTTTTTGGTAGCGCGCAAATCTGAAGAGTATACCTTGATTCCATTCATTTTGATTGTTTCAAAGGCTACATTAATACTTTTTTCTCGACAAAAATTCATTTGTGTAAAAGCCCCCGCTGATGTTTTTACCATATCTTCAAAGATGGGTGCCGCATTTTTTTCTGAAAAAATAATGGCATCTACTCCGCAGCAAACTGCACTGCGAATAATCGCTCCCATATTTCGAACGTCTGTAATTCCATCCAACAAAAGTAAAAAAGGGTTTTTTCCCTGGTCAAAACATTGTGAAATCACATCTTGAACGGATTGATATTCTACCACTCCACACATAGCCACCATGCCTTGGTGGTTTTTACGTGTCATAGAATTTAGTTTTTCATTCGGAACTCTTTGAATAGGGACCTTAGCCTCTTTGGCCACCTCTAATACATCCCCAACAATATCACCTGTAATGCCATGATAAAGAAATAATTTATCAATGAGAATGTCACTGCGCAGCGCCTCTAGGATCGGTTGCCGGCCAAAGATTATCTTTTTAGAAGACGATTTGGTAGGATTCATTTACTTTGAAATCATAAATTTAGCGGTGGACTCAATCTTGCCATTTTTTCCTTTGACAAGTACCACATAAATTCCTTCAGGAAATTGACGCATATCATCAAACTCCAATATTTTTTTTCCATCACACTGAATGGTACGTAGTTTTTTTCCAATAAAATTTCGAAGTTCAAGAGTTCTAGCTTTTTGTGCAATACTTGAAGCCATGCGCACGCTCAGTTTGTTCTGTCTCAATGGCACGGGGTACAGTTCCACCTTCGCAGAATTTCCTTGACCAAAAGCCAACTGGCTTCCAAACAAGAGAACAAACAGTATTACAACGTGCCTTTTCATTTTGTATTGTAAAAATATAAACTTTTTTGCGGTATAAATAGTTAAAATATAAGAAAAACGAGGATATACACTATTTTTGAACAAGTGCATATCTTAAATAGTTCATGGTTGAGTGACGCTTGGTACCTAATGATCATACCGATTGGTCTTATTATATGCATAGTGTATTATGTAAATCATAAGAAAAAAGCGTTTCGCCAGTCGGTTCTGCTGCTATTTAGTTTATGTTTTTTTTCTTTTGGAGTTCATACCTTGGAGGAACCTGATTTTCAAGGCCCATTTGGAGCATTTGGGATAGAAAATTATCACGAGGATCATTTCGGCACCTCCCCAGACTACCTGGGTAAAGCGCTCGAAAAAGTGTATGAATTGTTCAGAAAATTCCTTTAACGGAAACATTAAATTTCCTTGAGCTTGATAGTTTTCGCTAGATTTTATCTTAATTTTATATCCTAACTAATAATATTATCAACTATAGCTCGTTTTTAAAATATGATTAAATACATCCTTCTATTCGGCACGATTCTAATTGCTTCATCATGTGTAAAAACCGGTGAGTGTTATTGTACTGCTTCGGGTGTTACCACAGTTGAAAAAGGTTCAACCGAAGGTCAAGGAATTAATCAACAGACTTGTGAAAATGGATGGTATTTCAAAGAACAAGTTGCCAAAGATTCAAGCGCAGCCTGTGCATGGGTTCCTTAGTTGTTTTAATTAGCTAATCACGCCAAACTTATTACCCTAGCTGCGAATTAAGCTTACCTGATATTTAAATTTTCTTTGAGCTGTTTTCATCTTCAGTGATGCGAAATCATACTAGTTTCCAAGAATCAAGATTGGTTAC
>CAZTCQ010000096.1:0-8663 GCA_964612525.1 uncultured Chitinophagaceae bacterium | reverse complement strand
GACTCTTGCCACGAGAAATCAATATTTGCAAAAAATCGGTCATGCGTATTATTAACAATCCGAACTACGTTATTTGGACAGACCGTTGTGTCATCAATTATAGAAACACCTGGATTTGGAGGGGTATTACATGGCAAAAATTGTAAATTGACCACATAGTCCTCAACCTCGCCTCTTCCAAATATTCCACAAGGAGTTACCGATAAAGAACCTCCGCCTTCTTGCAGAATGATTCTCATTCCCGTTAAGCCGACATCAATATTAGAAGGTACTTGAAAACTATCCATAACCACATAGTTATTATTAATGCCCACAGGGCCATTCAAGACAAGTTCAGAGGTAACATTGTATACTCCGTCTCTATTAAAATCAATATATCCCTTGGCCCAACAGTTATTAAAAGAATTCACGTAGCTAATTCCAGAAACATCCAAGTAATAATTAGTGTCTTTATACATAATGGGTGCTGGATTAAATTGAAATAGTGAATAAGGATTTACTGAACTACTATTATTCAGCACGGTAGAGATAGTACCATTATTAATCAAGGGAGCACTTCCTATTTTATCACGCAAGTTTACATTACCAATATTTTCAAACTGAAGAATATTTGCCTCGTTATCACAATAACAAATGTAGAAAGGTAAAACGTCCACATATCGAGCGGCAGTGGTATCAGAGATTCCACTAGCTGAGCAAGTTACACGTGCTCTCCAATAAAAAGCTTGTGTAATTCCAGTAGCAGATAAGGAAGGACCTGGCGAACCGGAAAATAAGCCCCACGGCCCGTTAGCTGTTGACGCTGTATCCCAAGAGTAGGTAATGCCTCCTTGTTGAGAGTTCCCCGAGAGGCTCAGTAATAAAGGCTTGTTGGGACATGCCGTTGTACTATCAATCATTCCAGCCACCGGCGCTCCAGAACAAGGTTCTAACACCATTATATTATCTATTCCAATATCCGAACCAGGAACACTGTTAATTGAACCTCCGTTCGCCGTAAAACGAATAATCGTATTAGGGGCTGTCGAGTTCACAGGAACAAACTGAGATTGCCAGCTAGCACTGTTTCCGTAAGATGCAACCGGAAGAAAGAACGACCCGTTAAACACCTCTATTTGCAATCCATCATTTCCAGCTGCCGTGTTATTATTTATGTAGTCAAATGACAAGGATTTAGCCCCAGTAGAACCACTACAATCAATATGCAAATCTAATATTCCCTGAGAGCTAGTTGCAAAACTATGAAAACGAGCTGAGTGATTTCCTGTGGTAGAGGAGGGAAAGAATAGACCGCCAGCGGGATTGGTCCAAACGGCTGTAGCTCCCTGGTCTTCCCTTCGCCAAGAATTATTTCCTGTGCTATTGTTGCTAGGTAAAGTACTGTTTATCCAATGATAATCATCCGGGACTTCACTATTATCACAATAGCTTACCCAGTTTTCAAAATCTTGTATATAGGGCAGAGGCGCATGTGTTGGTGGAGCTACGGTTACAATGGAAGGTGCCGATGTATCTGAGACATTATTTACGGTGCAATTAATAATCAAACGATACTGTGCAGATGTAATTTGGGGAGGAGTAGTATAAGTCAGTGTGGTAGCCCCCGCAATATTATTCCAAGTAACTCCGTTGGTAGATCTTTGCCATTGATAAGTCATACTACCACCTAAGGTTGAATTGGGAGCTGAGAATGAAATAATTTGTCCGCTACAAACCGTTGGATTGCTAGGAACAAGACTTCCGGTCATCATAGACAAACTATCGCAGGGCGTGGGAGTCATTAAATCAAACCCAAAATCGGCTCTTCCTGAACCTATAACGTTAGCGATATTACTGTTATACCCGCCATAAATCCTTGCATTCGGCGTGTTGGTAAGGTGAGTTCTGATATTTAGCCCAGATGGAGTAAAGCCATCTTGCTTTAGCTCAACTGCCAAGGAGAGAGAAGGATCATAAATAAAAGGAGTTTGTAGTTGTACTTCAAACCAATTTGTCGAAGAGACGGTAATATTTTTTGGGTTTGCCTGAACTACTTGTGTCATACCCAAATTAAAGGTTGTATTTTGCCATTGTGTTTGAGTTCCTACATTTTGAGATAAAGAAATAGAAAAATCAGTGAAATCTGTATTTACAGAATTCCCTGCTCTAAAGTATACAGAAGTAATCAATCCTAAAAAAGCAGGCGTACCTCCCAATGTACCATTACTGTTAAATACACTAGGTCCATAGATATATTGAGCCTTCTGACTAAAGTTAGAAGAATTGCTTAAGGGTACCGGATTAGAACTATTCCCTGCGTTAAAATTAAAAAACTGAGGCGTCACTTGCCCAAAACTTGTTGCGCTAAGAAATAATAGAGTTGCAGTTAACAGAAACGTGTTACGCAAATTGTTTGTAAACTTTTTTTTCATATCAATTATTTTAGAATATCTATTCGAATAATTCTTATTTATAATAGGAGTAAACGCTGACATAGAAAAGTTAGCATTTCTACGTAAATATAAATAAAAAAAGCCCAATTGCTAGAATTGGGCTTGTAAAATTATTGTCTTATTTACTAATCCATTCCTTCAATGAGCACGTCAATTTCAAATTGGTTTTCTTCACCAAGATTCAAATTAATTTTGTGTTCACCTACCTCATTTACGGTGTCAGGAATTGAAATTCGCTTCCGGTCAATTTCATACCCTTTTTGCTCTTGGATAGCTCTTGCAACTTGAATTGTTGTTATGGATCCAAAAATCTTTCCAGAGGTACCTGTTTTAGCTACCAGTTTTAAGGGAGATTCTAATAATTTTGCTTTTACCTTTTCGATTTCTTTCAGCAATTCTGCTTCTTTCTTCGACTGTGCTTTTTGACGTTGTTCAGCCACTTTCATGTTCTGTGGAGAGGCTTCCAATGCCATTTTATTTGGCAACAAGAAATTCCGCGCGTATCCTGCTTTCACGGACACCACCTCATTTTTTGCTCCTAAATTATCTATATCTTGTGTTAATATTATCTGCATGATTCGTTTACTTTAAAAGGTCAGTTACATAAGGTAAAATTGCCATTTGACGGGCTTTCTTGATAGCCTCTCCAACTTTGCGCTGATATTTCAGGGAATTTCCTGTAATACGACGGGGCAACATTTTTCCTTGTTCGTTCAAAAATCTTTTTAGAAATTCAGGATCTTTATAATCAATATATTTGATTCCCATTTTCTTAAAGCGACAATACTTCTTCGGACGTTTTTGTACACGTGTTGTGTTCAAATATTTTATATCATTTTTTGCCATAACTTAAGCTTCTACATTTTCGTTAACAGTATCTTCCGAAGCCACGGCCGCAGAATCTTTTTCTTTCTTGCCAGCACCTTTTGTACGAGCATTGTAGGCTACAGCATGTTTATCCAAAGCCGTCACCATCTGACGCATCACACCTTCCGTACGATTTAACTGTACCAAAATTTTACTAATGGCATCTGCTTCCGCCTGAAATTCTAGGATGTAATAAAGGGCTGTAGTCTTTTTTTGTATAGGATACGCCAATTGACGTAGACCCCAAAAGTTCTCTTTTACAACTTTACCAGAATTCTCTTCTAGGAAAGTAACTAGTTTCTTTGCTTCAGCTTTGTACTCGTCTTGAGACAGTACGGGCGTGAAGATGACCATTAATTCGTAATCTTTCATATAATTTATTTTAGCCAAGTAGCGATTATAATTGGATCCTGATGTGACTCAAGAGCTACCCAGCGGAGCGCAAATGTAAGTTGTTTACTTAAAAAAGTAAAAAAAACCACCATTAAAAATGGTGGTTTGTAATACTTGATACTAATCTATGACTAGTGTACAGTTTCTTCAACTACTTCTTCAGCTTCACCAGTAACTGCATCAGCAGCATCTCCTGCAGCTTCACCAGCGGCATCCACAGCATCACCAGCAGCGTCAGCAGCATCACCAGCAGCATCTACAGCAGCATCAGCAGCTTCTCCAGCAGCGTCAGCGGCATCACCAGCAGCGTCTACAGCAGCGTCAGCAGCAGATTCGGCAGTTTCAGCAGCAGAGTTTGCAGCGTCAGTAGCAGTTTCGCAAGATGCGAAGATTCCTAAAGCAAGAGCGAAGATTGAAATTTTTACTAAATTTTTCATGTTTGTATTATTTTATTACTTGTTTATACCGCAAACCTAAAAAAGGTAACCCACATTTTATAATTTTATTTGAGTCACTTAGTCACATTCTTTCAAAACTCAGTAAAATCAACACTTCATAGATTTTATTTCATCAAATTTTTTTTATGCCCATGAAAAAATTGTACGATTGGGTTACCTTTCAGCTTTTTAAGGAATCAATGAGTAAGACTGAAAACTTTTTGGAAGATAATCGGTTGATACGTTCTTTGGCAAATGATGAGCAAGATGCTTTTCAGCAGGTGTATAAAGACTGTTTCCCTATGGTAACACGCAGTCTGCAGAACATGAAAGCTGAACCTTTCGAGGCAGAAGAAGTATTTCATGCTTCCCTACTTGTTTTGTATGAGAAAGCAAAACAAGAAGATTTTTTGCTCAGCTGCAAGGTTTCTACCTTTTTGGTAGCGGTGGCTCGAAAAAAATGGTTGAAACAACTTGAACAGAATAAAAAGTTAACCCTCAAAGAAAGTGAATACGCTAAAATGCACGAAAATGATAGTGCCTCCGTTTTGTTTGATATTGCACTCATCCAGGAGCAAGAAGAAAAGCTGGCTAGTTTACACAAGGCTCTGAACGAATTGGGCTCACCCTGTAACGAATTGATAAAAGCCTTTTATATTGAAAGTATGAGTATGAAAGCAATCGCTGAAAAGTTTGAATATACTAATGCTGATAACGCCAAAACACAGAAACATAAGTGTCTTAAAAGATTGAAACGCTTATTTTTTAATGATAAGAAATGAATTATATAGAAGAAATAGAATCGTACCTACGAGATGAAATGAGCGCTGCCGAGCAGCAAGCCTTTGAAAATTTGGTAGAAAAAAATGAAGAGTTGGCTAAAGAGTTAGCTGAGTATCAAGATCTTTTTACTCAGTTTCAACATGCGCGGAATGCCGCTTACGTTAAGAAACAAATTTCTATCATCCAAGATCAAGAAGACCGCAACACGCTCAACATTTCGCACAACATGCGCAAATCATTGAAGAAGTACTGGCGAACCGCAGGTATTGCTGCTAGTGTAGCTTTCTTAGCAAGTGTGGCAACCTATTTTATAGCAGAAAACACCTTTAATAAAAAGAATGATACTCGTATACTTCAATTAGTAAACAAAGAGGTTCGTGATATCAAAAACAAACAAACTCGTCTTCAAAACGATATAAACAAAGTAAAAATAAATACTTTACCTAATCAGCCACATCAAGGCTCAGGGACTGCATTCGCAGTTGACAACAATGGATATGCACTCACTAACTTGCACGTTTTGAAAGGCGGTAAAAAGGTTTTTATTTTCACCGCAGACGGCAAAGCTCATAAATGTAAAATCGTAAAAAAGGATAAGGAAAACGACTTGGCTGTTCTTAAAGTGATTGATTCATCCTTTTCATTTTCTAGCAATCCTATACCGTATCAGTTGGACAAAAAAGCCCAATTAGCCGAGAGGATTTTCACCCTTGGATTTCCCAAAAATGAAGTGGTATATAATGAAGGCTATGTGAGCGCCATGAATGGCAAGAGCGGAGATAGCACCAAATTTCAATTAGAGCTTCCGAGTAGCCCCGGTGTAAGCGGAGCGCCTGTCCTAGACGAAGGCGGTAATTTGATTGGGATTGTGAATAGCAAACAATTTATTTCTAAAGGAGTCACTTATGCCATCAAAACAACCGTAATCAATGATTTGTTGGACTCTCTGGAGGCTCCATTTGAAATAAAATGGCTGGAGTCGAATAGCTTCCCCTCACGAAATCGAACCAAACAAATTGAAACCTTGGAAGATTTTATATTAATGGTGAAGGTCTACAATTAGACTATTTGTCATTATAAAATAAAAATAGCGCCACAATGGCGCTATTTTTTTGTCCTTCTGCCAAGTTTTGACTCAATCCATGCTTTGGTACAATTCTTAATCTATACTAAGCAAATAAAAAAACAAACAATTATTATGAGACACTTAGTAAAAACAAACTTCGATCCTTTATTCAAAAATTTCTTTGACATGGACAATTCTCTAACTAGCAACAAAGGGCAACTACCCGCAGTAAACATTGCCGAAAACGAAACGGAATATCACCTGGAGTTTTCATTAGCAGGTTATAAAAAAGAAGACCTGAACATTAACCTTGAGCACGACACCCTAACTGTAAGTGCCGAAATGAAACAGGAAAAATCAACTGATGCCGAAGGCAATGAAGTAACGGTAGAAGACAAAAACTACACGCGTCGAGAGTACTTCGCACAATCGTTTAGCCGTTCGTTCTACTTGCCAGAGTTGGTTGAAGAAAAAAACATAGAAGCCAAATTTAAAGATGGCGTTCTAACCTTAACCCTACCAAAATCTGAAAAGGTAAAACCAAAGCAGATTAGCATTAAATAATACCAATGTAATTTTCTAATGCCATAGGGCATTAGAAAATTTTATCCCGCACCTGCGGGAGTAAATGCCCTCGCAAAGCGAGGCAGGCAGCAAGAGCTTTATCGGAGAATATTTTCTGAAAAAAAATATACGATAGGATAAAGCCAAAGCGGTATAAGTAGTAGTTTTTTCATAGGGGGAAGAAAATTGGGTAACGCGCTTCGGCGAGTTGCCCTTTTTTCGTTTTACCGAACAGAGGTATAATAAGGCTAAGTATGAACTCTCATATTTGCTCAATCAATATTTAATAAGGGTAACCAAATACACTCAATTTCATGACAATTATTGAAAAATACACTGAGGATTCTTTGAACATTTCATTGCCATGTTGTTCAACGAGATTACTACTAAAAACCTTACCAACAATGTTCACCTGAGGGTTCAGACGAAAGGCGTTCAATATTTTGTTGGCTTGCAAAACAAGGTCCAGTTAATAATTCTAAATGAAGATCAACCCTGTTTTATTTAGTACTATAAAGAACTGGATAGAAGTGAATTAAAAAAAAACATTTTGTAGAGAAATTAGAAATTATTAATTCCTAAACTCAAATTAGCCTACGTCATATTTTTTTCAACACCACAAGGGTGCTAGTTGTGTTACCCTTTCTTAGGCAATTTCTTACGGTGCTTCAACACTTCACCATCAAGATAAAAAATCCAATCTTCAGCTATGTTCTTAATGTGGTCTCCAATACGTTCTACTTTTTTTATGGTACTAAAAAGATATAATGCTGAGGATGTATTCGTAGCATCTGCTTTTACCATTTTCTCAATCAAGTCAGAGGAGGCATGATTAATTTTATTGAGTTCTCTATCTCTTTTAAATACCTGACGCGGCAATTCTGCATTGTCTGATTCTATAGATACAATCACCATATCCAGCATATTATAAGCAATATCAAACATGTCTGAAATTCGTGATTTTTCTAAATACTTCGCAACAATTGGCTCCTCGATAGCCACTACATAATCAGCGACACCATCGGCATAATCACCAATGCGCTCAATGTCTGAATTCATTTTGAGCATACTGATCACAAAGCGCAAATCAGAGGCTACTGGATTAAAAAGTGCAAATATATTTTCGCAATGTTTGTCAATGGTCAACTCCATAGCATTCACACGCTTCTCTGTATGAATAACTTCTTCCGCTAATCCTTCATCAAAATTTACAAAGGCATCCCCTGCTTTTTCAAGCTGATACAGAACCAGTTTTAGCATCTCTAATACGGAGTCCTTAATTTCTTTTAGCTCTTGTTCCAGATTCGTCATATTGTTATCAATTTAAGGTCTAACCAAATTTACCTGTTATATAGTTCTCGGTTCGCTCATCAGTCGGCTTGGTAAAAATAGTTTTGGTGTTATCAAATTCTATCAATTCTCCCATAAGGAAGAAAGCCGTTTTATCACTAACTCTACCTGCTTGATGCATATTGTGCGTTACAATTACAATCGTATACTCTTGCTTTAAATCGTAAATGAGCTCCTCAACTTTGGCTGTAGAAATAGGATCCAAAGCCGAAGCTGGCTCATCCATTAATATAATTTTGGGTTGTACGGCCAAGGTTCGTGCTATACACAAACGTTGCTGCTGACCACCTGATAACCCTAAAGCATTCTTTTTTAAATCATCTTTAACCTCGTCCCAAAGCGCAGCTTGTTTTAAGGTTTTTTCTACTGCTTCATCTAATATGGCTCGCTTATTAATCCCTTGAATTCTTAAACCATACACTACATTTTCATAGATAGACTTTGGAAAAGGATTGGGCTTTTGAAAAACCATGCCTACTTCTTTTCTTAAATCTTCAATGCGTACTTTTTTCTTATAAATATCCTTGCCGTCTATAAAAACATCACCTTCTTTTCTGAACGAATCTATATAATCATTCATCCGATTGAGCACGCGCAAAAAAGTAGATTTACCGCACCCGGAAGGACCAATAAAAGCTGTTACGGTATTTTCTTCCATCTGAAGATCAATACCATGAAGTACTTTTTTTTCTCCATACCAGGCATCAATACCTTTTGTTTCTATTTTAATATTTTTTTCCATAGAATTATAGTCCAAACTTTTTACGCGAA
>CAZTCQ010000095.1:0-8702 GCA_964612525.1 uncultured Chitinophagaceae bacterium | reverse complement strand
CTTCCACTTAAAGCCACCTTCACCTATGGTGTGCCCATTGAGTGGCAAGAAAAAATTAAAATTGGTCAGCGAGTTGAAGTTTCGTTTGGCAGAGGAAAAATGTATAGCGGGATTGTAAAAAACGTTCACAATCAAAAGCCAGAAGGCTATACTATCAAACCAATTAAAAATATTATTGACACCTTTCCGATTGTTACCAAAACACAACTTGAACTTTGGGAATGGATGGCCGATTATTATATGTGCGCCGAGGGCGAAGTGATGAATGCTTCTTTGCCAGCTTACTTAAAACTAGAAAGTGAGCAAATCATAAGCTTAAACGAAGAAGCCGAAATTGATGAGCGCGAACTAAGCGATGAAGAGTTTATTTTAATAGAAGCCCTACGCAGCAAACTTGGCAAGAAGAAATAACCGCCATTCTCTTTGACAGTATGCTGACAATTTGCAATTGCCCAAACCGTCATTCATTGGCAAAAAATGGTAACTTTAAATTTACAGCATGAGAACATTTCTTATTTTTTCTTTTTTACTTTGTTTTGGAGCAATGAACGCTCAAGATCAGCTGTTGTTCATCCATGAAACGTTTCCTACTCAAGTAGAAAAACAACAAAAATTTTTAAAAGAGCATATCCCAGAATTAAACAATCCAAATATTAATCTTAGTGTGCGCTTTGCCAACGAAAGTCCGCTTTCTAGGCATTATACCTTCGACATTCTTTATAAGGATTTGCCTATTTTTTCTCAGTACATAAAGGTCAACACCAATAAAAAAAATAAAATAATCTCAATCGCTAATGGTGCCAAAAACCTGGAGCAACTTCGCCCGATTGATATTGCCTTAGGCATGGCTGATTGGCAAGGGAAGAAACCCAACTTTACCACTTGGTCAAAAGAGGAAACTGTGAAGAAGCATTTCTTAGCCATTCACCAAAAAGACGACCAGTCCGAAATAGTGCAAGTGCAACAAGCATGGGATAAAACTTATGACAAAACAAAATTAATTAACCAAGCAGGACAGATAGTTACTGAGTGGAACCATGTTCTAAACTTAGGGATTGACACTTTTGTAAATGCTAACGTTTTTTCACCCGACCCCTTAACGTTTCTGAATAAAATGTATGGTTTTCCGTATGTAGATTCAAATGACATTGATCAAGCTTGGATGACGCCGGCCTACCTTCCTGTTAATATCCCAGCCATTTATGACACCTTCGTCAATAAATTTTTCCTTGAAAACGATTATGTAAAAATAGAAGATTTTGAGGCTCCCTTCATTCCCGTTTCTAGTTCGGTTAACAATAACTTCTATTTCAATCGTTCTGAGTCAGGCTTTGAAGAATGTATGGTAGCCTATCACATCACCGCCTTCCATGACTACATGAGTTCCTTAGGGTATGATACGCTTATGGATTTACAACTGTCGGCCGATGCACACGGTCAGTTTGGGGCAGACAATTCTATTTTTAACCGGAACGGAAGTTCTCCTAACATCATTTTTGGCGATGGCGGCATAGATGATGCCGAAGATGCCGATGTGATTATCCATGAGTACAGTCATGGTGTAAGCTGGAGCGCGAATGCCAATGCTTTTTTCAGTAATGAGCGTAGAGGTTTAGATGAAGGCCTGGCTGATTATTTTGCCACCTCCTATTCACGACATATTGATCCCTATAATTGGCAAAAAGTATTTAGCTGGGATGGCAACAATGGTCAATGGCAAGGGCGGATCGCCAATACTAGCATGACCTATTTACAACCCTTCCCCGGAAATTTTTATGAACTAGGCGAAGTATGGAACGCCGCCATGCAAAACATTTTCACAGACTTAGGTAGAAATACTACTGACGCCTTAATGTTGGAAACCTTGTTTTTTCTTACCGACAATACTACCCTTACCGAAGCCGCTCGCTATATGTTACAAGCGGATACGCTGCTAAATAACGGAGCGAATGTGAATGTACTCTGCCAGCATTTTCGAGATAAAAGTATTCTAAGCTCAAGCTGTCTTGCCGTAGGTCTTGCCGATAGAAGTGCTGCACTCAAGGGGCTTGAAATCTTCAATTCTCATAATTTCAGCTTGGGACTCGGCAATCTCACAATCCAACTCCCAGAAAGTCAAAACGCTCGCCTCGAGCTATTTTCTCTGAATGGACAAAAAATATTACAGCGGCCATTCACGCAAGGCCGTGTCACCCTTTCACCACAGGACGTTCGCTCAGGTCTTTGTATTGCCAAAGTGATAAGTAAAAAAGGTGTACACACCTTAAAGCTTAGCAGGCAATAGCACTTTTGCTGAAACTACAATATTTCATTAAAATTAAGCGTATCCCAACGGAAAGATGAACGACTGTTGGGATTTAATTTAGTATTAAGCTTACCTTTGCCCAACTTTTCTTAAAACTATGGACAAAAACTCCGCAATCGGATTTGGACTTCTTTTGGTATTATTAATTGCCTATATTTTTATTAATAATAAAAATGCCAAGGAAGAAACAAACAAGCCGAAACAAAATACCGAACTCGCAACAGATTCTGCTGCCACGAACACAACAAGAATTGATAGTGCTGCAACTTTACTCGCCGCCACTCCTGACTCCAATCTTCAAAGCGATACTAATGTTGTAATAGCCGAGCAAGAAACAACTTTGGAAAACGAAGAACTGAAAGTAACCTTCACCAATCAAGGGGCTCATTTGAAGCAAGTGATTCTCAAAAAATTTGAAAGTTCGCAGAGCTACGAACAGAAACTGAAAAAAGAGTTGACTCTTTTCTCAGGAGGTCAAAATAGTTTTGATTTTGAATATCAAAAAAATGGTGTAACCCAAAACACTAAAAAGAAAGGCTTTAACTCCACAGTGGATGCGGGTGGTAAAACCGTCACCTTTACCAATGCTGATGGATTTTCAATCGCCTATACGCTTCCAGAAGAAGGTTATATGATGGATATGTCTGTAGCTACGGGTGGCGTAGATAAAAGCAAAAACATTACCTTATTTTGGAAAGGCCAATCCTTGCACACCGAGCGCGACAAAGAAACTGAATCTCGCTACAGTCAGGTTTGTTTTAATAGTGTAGAAGATGGCTTTGACACTTATGATATCACTGAGAAAAAAACAGAGGACTTTGATAAACAGGAATTGAAATGGGTCTCGTTTAAACAACATTTTTTCAATACGACTATCATACCCAAAGGACAAACCTTCACGGAAGGAGAAGTGCTAATGTCGCCAACAGAGAAAGGAGATTCTGCGACTATTTCTAATTTTAGTGCGCAATTATCACTCAAGCCACAAGACCAATTGAATTTTCAATTGTTCACTGGGCCCAATGATTATAAACTTTTAAAAACCTATAAAAACGACATGCAAGAAATCGTGCCCTTGAGCTACGGTATTTTTGGATTTATAAAATATATCAATAAAGGATTGATACTTCCTCTTTTCAACTGGCTGTCTTCTATGTTCAGCAATATGGGTGTTGTAATTATTCTCTTAACCTTTATTATTCGCTTATTAATGTCGCCTTTTACTTATAAAAGTTATGTTTCTAGCGCGAAAATGAAGGCCTTAAAACCTGAGTTGGATGAACTTAAAGAACAATATAAAGACGACAAACAAGCGTTTGGTGTAGAGCAAATGAAACTATACAAAACGGCTGGAGTGAATCCGCTAGGAGGCTGCTTACCCGCCTTATTACAGATGCCGATTTTCTTTGCACTGTTTTCGTTTTTCCCTCATGCCATTCAGCTCCGTCAAAAAGGGTTTGCTTGGGCGACGGATTTATCTTCCTATGATTCTATAATTAATCTTCCCTTTTCGATTCCTTTCTACGGAGACCACGTGAGTTTGTTTACTATCTTATTTGCGATAACGAGTATACTCCTTGCATTATACAGCATGAGTAACGCCACTATGGACCAGGGAAATCCGGTTATGAAATACATGCCGTTCATTATGCCGATTATGTTTTTGGGAATTTTCAACTCTTTCGCTTCTGCCCTTACCTTGTACTATTTTGTTTCTAACTTAATTACCTTGGGCTTGCAGGTTATCATTCAGAAATATATCATTGATCCAGATAAGATTCGAGCAAAAATTCTAGCGAAGAAAAACGAACCAGCTAAAGAATCTAAGTTTATGAAAAAAATGAAAGAGCTGCAAGAAAAACAAGCAGAGCAAGCAAAATCTCGCAGTCAGCGCAGAAAATAGCAGAAAAGTAAAAAATGTAAAGCGATGCGCCCAAGACGTATCGCTTTTTTTTTTGAATAAAAATGAATACCTTGTGATAAATTCAACCAATGACCCCTTCGATTAGAAATATATTAGCTACGATAGTAGGCCTCCTTTTGGGCAGTTTATTAAATATGCAAATCATCACTTACAGCGATGCCATCATTGCCCTTCCTGAAGGGGTGGACCCTATGAAGCTCACTCCCGAAGTGCTAGCCAAGCTTCCGTTCAAGAATTTTATTCCCATTTTTTTAGCCCATGCCTTAGGAACTTTACTAGCAGCTTTCGTCGCCTGTAAATTGGCTATTAGTCGTCGGTATCGCATAGCAATTATAGTTGGGGCTTTTTTTCTACTAGGAGGAATTTTAGCTAGTTTTATGATAAAGCCTCCTTTATGGTATATTGCTGTTGACTTATTGTTTGCCTATTTTCCTTTTGCTTTTTTAGGTAAAAAACTTGCGGGTAAATCGTCTTGGTTTTAGAATAAATAAGCCCTGACGAACCGTAAATTTTTTATCTTCTTTAACGCCAAGGGATAGTCCACTTTGTTATTTTTACGCCTTCAGAAAAAGAACATGGAAGCATTATCATCAGACATAAGAGAGTTGAACGAACGCATTCAGCAAAAAAGCTCTTTTATTGACTTACTACAACTTGAATTATCAAAATCAATCGTCGGACAAAAGTATATGACCGAACGTTTGCTAATAGGTTTGCTAGCTGGCGGACACGTACTCTTGGAAGGTGTGCCTGGCCTGGCCAAAACCTTGGCCATTCGTTCACTTTCTTCAGCCATCAATGGCAAATTTTCTCGGATACAGTTTACGCCTGATTTACTCCCAGCCGATGTGGTAGGTACCATGATTTATAATCAAAGAGAAAATAACTTTGAGGTGAAGCACGGTCCTATTTTTGCCAACTTTATTTTGGCCGATGAGATTAATCGTGCACCAGCAAAAGTACAATCGGCTTTGCTAGAAGCGATGCAAGAAAAACAAGTAACGCTAGGAGAAAATACATTTACTCTTGAAAAGCCATTTTTAGTTTTGGCCACTCAAAACCCAATTGAACAAGAAGGGACCTATCCTCTACCCGAAGCGCAAGTAGATCGATTTATGCTGAAAGTGGTGATTGGCTATCCGAACCGTGAGGAAGAACGTCAAATTATTCGACAAAATATTCAGCCGCAAAATCAAACACCCATTCAAGCAGTCGTGACGAAAGAAGAAATTTTAGAAGCTCGCAGCTTGGTACAGCAAGTGTATATGGACGAGAAAATTGAAAAATATATTATTGATATTGTTTTTGCCACACGTCAACCTGCTGATTACAAATTAGACAAATTGACTCCACTGATTGCCTACGGCGGATCTCCACGTGCGAGTATTAACTTAGCACTCGCTAGTAAGGCTTATGCTTTTATCAAACGCAGAGGTTACGTTATCCCTGAGGATGTGCGTGCCGTTTGTCAAGACGTAATGCGTCATAGAGTAGGCATTACTTATGAAGCAGAGGCGGAAAACATGACCAGCGAAATGATTGTAAACGAAATTTTGAATGCGGTAGAAGTACCTTAAATTAGTGGATAATTGATTGTGGAAAATTGAAAGTGAATTCAGCGCTTTCCACTATCAACTATCAACTTTCAACTAATAGCACTTGACCCAATCCAAAAACATATCAGAACTTATAAAAAAAGTCCGCCAGATAGAAATCAAAACCAAAGGACTTTCGAACCATATTTTTAGTGGCGAGTATAGCACCGCTTTCAAAGGACGAGGCATGAGTTTTAGTGAAGTGCGCGCTTATCAATATGGCGATGATGTGCGGAGTATTGATTGGAATGTAACGGCGCGCTATGCTGACCCGCATATTAAAATTTTTGAAGAAGAGCGAGAACTTACTTTGCTTCTACTTGTTGATGTAAGCGCCAGTTCTTTGTTTGGCACGAGCCAAAAAAAACGAGATACAATTACTGAAATTTGTGCCACTTTAGCCTTCAGCGCACTAGGCAATAATGACAAAGTAGGGGTTATATTTTTCTCGAATACGGTAGAAAAATTTATTCCTCCTAAAAAAGGGAAAGGACACATTCTGTATATTATCAGAGAGTTACTCACTGTAGAAGCAAGTCCTTCTGCGACCAAAGGGGGCGCTAAAACAAACATTGAAGAAGTTCTGCGCTACACGAATAACGTAATTAAAAAAAGAAGTATTGCTTTTCTATTGAGTGATTTTATAAGTCCTGATTTTTCTAGGAGTTTGCGTATTGCCAAAAAACGACATGATATTATTGGGGTTCACGTCTATGATCCGCGGGATAAGGAATTGCCTAATGTTGGATTAGTAAAAGTGCAGGATAGTGAAAATGGAGAAGAAGCTTGGTTGGATACAAGTCTCGCTTCTTTGAGAAAATTTTACACCGAACGCTTTGAGAAAAAAGCATTGTCAATCAAAGATATTTTTAAAAAATCTGGTGCTGACTTGCTTTCTATTAGTACCGCAGATGATTATGTAAAACCCTTAAAAGGATTTTTTAAAAGCCGATGATCCATAAAAATTCCATATTAAAAGGTGGCAAATCTTGCTTGTGCGCTTGGTGGGGTGTAGCGTTTTTTATTTTAGGAAGCCTAAACTGTTTGGGGCAGGAAGTAAAAATTAAAACCATTACTGATAAAAAAGTTATGGTCATTGGGGATGCGATTCAATACCGAAATGAGATTCAACTCGACGAACAGAAATTCCGTGTACAGCTCCCTAGTTTGGCTGATACCTTTAATCGGTTTGAAGTCATCAATCGTGCTAGCACGGATACCACGCGGAATAAAAACAGTACCAAACTGATTCAAGAAAGCACTCTAACCAATTTTGAGGAGGGACAATGGAACATACCAGCACAAACTTTCGTGGTAACCCCCTTAGATGGTAGTCCTGCATATGAAATTCAATCTCCTGAAATACCCATTACCGTAAAAACGATTGATGCTGATACAAGCAAACCCATTAAACCCATTTTTGAAATCATTGAAGCCAAGCAATCCTTGTGGGACGCAATCAAATATTATCTATTGGCAGCCTTGACGCTACTGTTATTAATCATAGTATTTTATTTTATCTATAAAAAAGTAAAGAGCCGCGAGAAGAAACCAAAATTCACAAAGAAAAAATATGTGGCGCCTTGGGAAGTCGCGAATCAATCTTTGCAAGCATTGATAAAGAAAGAACAATGGCTTGCCCAAAAAGAAAAATTGCATTATACGGAGCTAAGCGATATTATCCGAACCTATATAGAAGACGGATTTGGGATTGATTGTTTTGAGAAAACTTCGCAAGAAATAATTACGAGCGTTAAAAAGTTTTTGCAAAAAAGAAAATATAAAAAACGAAGTGAAGAGCTTGATAAACTTCGGACCCTATTTACCACAGCGGACTTAGTAAAATTTGCTAAAAGCAAACCCACCGAAGAAGAACATCAGCAAAGTAATCAAGCGGCCTTATCTTTTGTAAGCAGTACGGCTGAGTTTTTAAAACAGGAGAACGACATTAAATCAACTAAGGACTAGTGCTAGAATTATTGGACATAGGAAATTTTAATTTTGCTCACCCATATTTATTGTGGCTGTTATTACTCTTACCTATACTGGTTATTTATCGTTCAATAAAAAAAACTAAAAAAAGTAGTCCTCTTATACTATCCAGTTTGGAAGGGCTCCCAAAAAAAAATGGTCAAGGGAAGGCTCGTTTTTTGCCTGTTTTGTTCGGGCTCCGGCTCTTGAGTATTGGCTGTATCATTGTAGCCTTGGCTAGGCCACAAACCTACAATGTAAATGAAACTGTGAATAGTGAGGGCATTGACATTGCGCTGAGCATTGACATTTCGGGTTCTATGTTGGCGCAAGATTTAAAGCCAAACCGAATCGAAGCTACTAAGAAAGTAGCCCAAGAATTTGTAAATGCTCGGCTCACGGATCGGATTGGACTCGTAATTTTTTCAGGAGAAAGTTTTACACTTGCGCCTTTGACTACGGATAAAAATATTCTTCTACAACAATTAAAAAACACCCAAGTCGGACAGCTTAAAGATGGTACCGCGATTGGTATGGGGTTAGGAACGGCTGTGAGCCGGATGCGCGAGAGCCAAGCGAAATCTAAAATAGTCATCTTATTGACTGATGGCGAAAACAATGTGAGTGAACCGATCGGCCCGGTGACTGCTTTGGAAATAGCCAAGACTTATCAGGTAAAAGTGTATACCATTGGAGTCGGTACGATCGGTAAAGCCTTAGCACCTGATCAGGATCCTTTTGGCAATATTGTGATGGTTGAAAAAGAAGTAAAAATTGATGAGCCCCTCCTGAAAAAAATTGCTTCAGAAACGGGTGGTAAATATTTTAGAGCTACTAATACGAATGCACTTCGTCAGATTTATCAAGAAATTGATAAACTAGAACGCACCGAGGTTGACATTGATTC
>CAZTCQ010000094.1:0-8824 GCA_964612525.1 uncultured Chitinophagaceae bacterium | reverse complement strand
GCGAGAGACATCTGCGGAGACTGCTTTGCTATTCGGACACTCTGCGGAAACAAAAGCTTACACAGCCTAGATTATGCGTCCGTAGTCAGAGACATACGGACAGCCTGTAACCTACAACTATCTAATACTAAGGCCAGCTGGGCCTCCAAACTCTGCACAGCTCGCAAAATCGACCGCTAATTCATACTACGGACAGCCGGGACTTCCCTTAGCTATCCCTTCTTCTTTTTTATCTCTTTTATTTTTATAATGTACTCTCTCAATTGATTCATCAACATTATAGGGGTCAATATAATAACTATAAAAAACATTAACGGAACTATCCTTGTTCATTCTTCCAACATGAACATTTGGTTCGCCTTGTTTTGTATCTGTCCAAACCATAACATATGGCTTTATGTCACCATTAGTTGCAGAATCCAAATACCTAGCGAATTTCTTAACTTCTGGAATATTCAGACTGCTTTGCTATTCGGACACTCTGCGGGAACAAAAGAAAATCTTCAAAACGGCTTCAAGCATAATTATTGATTTTGAATAACAAATACTTCTCCTAGCGAATCGCTTACAATTAATTCTTATATTCAGATTATGCCTTTCGATATGATTAGTTTGTCTATGTCTTGTGCTATGAATTAATCGAGGAACAAGCGAACGATACATAGCTAGTTTATCGGTGTAGATTTTCCTAGCTTGTCTCAAAAGCAAATTATCTATTACTTTTCGAGCATTGTTCTTGGTTCGTCCTCCAACTTCAAAATGTACCACTTGTTTTTGCTCTCTTGATATAGCGTACATAAGCCAACATTGACTTCCTTTACTTCCTAGGTATGAATACATTTCGTCTACCTCATAAGTATCTTGTGTTGGAAATATAGATGGAGTTTTGATCTTACTGGCTATCTGCTTAATTCGCTTCATAACTGTTGTAGTTGATATGTTTAAATAACGTGACATATTGCTAATACCCATTCCTTCTTTTACTAGTCCTTTGATTTTATAATTCATTGATGGTTTACAAGCATTATAGACATAACTCTCCTGAAAGCGTATTTTACAATGCTTACACTTATATCGCTGTGTTCCATTCTTTTGAAAGCCGTTTTTAACGGCTCTATTATTGCACTTTTTGCATTTCATATTATTGATTTTTTATGACCTATTCTGATAGAAGGGGTGATTTAAAACTCACATAAATAGCCCAAAATTGGACAATCTCCGTTTTTGGCAATATTTGACCCACACCAAAACGCACGAAAAAACGAGTTAGTAATTAACTAACTCGTTCATTTTCAAGACAATATTTTTTGATGACCTAATCTGGCACTTGACCCACTAGCGTTATAGTTATAATGCCCTCTTGGCTAAAGGCTTCCCTTAGCTATCCCTTTTTTTCTCTTTTGCTTCCTAAAGAATTTCAGATTTAACTTCGGTAAATACAATCGATTAAAAGGACGAACATGCACTGGTTCATTCTTGAAATACTTTAACTGAAAATAGTCCATTGGAATTTCAAAATTGACAACAACATTCTGTCCATTGGGCACTATTACTTCTTTAGACATTAGACTATCAGCAAATCCTGGAAAATACAAAAGTCTTGACATATTGATATTTTCAATACACTCATCATCCCTATTCTCTACCAAAAATTTACAGGTCTTAATCAGATATGGAAAATCTAAAGTGTCATTAAATGCAACAAGTGGAATTTTTTTTTCTTTATTGATTATCAGCGAATACTTAAGCCTACATGTATCAGAACTATTTTTAGTAAAATGGTATACAATTCTTTGATTTCTTTTCAAACTATTTTTTTCAAAAGAAAATTGCAAAGGAAGTTCCATCGGATTCAGAGTACTGGATAGATATAGCTTATTATTATCACCTATTCTATATTTACCAAAAGAATAAAAATAAATTTTAGGTATTGCGTAACTATACTTGAACGACATTGTTTTGGGATTAAGATATATTCTACTGAAAGGCTCCATAGTAGTTGACCCATCTTTTGTCATATATAAGCCTCCAGAGTGCTGAACATAGCAGGACGAGCAAAGTAGCAATAAAATTACAATAAAAGATTTTAGCATTTTTTTTATCTATTTAGTTTTGGAGTATGTAATCTAATTGATGGTAATTGCTGGAAGTGATATTCAAAGCTAGTTGGTGCTTTTTTGTATGGCTGATATCCGTCGTTACTAATGACATTTCTTACCTTTTCCTCTGTGATTCCTAAGTATTTGGTCTTTTTTGAGAAAGGAGATGGAAGGCTTGATTTATGCATTATGTACTGCAACTGATATGCCCGCTTCTCTATTCCTAAATGATTCCCAATAAATTTCGTATTACTACCTTTATAATCAGGCTTCATAAGTCCCGAAGTCACCTGAGTACCATGAAGAGTCTCATGAACTGTTAACCCTTTAGCTGATGTCGTTGCATCATTATACGGCATATGGATAATTGTCCTTCCCTCTTCGGATTTGGACCATGACATCTCCCTGTGTCCATGTCTTTTTTCAGTACTACTCCAATCGTTTCCAGGCGATACGTCATCTCCCGGGTTCTTATAATCGTCAAAAGTATATAAGAAACCTCCCTTTTCCCCCATTGCATCAATACCTTCCATAAATTCATTCAAAAGATTAATCTTCCTATCGGCAATTTCTATTTTTAGCTCATATTCAGCTATTTTAGTTGGATTATTTTCATTCTTAAGCAGTCCTTCATATTTTTTCATATTGCCCTGTTGAAGCGTCCTTTTATCATCTGCCTTGGATTTTAATTTTTCTCCTCTTAATCGGTCACGATTACTTTTCCAATCATCGCCATTAGGATCAACATGCAATATCGGATTCCCTCCAAATGTTGCGTACGAGCTCTCGAATGTCTTAACAACCGGGTCAACATTCCATCTTCGACCTAAGCGTGTATCGTACTGCCAAAAAGTTGCAGTCATTGAGTTGCCTATACCCGCTATCTCATTATCCTTCTCTTGACCGTTAAAGCCGAAACGGTAGTCTGAATCAAAATCATCGGTATTACAAATTTCTACTAAAGTAGGCTCTATTTGTTCATCTACTACTGTAAATCGCGCCTGATGTACTCTGAAAGAATTTTCTCCCGCCCCATCTGATCTTAATAAAGCTCGCAATGGTTTGTTATTTACCGTAATAGCTTGCACTGTAAAGTTTTCTTGTCGGTCAGCGGGCACCTCATAGCTTGCCAACACCTCATCAGCAGCGGTCAATGGATTAAACTGCACCAAATCCATGGTCATATGATTACTACCATTCGTAACCACCTCAAACTGAACTTGAATAGACTTATTCGCTGCGGTAGTTCCTAAGTCAACATTCACCCCTACTTCCATTTCTGGTTCGGTAGTTGTCAAACTAATATAGCCAGGATTTCCCTCGGAGCTGTTGGGTTGATAAATCATCGTAGTTGTTCCAACGGGACCGAAGTGTGCCGCATCAGCTTCATCATTTAAGTTGAGCAACCAAGAGTCTATTAGATGTTTTACGTACAGATTTTTGCTAACCCACACACATTGCGGCGCTTCATTTTGGATAAAACGATCCGGCATGAGCATACCAAAAGGATAGTAATCATAAGCTGCATACAGGCCTGATTTTTTTTCTAACAAAGGTTCTGGCGAAGTACTACTAGCGGTTATTGGATTAAGGGGTACATCTACTTCTTTATCCGAAACCACTGCAAGGACATTGCCAAGATGATTGCTAATCTCGTATTTTTTCTGTCCAAGCAATCTGTTAGAGTATAATTGTTCAGTATGCTCGTTACCATACGGACGGGTGTGCTGCATTTCTATCATAGCATTGTACACCTTAGAGTACCACGGACGACGATAGTTAAACGCACTAGCATCCAAGTTTGCCTGATTATGCGCAGCATCACCAGGAATATATTTTAAATTATACTCTTTCTGCCAATATCCTTTTGTACCTAGTCTGCTGCTTCCATATAAATGATGTTCCGCTAAGAAAAACTCGTCTTTTTGTCCCCGCACAATTTCCCAGCGCGGCGGGCACCCTGCGGTTATGAATTTTATAGTACCTAAATTTCCTATGGACACTTTGTAAAGATACATTCTCTGATTATACCGCAGAGTCCTCGCAACCGAGATACATCTACGAAGACCCAAATTATTGGGACAAACGACGGGAACAAAGCCGGATGGCGTGAACCCGACATCTTACCCTAGAAAAAAGGAATTGATTGTCAATTAATTAAAACGAATTAAATAGGCTCAAAAAAAGAAAAATTGAATAATTTTAAGCAGTATGCCATACGAAATAGACGATAGTATAAAAGCATCCTTAATTCACATGCTCCACACCCTGGCCTTACAGGACGGCGTACTGCATCGCAACGAAATGAAATTTATTTATGGCGTGCTAGACGAATTTGGTCTAGACATAGAAATCTTGGATGAAATTCCTGAGAATTTTAACCTGAATCAAATCACCCTACCCGACACTGATGTAGCTAGGATGGAAATTTTGTATCGACTCCTATTCCTTATGAGATTTGACAACAAAGTAAGCAAGTCTGAAATTAGTTTTATACGTCACCTCACGCTCAAGCTAGGGGTGCAACCTATGCTAACGGCCCAACTTTCTCAAATCATGAAAGAGCACGAAAACAAACCCCTGCCCAATGAACAACTTCTGTCAGCCGTTAAGAAACATCTTAACTAGCGGGGCACTCCCAAATCTTCTTTCTTCTTCAGACTAGGTAGGAAGTCAAAGGTTCACATAAAATAAATCTCATCTCAAATAATTTAAAATTTGTCAGGTAGTACATTTGAAAAATAGCTATGAGTTACAAAATTTTTTCCAATGAGGAAATTATCAACATGGACACCAACTACCGAATCCAATTAATCAATTCCTTGGGCGGCTTTAAATCTATTTGCTTAATCGGAACAAAAAATAAAGAACATCAAACAAATTTAGGACTCTTCAATTCTGTGTTTCACGTAGGTTCAGCACCAGCTCTGTACGGATTTGTGTGTCGCCCCGCTGACCGAGAACGTCATTCGTTAGAAAATATTTTATCAACCCAAAGCTACACCATCAATCAAGTGCATCATGATTTTTACGAAAAAGCACACCAAGCCTCGGCCAAATATCCTAGGGAAGTTTCAGAGTTTAAAAAAGTTGGTTTAACCGAAGAGTTTCAAGAGAGCATTTGGGCTCCTTACGTAAAAGAATCAAAAATAAAATTTGCGCTAGAACTTGAAGAAACTCACAAACTAGTCAATAAAAACACGATCGTCATTGGGCGCGTAGTTCATATTGTAGTTGAAGAATCTTTGATAGACGGAAAAGGATTTATGCAACTTTCAAAAAGTGAAACGATCACAGGCAGTGGCTGCGACGCCTATTACAACACAAGTTTTTTAGATCGCAAAAACTATGCGCGACCCTGATTGTTTTACGCATTTAAATTACCTTAACGCTTTCCACTAATCACAAGCAAGCATGAACGTCAAAGAAATAAAAATTAAAGATTTTCGTTACGACTTACCTGCGCACCGCATTCCTAAATATCCTTTAGATCAGCGTGACCAAAGTAAGCTGTTAGTTTTTGACGATGACAAAATCGCCGACCGAACGTTCTATGAGCTTCCCAATATTTTACCATCCAATACTTGGCTCATTTTTAATGATAGCAAAGTAATTCCCGTACGTATTCATTTTGAAAATAGAAACGGACAACAAATTGAGATTTTTTGTTTAGAATCCATTCAGGAAGAAAAACAGAGTGCGCATTGGAAATGTATGATAGGAAACGCGGCCAAATGGAAAGAAGATTTTTTGAAAATAGAGACAGAAAACAAAGAACTTATTGCTGAGAAAATAGAAAAAAAAGAAGGCTATTTCGAAGTGAAATTTACTTGGAACTCAGAGGTGAAAAACATGCTAGATGCACTTCAAGTTTTTGGACAAATTCCCATCCCTCCTTATTTCAAAAGGAGTACAGAAGCCATTGACGTCATTCGCTATCAAAATGTATTTGCGCATCACGACGGCTCCGTGGCGGCACCTACAGCGGGTCTTCATTTCACAAAACCACTCATCAACCAACTCGAACAGAATAACGTAAAAATAGATTATGTCACCCTTCATGTGGGAGCAGGCACTTTTAAACCCGTAAAATCAGAAACATTGGGTGGGCATCAAATGCATAGAGAAAAAATGTTCTTGACGAAAAATTTGATCCATGATTTATTACGAAATACCTCCGACAAAAAAATAACCGCTGTAGGAACAACAACACTTCGAACACTGGAATCTCTCTTTTGGATGGGGCAAATTATTTATAATTCTCCCGAAATAGAGGAAGAGAAACTAGTCGTGCCTCAATGGTTTCCTTATGAACAGCAATCGGTTCTAAAACCGATACAATCGCTGCAAAGCATTCTTGATTGGATGACTAGAAACAAGACAGATACATTTGCATTCAGCACCGAATTATTGATTTTGCCTTCTTACCAATTTAAAATTGCCGAAGCGCTTATCACTAATTTTCATCAGCCCAACTCTACCCTCTTGCTCTTAGTGGCGGCTGCAACTAATAATAAATGGCAAGAACTTTATGATCACGCTTTGCAAAATGATTATAGATTTCTAAGCTACGGCGACAGTAGTTATATCAAATTTTAGTGTTCATTCTACCTGGAGTTCCTCCAACTAATTACGAAAAGAAAAACTAAACGAGCTCTTTCTTTTTCATAGTGTCATAGGACATCTCTTTGATTTCAAAAGAGTTCGTAGTCTCATTAAATATTTCACAGGTATCAATGGGCGAAGCATATAAATGCAATGTGTACCCTTTGGTGTCACTTTGGTTGCACAATTGATGGTACCCCATTCTATCTTCCATATAAGTCAAGTCTCCAGCCTGCAAGGTCAAAACTTCTGTTTCAATGAGATTACCAGCGGCATTCTTTTCAAATCGTTTTTCTGTAAGATTTCCTTCAATTTGATAAACCCAACATTCCTGCCCGCCATGCCCGTGAATAGGCGTAACACATCCTTTTGACCAACAAAGTAAGATAAGTTCATAGGATTCGGTTCGGTGAACACAGTTACGAGTATAGCCGTCATCGCACCAAGAGGCAAAACTATCAAAATCTTGTTTCGGTAATCTAAGATTTTTAAGAAGTGCAGGAACCTCAGATTTCTCTGCTGCGTTTAATTTTTGAATAAGTAGGCTTAAACTATTGATTTCATCCATAACTGTGAAGTATACAAAGTTAAGCGGCAGAAAGCGTTAGCAGAGTTACGTCTCAGTTAAAACCAGAATATTAAAATTCTATAAAAAGCGCTAATTTTATGTAGTTTTAGCGTTAAAACTGCCCATTTATTGCTTAAAAGCAACGAAAAACGTCACATTTGTAAAAATTAGGATTTGAGCGAAATGGAACAAAGTTTAGAGGTTTTCAATAGGATTGTCACAGAATTATTAGCAGATGAAGAGAAAAATCCGGTGGCCGAACACATTGCCTCCGCCACTCTCTCCTCTCGACTGGACCTCAAACTTCGGCAAGAAGGCGTCAGCTCTCAAGAATTAGAAAAATCCTTAAAAGATTTAGTATTAACCACTCCGCGCACCGCCACCAAAGCTTTTTTCAATCAACTTTTTGGTGGTCGTCAGGACAAAGCGATTTTGGGAGATTTACTAGCGGTAATCCTCAACAACAGTATGTATACTTATAAAGCAGCTGGGCCTCAAATCGGAGTTGAGAAGTCAGTATTAAGAGAAGTGTGCAACTTGATTGGTTGGGACAAGAACTCAGACGGAACAATCGCACCGGGTGGTTCCATGACTAACTTCATGGGTATGTTGATGGCTCGGGATGCTTTCGATGAGAAAGCAAAATTTGAAGGCGTCTCTCAAAAAATGATAGTCTACACCTCAGCCGAGAGTCATTACAGTACTCCTAAAAATGCGGCCTTCGCAGGCATAGGTCGTGACAATGTTCGCAAAATTGCAACCGACGAACAGGGTGCCATGGACAATGAAGTACTTCGTCAAACGATTCAAGAAGATATAGCCCAAGGCCTTCACCCTATCCTGATTAACTGCACGGCTGGAACCACTGTATTAGGCGCTTTTGACAATTTAGTCGAAGCTAATAAAATCGCTAAAGAATTTAATATATGGATTCATGTGGACGGGGCCTATTGTGGCTCGGTTCTCTTTAGTAAAAAATATAAACACCTCATTGAGAGTATCGAAGCGGTTGATTCGTTTAGCCTCAATGCTCACAAAATGTTAGGTACTCCGTTGAGCTGTTCATTGATAGTGGTAAAAGATAAAAAACACTTGCACAATTCATTTTCTAATGACGCGAGTTATTTATACCAGACAGATCACGATGAGTTTAATCTAGGTAAAACGTCCATCCAATGTGGTCGCCGAAACGATGCGCTCAAACTGTGGGTCTTATGGAAAAGTGTCGGGACCAAAGGCTTGGAACAAATCGTGGACAGACAATTTGAATTAGCAGACACTGCGCGAGACTATGTTAGAAATAATGTGGACTATACGGATTTTAGTGTAGATGATTCCATCTCGATTTGTTTTAATTATAAAGGAATTCCAGCACGCAATATCTGCACGCTACTCTATGAACACTCTGAGCTTTTGGTAGGCTATGGTTCATTCGAAGAGGATGAATTTATTCGTTTGGTTACAATCAACGCTACCAATTCCAATGAAGACATTTTGAATTTCTTTTCCTCCCTAGAACAGTTTGTTGAGGAAAATGAAGCTTTGTTTGCTA
>CAZTCQ010000093.1:3198-8840 GCA_964612525.1 uncultured Chitinophagaceae bacterium | reverse complement strand
CCATGAATATAGGCTGTGCCTAGTCCTAGTTTACCGGTGCGTTCTTCAATAAAAAGTTGGTCGCTGAATTCTTTTTGAAGATTTTTGACAATGTCAGCAGTACCGTCAGGTGAGCCATCGTCTACAATGAGAATGTGAAAGGTTTCAGACAAAGAAAACACCTTTCGAATGATCTTTTCGATGTTCTCTTTTTCATTATAGGTCGGTATGATAACTATGTTCTTCAAAGGGGTGCTCTATGTGTAAAACTACACTTGTTTTAATTTGTACTCCGTATAAATTTTTGATAAAACATTTTTAGTATCCTGTGCAAAATCACTGCGCATAATCCAATCGTAGTATTGTGGTTCTTTTTGAAAAACTTTGGTTACTGGTACGTCTTTATTTTTTCCAAAATTAAATGTGGGTACACCTTTTACCAATTTTATTCTTCTTGCATAATCGAGTATATCTTGATCTTTGGAGGCGGCGTGCAATTCTTCAGGAGTATTTCCTATGGTGTCGTATCTCTCTACTTGAGCGAGTAGAATTTCAAAAGTTGCCTCAGCATCAGCCAGGGCAGAGTGCGCATTGACTAATTCTTTGCCACAATAAAATTTGTATGCGGCAGTTAGCGAACGAGGCTCTTGCTTTACAAAAATTTGAAAGGCATCTACTAGGTTTCTGCTTTTTAAGTCGGCGTCTATATCTACACGTAAAAATTCTTCGGTTAAAAGTGCAAAATCAAAACGAGTAGAATTAAAACCACATAAATCGCAACCCTCTATAAATTGTTTTACTTCATTAGCCACATCTTTAAACGTAGGAGAATCTGCTACATCGGCATCAGAAATTCCGTGTACTTCTGTTGCGCTCGGATGGATGGGCATTTCAGGATTTATACGCATGACTTTATTAATTCGTTCACCATCGGGCATTACTTTAATGATAGCAATTTCCACGATTCGGTCTTTGGTAATACTTACGCCTGTAGTTTCTAAATCTACACAGGCTATGGGTCTTTGGAGCTGTAGCTTCATGTCGCAAAAGTGATGGAAATCTTTGGGATTGACAACATTTGGCAATCTTACTTACTGACATTTGACTGAACTATTTTTTCAGCCAATCCAATATTTCGTTTTCGCTCAACGAAAAGTAGGTAGAAGTTTTAATGACAGAGCTATCTTCCAGCCATTTGATAGTCGGCACGCCGGATCGTGCATTGATTCGTTTAAAATCCTGCAGACTATCCATGAATATCAAAGGAATGTTTTTTGCCCGAGTGACTTCGTAAAACTCATCCAAGTGGTCTTTATGACCGGCCATAACCAGAAGGAAGGGTATTTCAGGGTTGCGTTTTTTTAATATGCCCATGCGTTTTGCTGCTTTTTTACAGTATTTACAAGTAGGGCTTACGGTAGCTATTATTTTTTTCTTGCCTTCGAAGAAGTTTTCATCTTCTTGGATCAAGCCCAACGGAACAATTTCATTTTCAATTTTTTTCTCTGTAAAGATGGTTATGCTTGCTGGCGGAGAAAAGTAGAACGGAAGTCCGAATGCCAGAGCTGCAAAAAGTAAAGCCGCTATTTTATTAAATTTAAACTTAATCTCGTAGGAAAATTTGACCGCTAGGAGTAGGAGAAGCAGTATTACTCCGTTTTTATACAAAGACTCTTTGGTGCTTAATGGAATCATTTCGCCATAGCATCCGCAGTTGGATTCGTTGCCATAAGCCGAAAGAATATATATCAGATATGCTGAGAAAAAGAGAATCAAAAATATAGAAAAAGGGACTGCGATTTTCTTGGTGAATAGTTGTAGAATAAAAACAATACCTAAGAAGAATTCTAACCCAATTACTAGGCGTGCAAGCCATTCAGATACTGTCCAATTAAAGGGAGTAGATTCAGCAATGGTCCAACCAAAAACTTCAATAGAGGGTAATTTGGAATAAGCTGAAAGCAAAAAATTCGCTCCCAAAATGAGATTTAGAAGTATGGCGATGGCGGTCTTGACAGTAAGTGTTTTGTTGTTCATTGTTTTCGGTTGATCTAAAAATGTAACGAGAGGATGCCGTTTGAGAGGCAGTAGAGTTTGGGTAGGCTAATTTTTATCTTACAAATATAAAAAAGGCCACACGGAAGTGTGACGATTCTTAATTATTCTCTTGAACTTGCTCAAACCGCTTAGTCTCGCCTAGGCTGACGTAAATGGGTTCATTGGTTTTTACTCTCCGTTGGAGCGTTTGGAGATATTGAGAAGACTATCCGCTTGGGCGTTTCGCATTTCTTTTTCTAGCTTTGGTTGCATGGCGAGGTCTTTTTTAATTTTTCTGCTTTGAAAACTAGCTAATTTAGACATGCGATTTAAATTATTGTCTGTCAGCGTAAAGGCTTTGTCTACCCAAACGTTCACTACGTCTAATAGTTCTTCTTTTGAAACTTTATTACAAATGTTTAAGAAAGGATCCGAGATATACTTTTCTAAATCACCGTTTTTTATCAACAAGGACATTTCGCTTAGACCGTGACCGTCCTCACATACCTGGTCAATAATGCGCAAATCATGGATTTCGGTTGCGGTATAGGTTTTGTTGCTATTGATAATTTCATTTGCCATTCGGTAGCCGACCCGTTTGGTCAGAAAACTATAGGCGCCCATACCGGGGAAAGTTCCGAAAATAACTTCTGGAAACGAAAACTTGGCAGACTCTTCGGCGAGAATGAAATTACCCGAGAGGGCACTTTCAAATCCACCACCAAAAGCATTTCCTTGCACTACACAGGTCGAAAATACATCAAGATCATAGGCATTATTATAATTGTAAACCAATTCAATACACTTGTAGGCATAATCTTTTAAATCCGCCTTCTTGCCTTTTTGAATGCATTCGACAAAGTACTCCAAATCTCCACCCAAATTCCAAACACCCTTATTTAATGAGTAGGCTACTACGTATTTAATGTCTTCTTTTTTTATAAAATAAACAATAAGATCTTTGACGTAGGTCAAGTTGTCAAGGAATTTAAGAGAATAGCAAAGTTTGTCCTGCAGGTCAACGCCAATCCATAAAATTTTATATTCTTCGTCTATTTTTATTCGGAGGTTGTTATTAATAAACACAGTTAATATTTTTTAGTAAGTAGAGTTATTTTCGAGAGTCATTTCTCAAGAACTAAATATAATATAGAGTTATCTATAAAAAGAATTCTTAATATGTTATTTATACACACTGAGTTCGGTTTTCAACTGTTTATAAAAACGGCCAATCTCTGTTGATGTTTTATCCAATTACTTTCAGGAATCAACTTACCTTTGTGTTCGTTTTTTTAGTGGAAAAAAGTGATGCAAGCCAAGAATCAATTTAGTAGAAGACAAATTCGGATTAAAATCTTCCAACTAGTCTACGGTATCGGATGGTCAGAGGAAATGGGGCAAGATGACTATCGAAAGCTATTTATTAAGAATGCTAGTCAAACCGAACATTCGTTCACGGCCTTGGCTTTGTTTATTGTTAAGTTGTTTGAGTACAGTTTAATACAGGCAAACAAAGAAAGCTCAAAATTTGTTCAAGCAAATGTTTCGGAGGTAGATACGGACATTGCTCGTATGTCTTTCATTGAAGGATTAAAAAATAATACTTCTTTAAGTCAGTCTTTAAAGGATAATGCTATGCAGCATTTGTTTGCCGAGGAAGATTTGATAAAAAAAACCTTTACTCATTTCAAAAATAGTGAAGAATACCAGCACTACGTTGTAAACAAAGAAAGTGCAAAGGCAATTGAAAACTTAGTTTTACGAGCCGTGGAGTACACAGTGGATCAAGATCAGTTAGCATATTCTTTTTTTGAAGAAAAGTTTATTAACTGGGAAGACGATATAGAAATAATTTCTCGTTGGGTAAGTTTATTAATTAAACACCCAGACGAAATGGTTTTTCAAAAAACATTGACCGAAGAAAAGATTGATTTCGCAGAAGAGTTATTGCAAACGTACTATGATAAATATCAGTATCTAAACGAGCTGATTAAACCAAAACTTAAAAATTGGGATGCCGATCGAGTAGCCTTAGTAGATACTATTTTATTGCGACTTGGTTTGTCTGAACTTCTTTATTTTCCTTCTATTCCCGTCAAGGTTTCTATTAATGAGTATATCGACATTGCAAAACTGTATAGCACCGAACAGAGTGGTCAGTTTGTAAATGGCGTATTGGATAATTTGCGTAAAGAACTAGAAAAACAAAACTTACTTAGAAAACTATCTTAAATACAATTATTATGTACGGAAAAAAAAATATTTTCATGTTAGTGCTAGTGTCTATTTTGGTGTTAGCGGCTTGTCAAAACGATACTTCTAAATCAAGTCATGACGAAGTGTTAAATGACTCTTCAGCACTTTCAACAGATTTGGTAAATAATCCTACTACAGATGAAAATCAAGTCGTTAGTTTAGAGCAAAGCGGTTTGTTAGTTTTTGCCGACACGGTTCATGATTTCGGAAAATTAACAGAAGGAGAGGTGATTCAGCATGAATTTGAATATGTCAATAAAGGGTCAAAAGAAGTTATCATTACCAACGCAAAAGGATCGTGCGGCTGCACCGTCCCGGAGTATGATTACGAGCCAATTCCGCCTGGAGGAACTGGAGTCATGAAGGTAACTTTTGATAGTAAAGGAAAAACGGGCTTTAACGAAAAAAGCGTGATGATAACTACGAATGGAGTTCCATCGAAATATAGATTAACCATTTTGGCAACAGTTACTAAATAATAGCATAAACATAAAATCAATTTACGAATTACTTAAACTAGAAAAAAACATGACAGATTTATTAATAATTTTAATGGCACCCAAAGGAGAAGCGGCCGAAGGAGGCGGGATGCTGAATCTAGCCATAATGCTCGGTATGGTTGCGGTACTTTATTTTTTTATGATTCGGCCACAAATGAAGAAAGCCAAACAGCAAAAAGAATTTGCGAGTAGCAACAACACGGGAGATTCAATTATCACGATTTCTGGTTTGCATGGTAAAATTATCCGTTCAAACGAGGACGGTACCATTCAAGTAGACTTAGGTAAAACGGTCGTAAAAATGGAGCGTTCCGCTATCAGTATGGAAATGACCAAAGCACTCCAAGATCGTAAAAATGCGGCGGTAACGTCTGAGGCTTCTTAGAGCATGCAAAAAATTGGTATAACAGGTGGCATCGGCACAGGAAAATCCACTGTGTGTAAAATTTTTACGTCACTTGGTATTCCCACTTTCGATGCCGACAAGGAGGCGAAAGCACTCTACGATAAAGATGAAGAGCTAAAAGCAGATATTATAAGTCGTTTTGGAGATTCCATTTATAAAAATGGGAAGTTTCAAAAGAGCCAATTGGCAAAAATTGTTTTCAATAATGAAACCGCACTGAAAGACTTAAATGAGCTGGTTCATCCCAAAGTAATCGCTCAAGGGGAAGTGTGGTTTGCTCTGCAAAAAGCGCCCTACGCGATTAAAGAAGCGGCCTTATTAATTGAAAGTGGGGGTTATAAGAAATTGGATAAACTAATCGTAGTAAAAGCTCCCTTAGCGCAGCGAATTGCGCGAGTAAAAAATAGAGATGGTTTAAGCCAAAATGAAATTGAAAAACGAATCAACCGTCAGTGGCCAGAATC
>CAZTCQ010000093.1:0-3098 GCA_964612525.1 uncultured Chitinophagaceae bacterium | reverse complement strand
GAGTCCTATTATCTAATTTATGATTTTATAGGAGAGGATACTCTTGTTTTAACCAATTCGATGAATGTGACCTCGGTTCCGGCTAAGTATTACAGAAAATAATGTCAAACAGAGAAGATGCATATCGGCATAAAGGGCTACGTCAAAAACTAGTAGATAGTTTGGCCCAAAAAGGAATTCAAAACGAAGATGTCTTAAGTGCTATCAACAATGTACCTCGTCATTTCTTCTTGGATTCTGCCTTAGATAAAATAGCCTATCAAGACCAAGCATTTGACATTCATTGTGGTCAAACAATTTCTCAGCCATACACGGTAGCATTTCAATCTGAATTGTTAGAAATAAAACGATTGGACAAAGTTCTTGAAATAGGAACGGGGAGTGCATATCAAGCCACGATTTTGGCTGAGCTTGGCGCACAGGTTTATACCATAGAGCGTCAAGAAGGTTTGTATCGCGAAGTTCAAAAAAACTATCCGTTCAAAAAGCGCTACCCATTCATTAAATTCTTTTTTGGGGATGGCTTCAAAGGCTTACCCACCTATGCTCCTTTTGACAAAATTATCATCACCGCGGGTGCTCCGTTTGTTCCCGATGAGCTGATTGCACAATTAAAGCCTAATGGGATTTTGGTCGCTCCAGTCAATAAAGGGGATTCGCAGATTATGACTCGTATAAAGAAAGGGGCGAGAGGCGGACTTAGCAAAGAGACTTTTGGCGATTTTAGTTTCGTGCCAATGCTAGGCGGTACAGAATAATTTTAATATTGTCTTCGGGTAGTTTCGCTCCAAATAACTACATCTTTAATGAATTCTTTATAGAAAGGAAAAAGACTCTCTTCATTATTAAACAAAGCAAACAACACCTCGCTCGAATCTCCCAATCGCGGGTGGCGTTTCAGTAATCCTATAATCGTTTTTTCGATGCCATCTCGATTTCGATAGTGATACAGCCAGTTATAACGAATCATGTATCCAAAATAGGTTTTCATCTCTTCATTCATTATTTCATGGGCGGTTTCGAGCTGATCCAGAACCGATAAAGTGAAGTCTTCAAGTTCTTTTTCGTCTTTGAAAAAAGACGAATCATTGGCAATGAAATAATCAAAGAAAATATCAACAAACACACCAGCATAGCGAATACCTTCTGAACGCAATAGTTTGGTGGCCGCTCGTACGCTAGGGTGTCGATCGGTGAATTCGTCAAGCAGCCTATGAAAACGCATTCCTTTTTGGATAGGCAGCGGATAATCAAGGTACTTATTTCCTTTAATAAAGTCGCCTAACATATTGCCAATAAGCAAGTTGGTGTCTTTTCCTGATAGGATAGCGTGGCCTAAATAATTCACTTATTCCAAGATGATTTTATCAGTGCCATCATAAAATGGAGCTTGAATCGAAAGAACTTTTAGCTTTCGTTTTCCGCTATTGATTATCTTATGCGGCGTTCCCTTGGTTATGAAAATTAGTTCGTTACGCTTCAATTTAATGGTTTTATAACCCATTAAGACCATGCCTTCTCCCTCAATCAGCATTATTTGCTCCGAGTGGTCGTTATGATAATGCATTTTAGTTTCTGTAGGGATACTGAGTAAGAAGGAAGCAGCCTGCTCATCATAAGCTATGCGCACCGTTCCATAGACGTTATCTTTTTGCTCCACACCTACAGGAATAGTCGGTTTGTTAGCAGGAGCAATACTTTTGGAACTTTCTTTAATGGGTTCGGCTATTTTATTGGTTACATTTTTCTTAGTCGTACTTTCTTTTTGAATATCCGAGATGGCTTTTTCGCTTGCTTTTTTTTGTGCAGCTTCTTGTGCGGCCTCGCGGCTTTGTTTGTATTGCTTTTCTGCCTCTTTGTCCGCTGCCTTGGCTACTTCCTTTTCTGCTTTATTGGCTTCTTTGGTTGCTTTAACCTTAGATTCCTTTTCCTTTTTTTCTTGGGCTAATTTTTCTTGTTCGGCTGCTTCTTTCTTTTTTTCTTTTTCTACTTCAAGTGCTTTGGCTATTCTTTTCTCAGATTTCTTCTTTTTTTTCTCTGCCTTCACTTTTTTCTCAGCTTCTTCTTTCTTCGCTTTTTTTGCAGCGTAGGCTTTTTCTCGTTCTTCTTTCTCCTGCTTTCGTTTCTCGGCTAGCTCTTTTTGCTTCTGTTGCTTCAGTTCTTTCTCTTTTAAGCGTTTTTGTTTTAGGAGTTCGATTTCCTCTTTTTCATCTCTGACTTTTTTATCTGCCATTTTTGCAATGCGAATTGAATCTTCTCTGGCGGCTTTGCGCAGTTCTGACAAGTTAAGAGCAGGTCGGACGGTATTTACCGATTTCTTTGCAGTATCCGTTATCATATCGACCATAATGGTGTCAATCACCTCCGTTTGAGCATTGGCTAGTTTGCCAAGTGACAGTAAGGATACGAGCAAAATGATAATTCGTAAACGAAAAATAAACATTTGGCAAAAATACCCTTAATCCTGTTGATGCATCCTAATTATTTTATAATGTAATATCGTATGTTGGCCTTCAAAAAAATATTAATAAAATAGAAAATACCTAGGCCTTTTTTTTTGAAAATCATTTTTGAATCAATTACATTTGCACTCGTTCTTTTTTAGACAGGTACAAATAAAATTTCAAAAGCCGATTTAGCTCAGTTGGTAGAGCCACTGATTTGTAATCAGTAGGTCGCTGGTTCGAGTCCGGCAATCGGCTCTTTTGTTTTTTATGATTTTCATTAGAAACGAGGATGGGTAGTTGCCCGAGTGGCTAAAGGGGGCAGACTGTAAATCTGCTAGCGTGAGCTTACGATGGTTCGAATCCATCACTGCCCACTTTTTTGTCCTAGTTTTCTGAAGAACTTTTGCGGGAGTCGTATAGTGGCTTATTACCTCAGCCTTCCAAGCTGATGACGACAGTTCGATTCTGTTCTCCCGCTCTTTTTAAAAAATGCTGTTGCGCTATAGCGTGACAGCATTTTTTTTGCTTTTAGCCACCGTAGCTCAGGGGTAGAGCACTTCCTTGGTAAGGAAGAGGTCGTGAGTTCAATTCTCATCGGCGGCTCGGTAAAACAGGGATTTTAATCTCTGTTTTTTTATGTGTCGTGAGTTC
>CAZTCQ010000092.1:7036-8871 GCA_964612525.1 uncultured Chitinophagaceae bacterium | reverse complement strand
TTTCCTTTATAAACGACAGGCTGCGGAGTCGTCCAACCATATTTCTCATTCTTTTTTAATTCAGGCAAGGGAGCATTTTTTTGATAGCAACGTGCCATCATAAAATTAATTTTAGCCTTCTGTTCATCAGTCTTAGCGCATTGTAACGCGCTTTCAAAAACGGACATAGCTGTGTTACAATCGTAATACGACAATCCCTTTTCACTTAAAGTCACGTCAAATCGTTTGTGGAACCAATAATACCATTCCTCCGTTTGAATTTTATTATAGTCATTATATACCGGAGTATTCAAAGAACGATACTCATAAGAGTTATCATCCATTAAATGACGATTATATCCGTAGTAGGTAAGGTGATATAAATACTGACCGTAGCGAAACTTAGCCTCAGGCTTTCTTTTTTTAGCAGCTATTTTTAGTTGCTTACCCAAAAGCAAATACTCCTTGGCGCTAAGCAAACCTTGCACCGAATCAACAGCCTTAGGGGTTCGTATATCATCATATTGCATTACAAAAGGTTTAGCAAACTTCAATGAAGAAAACCCTCTCGAATTAGACAACAAAGCTAGGGCTCCAGAATAATCCTGTTGACGAACTCTTTTATAAAGTAGAAACCGATTATAGTCCGCTTGATCATACTTGAATCTAAAACTCTGTTTCAATTTATTGGCAAAACCATTATTACCTTTCACAATATCTTGAACCGTTTGAACGAACTCCTTCTCACTCAAAACATAATTTAAATAGTATTTCACAAATTGGCTAGATTTTAAAAAATAAACATCGTAAGGTTGAGATTTTGTTTCAACGTATGAATAATTGCTCGGAGAAGAAACATCTCGTATCGCGGCTACGGTCAAGGCTTCTGTAAGATTCCCTTGTTCAATTAATTTCGGGAGAATATAATTGTAAGAAAAAATAGCAAAAGAATTTCGATCATCCAGTGCAATATTTTTATTATTATGAAAATCTAAAATATAATTAGCTAGTTTATCTGTATTTATTTTTTCTCCTTCAAGTGTTTTAGCCAAAAACGCTAGCATTTTTGTTTGTGCCACATCAATACTTTTCTTTCGATTATCTTGTCGGGCGAATTGTAATTGTCTTTCAGCTCCCTTGTAATCGCCTTGAACAATGTTCAAATACGCCAACGCATTTTGCCAATAGGCAGTAGCGTTCGGTTGCGTCGCTTTTCTCTTTGTGAAATTGTACAAAGACTTAAACTGAATGGCCTGCGGTAACTGAAGATTGTCATTAAAGGCAATTCGTTTATCCGACCTTGGATCCATTAATTTTCCTCGTATAAAATCCGCTTCCAATTTCTGTAACTCTCGCTGATAAACAAATTGCAAATTGCGATCATCTTTTAAATATTTTTCACCGAGTTGCACAGCTTGCAAACTAAAATTAGAAGTGTTTATGCTTTTCGCAACAATAACCGCCAGTCTGTCTTCATCAGATTTACAAAAAGGCATCACCCGATTTAAATCAATATTTTTATGATTTTTCAAATCTATATATACTTGATTGTAGGATGCCGTGTCACGCACAAAGCGTCTAGCGTAGTGTAAAAATGACTCCTCTTTTTTACCCTGTTTTTTTAAAACGCCAGCCTTGATTCCCAGGCACCACAACTCCATTACAGATTTATTTATTGGTAGCGGAGCCACAAATTCATCGTATAGCTTTTCTGCCACATCAATTTCCTGATGAAAGTAGGCCGTCCGAACCATATGATAAGCGCAACGCCATTTTAGGTTTAGGTTGTTCGTTCTCTTATATATTTTTTTGGTTTCATTAATATTATCAAAAAGCTCTGACGGATTTTCTTGTCT
>CAZTCQ010000092.1:3523-6936 GCA_964612525.1 uncultured Chitinophagaceae bacterium | reverse complement strand
ACTCCACAGAAGTATTTTCTTATTCATAGTTGATTAAATTTTTTGATGACAAATCAAAATAGATAGTTTCTTTTAAAAGCGCTAAATGACTGCGAATATATTTCTCAGCCTTTGCTAATTCAACGGAGCTTACTTGTTCTACTCTAATTACATCATTTTTTTTAAAAGTAAATCCCTCCCAATCAAAAGTTGATTGATTCGCATAAAAGACGCCATCGGTCGTACTAAAATTAGCATTCAAAATAGAATCTGACAAATGACTAAAAATTCCTTTAAAATGATTGTCCCGATACAAGAGCTTCCAAGAAAAAATAGGCAAGGCTAGTTTAGCCGGCAAAGGGTAAGAAGAACTAGAATTAATATATTGCTTTAAAACCGGCATGGACAAAATTGAGTTTTGCGCATTTGACTGAGAAATATTACCCATATTGTATGCCATCACAACTCCCTCGTCCACAGGAGGAACCCCTGTAATTTTATAATTTTTGATTTGATCCAAGCGTAAGGTACTCGTAATTTTTTTTGAACTTATTTTTTTCAATTCTTTTAAAAAGATAAAATATTGCTTCTGCGACTTAGGGGTCCAATCGCAATCAATTTGAATTTCGTCAAACGACAACTGATTGTACTCCCATGAACTTGAAACCAATGTAAAAATATCCTTAGCTAACATTGATAATTTTTCTGAACCAAGCTCTCCCGCTCTAGAAATGAACACCTCTTTATCAATAAAAACTACCGGCGAATATTGAATCCCTTCCATGGGCTGATCTTTCCAAATGGTAACCGCCACAGGCTCTGGAGTCCCCTCTCTCCCTGCCACCACGTCACAAACCTTCACATAAAGTTTTTCAGTTTTAGCTAAGGCTTGGCGTTCGATATCGTTCAAAGTGTAGTTACTCCGCCAATAGTAATATGATTTTTCAATCTCCTCATCCTTGCATGAACTTGCAGCCACACTAAAAAAAACAATGGCAAGAAGGAAGTGTATTTTCATTAAACAAGACCTAAAGTAGTTAATTCAGATTCAGTAAGGTAAAGACTAGTTGTCAAATTTAATTTAAAATGCAAGAAAGCTCCACAAGCATCGTCTAAAGATTACTTTCGCTATTTATTTAAATTTAGCAAGCATTTGGCATATATCAATAAAATAGGAACCGCAAACGCACCCTTTTGTCATCAGCAGACTGACATCAAAGATTTTGCTATTGCGCAATACGATATTCCTGAAGAATACATTGCACGCGTCAATCGCATGTATGACAACTCATGGATCGATCAGCGCTACTCTGCGATTCGAGATTTCACAAATACGAATGGAGCCCCCCTTTTATTAAAAAGCAAAACGAAAGAAGCCAGTACTGAAGATCGAATGAAAATCTTTTTTGAGGTAGCGCCTAAAATGTGTGAAGAGGCGGTTCGAAGTATTTTAAATGAACGAGAGCTTCAAAAAGTAACCCATTTAATAACGATAAGTTGTACGGGGCTTTCCGCACCAGGATTAGAAGTTACGCTACTAGAAAAACTAAATCTACCAACAAACACCGCGCGATTAGGCATAAACTTTATGGGTTGCTATGCCGGGTTTCATGGATTAAAATTGGCCAAAGCACTTTGTGCTGAACAGCCCTATGCTCAGGTTTTAATTGTTGATGTAGAGCTTTGCACGCTTCATTTCCAAAATAAATTTACTATGGACAATGTGGCATCGACCCTTCTGTTTGCAGATGGTGCGGCAGCCATTTTGGTAAACAACCAAGCCGAGGATAGTTTATACAAAATAGAATCTTTCTACACTGAAGTAGCGCTGAAAGGAAAAAAAGATATGGCTTGGCACATTGGACCAACGGGTTTTCAAATGACGCTCAGCAGCTACATACCCAAAATTCTAGGTGAAAACATTTCTCCTCTTTTACATAATGCTATTTCAAATCCTGAGGATATAAAACATTGGGCTATTCATCCTGGCGGTAAAAAAATACTACAAGAGTTTAGCAAAGCACTTGAACTGGCGGAAAATGACCTAGACGTATCGTTCGATGTTTTACGGCAATATGGCAACATGAGTTCAGTTACTATTTTCTATGTTTTACTCGCTATGCGAAAAAATATTAGCTCTAAGGGCGAGAATGTTTTTGCCGCAGGCTTTGGACCGGGCCTGACAATTGAAAGTGCGATTCTGAGCACGTAATTTGTAATTGAAACATTCGTAATTGAAACTAAAGGAACGTTCATATAAAAAAGAATTACTAGATCAGGACAACATCCCGTTCGACGATATTAAACAGAATCTTAAAGAGTTGAACACGATTAACACTCTGCTAGGCGGTCATAGCATTACACTAGCCGGAATCAAAAAGCTTCTCCCAACTTCAGATGAAGAAATTCATATTGTAGAAATTGGTTGTGGAGGAGGCGACAACTTAGCCTACCTTCAAAAAAAACTAAAGGGCAATCTAAAGTATACCGGCATTGACCTAAAAGAGAGTTGTATTGATTTTGCAAAAAAAACGTATCCAACCATCAACTTTATTACGAACGATTATCGCCAAGCCTCCTTTGATAAAAAACCGGATATTATTTTCACTTCACTGTTTTGTCATCACTTTACTGATGAGCAATTGATTGAGCAATTCACTTGGTTGCAAGCGAATACTCGCATAGGATTTATAATCAATGATTTGCAGCGTCACCCGCTCGCCTTTCATTCCATTAAAATACTTACTCAACTTTTTTCAAAATCCTATTTAGTAAAAAACGATGCTCCGCTGAGTGTAGCACGTGGTTTTCATAAAGATGAACTACAACGCTTACTTTCAAAAGCAAAAATTGAACAGATTCAAATTTTATGGAAATGGGCTTTTCGATATTTAGTAGTAGCCAAACACTAAGTGCCTAGTGGAACAAAACGTTACTTATTCCCTAAGGTCTTACTACATTTGGCTCATGAAAAAACTACTCCTAGCTTTTTTAATATTATTCCTCAACAGCCAAGCATTTTCTCAAGCGAGTGACTTAGGATCTTGGTATTCTTATCTGGGCACCTACGATGTTCACAAACGTTGGAACGTACAAGCGAATGCTCAATTTCGTTTTCATAATATCCTGGGTGACTGGGATCAAATTTTACTGCGTGCAGGAGTAAACTACAAACTTGACAAAAAAGGCAAGTATCAGGCAGGACTCGGTTTTGATTACTTTTATAATGAACCCTACCTCGGCAATACCGACATCAAAACAAATTTCAATGAATATAGAATTTATGAGCAACTAGTTATGCGTAGTGATGTCAAACGTTTTTATTTTCAGCATCGCTATCGTTTAGAAAATATTTTTTTAGAAAAGCAAGATGTCAAATTTCGCTTTCGATATATGTTGCAGGTACGAGTGGCACTCAACAAGAAACGCATTCA
>CAZTCQ010000092.1:0-3423 GCA_964612525.1 uncultured Chitinophagaceae bacterium | reverse complement strand
GCCGCCTTTATAAAAGCGCTAAATAAGGGATGTGGATTTTCTACCGTAGACTTATACTCTGGGTGAAACTGAGAAGCCACAAAATAATTATGTTCAGGAATTTCTATAATTTCAACGAGTTGAGATTGCGGATTTTTACCTATCGCTTTCATGCCAGCATCCTCAAACTCTTTTAGGTAATCATTGTTGAACTCATAACGGTGACGATGACGCTCGTTGATGAATTTACGACCGCCGTAAATCTCACTGATTTTAGAATCTGATACCAATTCACATTCGTAAGAACCCAATCGCATGGTGCCTCCCATTTCAGTAATGGTTTTTTGCTCTTCCATTATGTCAATGACTGGGTGCTCCAAATCATCTTGCATTTCAGCACTGTTGGCTTTTTTATAGCCCAGTACGTTTCGTGCATATTCCACCACGGCACATTGCATTCCCAAACAAATTCCAAAGAAGGGAATATTATTTTCTCGCACATACTGTATCGCATCCACCTTTCCTTGAATCCCGCGGCTACCAAAACCGGGTGCCACTAGGATTCCGTCAAGATGACCAATCTCTTCTTTTACCGTTTTCTCATTTAAGTGTTCGGAGTGAATGTAGTGCACATTCACCTTCACCTCATTGTGTGCTCCGGCATGAATAAAAGATTCTAAAATTGATTTATAGGCATCTTGAAGCTCTACATATTTTCCTACTAGACCAATTTCTACGGTAGAGGTCGGATTTTTTAATTTCTTTAAAAACTCATTCCACTTATCCATTTTTGGCTCCTTACCGTAATCTAGTTTTAGCTTGTCCAAGCATATTTCATCCAGATTTTCCCGCATCATATTTAAGGGTACATCGTAAATAGATTCTGCATCCGCCGCTTCTATCACCGAGTCGGCCTTAACATTACAGAACAAAGCTATCTTACGTTTTAAATCGCTATAGAGCGGATGCTCCGTTCTACAAACAATCACGTCGGGCAGCAATCCGATTTCGGCCATTTGCTTCACTGAGTGTTGCGTAGGTTTTGTTTTTAATTCTTTGGCCGCTTTCAAATAAGGAATCAAGGTCAAATGCAAAACGATACATTCTTCTTCACTGAGCTCCCATTGCAACTGACGAATCGCCTCCAAATAAGGCAAACTTTCAATATCTCCTACCGTTCCACCAATCTCTGTGAGAATAATATCATATTCATCGCTTTTGCCCAACAAGGTCATGCGACGTTTTATTTCATCCGTAATATGAGGAATGACCTGCACGGTTTTTCCCAGATAGCCCCCCTCTCGCTCGCGATTAATTACCGTTTGATACACACGACCTGTGGTTACATTATTTGCCTGGCTCGTTTTAATATTTAAAAAACGTTCATAGTGGCCTAAGTCCAAATCTGTCTCTGCGCCATCTTCGGTCACAAAACATTCGCCATGCTCATAAGGATTCAGTGTACCCGGATCAACGTTAATGTAGGGGTCAAATTTTTGAATCGTCACTTTATACCCTCGTGCCTGCAAAAGTTTAGCCAAGGAAGCTCCCAAGATTCCTTTTCCTAATGAAGAAGTAACACCGCCCGTGATGAAAATATATTTAGCCATAGCAATTTGTTTTATGACCTTTCGTTCATGAGAAGAGGCTCAGAAACATCTAACGGTCGTCCAAAGATAATATGGACTTCTGAACTATCAGAATTATTAATTAAGATTTGGGGATAAGTGAGTTTTGGGCTTTTAAAAATTATTCGATTGGGTAAAATTCTCTGTTCGTAAAGGTTTACTTTAGCTCAACAGAGAAATTGCTGAGACCATTTTTCCCTTCATCAAGAAATAGTACAAAAAGCTTTCAGACAATTTTTTCCAATAGAATCTAAACCCCGTGAACCAGCTCAAACCAAATAAAAATTGGACTACCTGCCTGACATGTAAAGGCAGCGGGAAGAAAAAACAGCGGGTTCGAAAAAAGCTTCGTTTGGCATATAAGAAAGCACTCCACGATTTTGAAGAGGGCGACCAAAGAGGCGAGGCTCCTCTCAAACCGAAAGGTACCTTTATTTCTTGTTCGGCTTGCAAGGGTTCTGGATTGCATCAAGCTGAAAAACCGGTATCGCCAGACACTGAAAACTTACCGCATCTAGCTATCATTGGGGCAGGTATTGGTGGCGCAGCATTGGCTGTAGCCTGCTTGCACCGGGGAATTCCGTTCACCCTCTATGAGCGAGATAAAAGTTTTGACGAACGTTCGCAAGGCTATGGGCTAACCTTGCAGCAAGCTAGCAAAGCGCTGGAAGCCTTCGGGATTTTAGAACTAGAGGAAGGAATTATTTCCACGCGTCATGTGGTGCATACTCCCGATGGTAAAATCGTGGGCGAATGGGGCATGAGAAAGTGGCAGCAAAACGCCGAAAAGAAAACACCCAATCGGACCAATATTCATATCGCTCGTCAAAATTTGCGCTTGGCTTTTTTACATCAGTTAAGCGCGAAATATCCTATTCAATGGGGGCATAAATTAGTTTCACTAAAAAATAAAACAGGCATGGGTGTTGAGCTACAATTTGAAACAAAAGATGAAATAAAAACTGTGAGAGCGGATTTAGTTGTAGGGGCCGATGGGATTCGGAGTACCGTTCGAAAACATATCATCCCAGCAAAAACAACGCCTCTCCGGTATTTAAACTGCCTGGTCGTTTTGGGGATTTGTAAGCTAAAGAATCTGGAAAATAAAAATCATGATTTATTGGATGGAGCGAGCGTTTTTCAGACCGCCAATGGGCATGAGCGAATTTATATGATGCCGTATGATAAGGAATCTGTTATGTGGCAACTGAGTTTTCCTATGACAGAAAACGAGGCTAAACAACTAAGTGAGCAAGGTCCCAAGGGGCTAAAAAAAGAAGCAATAAAACGCACGCCATGGCACCCTCCTATTCCAGACATCTTAGAGGCTACTCCTGAAAATTTGATCACGGGTTATCCCGTCTACGACCGTGCTTTGTTGCAAGCCCAACAAATGGAATCGGCCCAACAAATTACTTTGCTTGGAGATGCAGCCCACCCCATGAGTCCGTTTAAAGGACAAGGTGCCAATCAAGCACTATTGGACGCACTCTCGCTGGCTAGAAGCATCACTCGCCATTGCCGTCCCAAATCCAATTGGCGCGAAGCGGGCATTCGTAAAAGTGTGTTAAACGAATTTGAAAATGAAATGCTCGCTCGAACTGCCACCAAGGTAAAAGACTCTGCTGCGGCAGCCGAATTTTTACATACTGACATTGTCCTGCACGAAAGCAATCAACCAAGAGGAAAAGTGACCAAGCGAACTAAAAAGTAAAATTTACTTTCTTTATTTTGGCACCGCCTTCCATTCGAGAAGAGCGTATTAAAATTTAATAATTAAACGTGTGTATTCGGATATAAACGGATAATACGGCTA
>CAZTCQ010000091.1:0-9044 GCA_964612525.1 uncultured Chitinophagaceae bacterium | reverse complement strand
AAAATTTCCGGCCAAGAAATTAGAGATATGTTCGGAGGATAAACTATTCCTCCCCGGCCGATTCTTCTGCCGATTTCTCTTCTGCACCTCCGTCGTCCTTAATCCCAAACCCTCCGGTTCGGTGAAAATTTGCTTTGGCTAAATCTTTAGGATTTTCTTGATCACAGATTATTTGTTCATTCGCTACCATCTGTTTTAATCGGCTATACAAAAACAATGCACTCACCGCTTGATCTGTTTTATTCATTGCTTGACGCACAATTTTACTTCCGCGTTGCGGTTCTTTATTCGTGATAAAATATAAGGTATTATCAAAATAAGTTTCGTCGGCACTTTCTATTTCTTTACCGCCCTTGTGAATTCGGACCATAGCATTTTCTGCTTGCAACTGCTCCCAAGTTTCCCATTCGGTTTCATAGTCTGCCAAGGAAACTTCCTTGAGCAATCGTTTTGTTTTTACAAATTCTTTTGGCAAAACTTCGCCAAAATTTTTAGGATAAAAAATAGCGCCTTTCTCATTAAAGAAGGGCAGCGAATCAATATTAATGACATGAAACATCCCTGGCTGATCTTTAAAACGCGTGAGCAGATAATAGTAAGCACAGACATCCGTCACATTGGGTGCGAGCCATAAACAAATCGGCTGCTCTTTTTTCTTAGCTTTTCTAATTACTTTTTCAATGCGTTTTTCATCCTTACTTTCAAAATCTTCCCCCTTACCCAACTGTTGCCAAAAACGAGTCCGAACGGAATCAAAATTTTCGGCATCGCTAGCAATAGGACCTACGCCCAAAGTATCTTGCAACACCACGACTTTTCCTTTCAAGTTTTCGTCTAATTCAAAGGCCGCTTTTAAATTTTCTGCCGCTTCGTCTCCTACAATTATATGTATCATATTTTTTACTTCTAGCGCTTCGCTCTTTTATTTATCTTCTTCTAAGGCTATCTCTTCGACCTCATCAATCTCAGCCCGCAGGTTTTCAATAATAAACTTCTGTCTCTCCTGCGTATTTTTTCCCATGTAGTAAGACAGCAATTGTTGAATTTTTGCTTCGTCATACAAAGCCACTTGTTCTTTCCGCATATCTGCTCCGATAAACATAGCAAACTCCTCCGGCGAAATTTCTCCCAAACCTTTAAATCGAGTAATCTCGGGTTTCCCAGTAAGCTTTGCAATCGCTTCTCGTTTTTCTTGCTCGCTATAACAGTAAATCGTTTCTTTTTTATTCCGAACTCGAAACAAAGGAGTTTCTAAAATATAGACATGACCATTACGCACCAAATCCGGAAAAAACTGTAAAAAGAAGGTCATAATCAATAAGCGAATATGCATTCCGTCCACGTCGGCATCTGTGGCAATTACGATATTATTGTATCGCAAACCATCAATCCCCTCTTCAATATTGAGAGCATGTTGCAATAAATTAAACTCCTCATTTTGGTAAACAATTTTTTTGGTCAGCCCAAAACAATTCAGCGGCTTTCCACGCAAACTAAACACCGCCTGTGTTTTTACATCTCGTGATTTTGTTATGGATCCGCTCGCACTATCTCCCTCCGTTATAAAAACTGTGGTTTCTAATTTCTTCTCGTCTAGCTCTTCTTTATTTTTTCCTTTGCTTGGTTCATTATAATGAAGCCTACAATCCCGCAATTTTTTATTGTGCAAATTGGCTTTTTTCGCTCGCTCGTTGGCTAGTTTTTTAATGCCACTTAGCTCCTTGCGCTCCCGCTCGTTTTGCTCAATTCGCTTTTTAAGCTTTTCAGCATGTTCAGGATTTCTATGCAAAAAATTATCTAGTTCCTTACTTAAAAAATCTTGGATAAATCCTTTAATGGATTGCCCTTCGGGCTCAATAGTCAGTGACCCCAGTTTCGTTTTGGTTTGACTCTCAAAAACCGGCTCAATTACACGAACACTAATAGCCGCCACGATGCTCGTTCGAATGTCACTTACATCCCAATTTTTTCCGTAGTGGTCCCGTATTGTTTTTACGTATGCTTCTCTAAACGCTTGCTGATGTGTTCCTCCTTGGGTAGTATGCTGTCCGTTTACAAAAGAATATAAATCTTCACCATAGTCATTACCATGGGTAATAGCTACTTCAATATCTTCTGCCTTTAAATGGATAATTGGGTAGCGAATTTCTTCTACATTAGATTTTCGTTCCAACAAATCGAGCAAACCGTTTTTGGAAATAAACTTTTCGCCATTAAATTTTATGGCTAAACCCGCATTTAAATAACAGTAATTCCAAACCTGATTTTTAATATACTCCAGGTTAAATTTATACTTTTTAAAAACCGAATCATCTGGTTTAAAAACTACTTCGGTTCCGTTTTTTTCACTCGTCTTGGTTTGATTATGTTCTTTCGTAACCTCACCGCGACTAAACTCAATTGTTTTCACTTTTCCTTCGCGTATGGCTGACACTTTAAAATAATCACTTAATGCATTTACCGCCTTGGTACCGACTCCGTTCAATCCCACAGATTTCTGAAACACTTTGCTGTCGTACTTAGCTCCCGTGTTCATTTTACTTACGGCATCTTTTACTTTACCCAAAGGAATCCCTCTACCAAAATCTCGAATGCGCACCTCATCCTCAGACACATCCAACTCAATGAGTTTTCCATGCCCCATCGCGTGCTCGTCAATGCTATTGTCAATCACCTCTTTGATTAGAACATAAATACCATCGTCTACATGACTTCCGTCTCCGAGCTTTCCAATATACATTCCAGGACGCAAACGGATGTGCTCCCGCCAGTCCAGCGACCGTATCGAATCATCATTATATTCAGCAACTTGTTTGCTCATGACGTACAAATTTATCCGAAAGCCCCTCCTTTCCCGTATCTGTTTATACACAAGGTGTGGGGATTACGCCTGTTCCTAAAGAAAACGTTATAAATGCCTGGCTTTACCCTCCAAACCACCACTTGGCGAACTTATGAAACTAGATTTATACTTACTCAGGAGGTAACGAAACCAAAAGGTATAGCCTTTAGAATTGGTAACCATCTCCCGCTCGATCTCGTCCATGTTTTTCCAAGACCACTCCTCCACTTCCACCTTATTGATTTTTGGTTTTCCTTCGTATTGTCCAAATAAAACATGATCTAACTCATGCTCTATGAGACCATTGTCAAAATTTGCTTTGTAAATAAAACTAAACTTAGATTGCAACGCAACACTAAAACCCATTTCTTCCTGCAACCGTCTTTCCCCGGCTTCTATAACCGACTCTCCTAAACGTGGATGACTACAACAAGTGTTACTCCACAAACCGGGCGTATGATATTTGGATAAGGCACGACGCTGAAGCATCATTTCACCTTTACTATTAAATATAAAAACCGAGAACGCGCGGTGCAAAACCCCTTTTTCATGCGCCTCTAGTTTGGGCATTTCTCCCAACACATTATCCTGCTCATCTACTAAAATTACCCGATCCTCCATGCCCTTCGATTAAACAAGCTAGGACTCCGTGCTTTGTTTTCCTTTTGCGATTTGATAATATTTCCGGGGGACATTGAGCATACCAAAACATTCACCATCTTCTTTACCTAGATGTTTGTGATGCACTTTGTGAGCTTTTCTCAGACCAATTATGTACCAGCTTTTTGAATTTTGAAACCAGTTGAATCGTCGGTGTATAATAACATCATGAACAATAAAATAAGCGATTCCGTAACACAAAATACCCAAGGCAATAAAAAACTTATAATTCAATTCGGGGTTGACTCCTTTATAAAAAAGAATGATACTCGGGATGGCACCAAATACAAAAAACCAATCATTTTTCTCAAAAGTATTTTGGTACTTAGGTTGATGGTGATCTTCATGTAAATACCATAAAAAACCGTGCATGATATACTTATGCGAAAACCAAGTAGCGGCTTCCATAAACAAGAATGAACCGATTGTAATTAATATGTATCCTAAAATCATAAACTTGTATTTTTCTTAATTAATTTTTCTAAATAAGCAGAATGTTCAGCCCGTAAATAAGTTCGTAAGATTCGTTTATCCTCCGCCAAAAAATCATTGTACCCTATGAAAGAAGGTGTCTTTTCTTGAATCACTAATCGCATATAGTGCGCATGAATATTTTTCGGATTCGCTTTTACCAAAGCATTCAATTGTTTTTTATATCGATTAAATATTTTAATTTTCTTCACCGGATTCATAGTATACTCGGCCTGTTTCATTCGTGCAGCTAGCACGTAGACCTTCACACTCACCTTTGAACTTCCTTTATATTTTTCGATAAAAGCCAACTCAGTTTTTTCAGTTCGCAAATCATGAAACTCATTCACAATGCTTTTCACACTTGTGTTACTTGCTGCCAATAATAGTAAACCTAGCAAAATCTTCATTATATCAAATTTAGTTTATTGACAAGATAAGATTTTATTAATAATGTTATTTTTCTAAAATTTGACACTCGGATGCGCTTGGCCATAATCACCTCAGCACTCGTATTATTAATCTTTTTTAGTAAAAGATAAAAATAATTATAGGCCACATAAACCCCAAAGCGTGCGCGCTTCGGCAATTGCTTGATGCCCACCAAAGCTTCTTTAAATTCTGATTCTACATCTTCTACGATGGCTTTTTTATCAGCCTCTGTCATATTTTCAGGGTTCACGTTGGGAAAGTAAGAACGATTCAGCGCATTAAAGTCATGATGAATGTCTCTCAGGAAATTTACTTTTTGAAAAGCAGAACCTAGCTTCATAGCCGATGCTTTTAGTTTCTCATATTCCGCTTGATTTCCTTTCACAAAAACTTTAAGGCACATCAATCCTACCACATCAGCCGACCCGTAAATATATTCCGCTATTTCTTCGGGCGTATCGTAATCTTCTTTGCTTAAATCGGCTCGCATACTTTTCATAAAAGCTTCGATCAAGTGCATGTCAATATTGTACTCGTTCACCGTATGCTGAAAAGCTTGCAGCACAGGATTTGAACTAATACCTGTTTGGATCGCATGACGATAATCATCCTCAAATCGATTCAACAATTCTTCTTGTGGAAAATCATGAAACGTATCCACGATTTCATCGGCTACTCGCACAAAGCCATAGATATTATACACCGCTTGACGAATCTCCGCATCTAACAAACTTACCGCTATGGAAAAGGAAGTGCTATATTCCTTCGTAATAATACGAGAACCCATCTCTGATATTTTGGTGTACAAATTAATCATCTAGGATAGTTTCAATTCTTTTAAAATAGCTTCTGCGGCAATTTTACCCGAAATTAAGGCTGGCGGCACACCCGGACCAGGAACCGTTAGCTGACCAGTAAAAAATAAATTCTTTACTTTTTTACTTTTAATTTTTGGTCGTAAAAAAGCAGTCTGCGTTAAAATATTAGCCATGCCATACGCATTGCCCTTGTAAGAATTATAATCCTCAATAAAATCATTCACGCAATAGGATTCCATAAATTCTATTTTATCGGCCAAGCTTTGATTCGTAATTTTTTCGGTACGCTTAATCACAATGTCAAAATACTGTTTGCGCAATTCTTCTGTGTCATTTAATCCGGGTGCAATCGGAATCAAAAACATGGCGGCTTCACAATTCTCAGGCGCAAAGCTAGCATCGGTTGCTGAAGGAAAGTTCGCATAGAATAATGGATCTTTGGGCCAAGCAGGTTCATCATAAATATACTCGGCATGTGCATCAAATTCTTCGTCAAAAAATAAATTATGATGCTCTACGTTTTTTATTTTTTCAGAGAAACCAACGTAAAATAATAAACTAGAAGGCGCAAAGACACGCTTGTCCCAATAAGCTTCAGAATATTGTCGTAGTTTCTGCGGCAGCAAGGTTTCGGTATGATGATAATCTGCTCCGCTCAGCACTACGTCACTGAGTTTTTCTTCACCATTAATCTTTACGCCAATGGCTTTGCCTGTATCATCAGTTAAAATCTCGTCTACGTTGGCATTGGACACAAAATCTACGCCTAACTCCTTAGCCAAGGACAGCATTCCCTCTACGATTTTATACATACCTCCTTTCGGATGCCAGGTGCCTAAACCGAAGTCAGCCCAATTCATAAAACTATACATGGCAGGCGTATTCCCCGGCTTGGCGCCTAAAAACAAAACAGGAAATTCTAATATTTTTTTGAGACGATCACTCTTAAAACTACGCGCAATGAGTTTTCTAATATCAAAGAAAAGCTGGTTCAATTTTGGAATCGTTTTCAGCGTAACTAATTCGAGCGGAGATACACCCGGACGATAGACCAAGTCTTTTACTGCAATGTCATAATTACTTTTGGCATGCGCTAAAAACTTTTTTAGCTGCTCACCACTCCCCGCTTCTTCTTTTTCAAAAAGGTCAATAATTTTTTCTGGCGAAGACGGGATCGCAATTTTATCTTCCACGCCAAAGTAGACATTGTAGGCAGTGCTTAGTTTTTCTAATTCATAGTAGTCACTCACTTTTTTATCAAAGTGATTAAAAAACTTTTCGAACACATCGGGCATCCAATACCAACTCGGACCCATGTCAAAAAGATAGCCGTCTTTTTTAAATTGTCGCGCTCTGCCTCCAAACTGACTATTTTTTTCGAACACGGTTACGGAAAGCCCTGCGGACGCCAAATAAGAAGCTGCCGCCAAACTTGAAAACCCAGAACCGATAATGCTTACGCTTTTTTTCAATGTTTAAGTATTACTGTAAAAATTTAAACAAAAGTACAACTGCTAAGGTAAAGGCTAGTCTTTAAAGCTATATATTTAAGGGTGAATAGGATAATTAGCTTCTATAATCTTTCTCCCACAAAAATCACTTCACCCCATGTGCCTCCTCCCATACCGCTAAAGTATGATTCATAGGTCATAGTCAATTCGGTACCATTTAAACTAAGTTTACCATTTCGGACACTCACCCCACCTCCAATATTTTGTTGTGGGAAGGTGGCACCCGAACTTGTCCAATTGCCCACAATTATACTATTACCACTCTCATACTGTATATTTAAAATAAAATCGCCCGACCCGGCCGATACATTTAGGATAGAGCCGGCCCCACCCGTTTCTTCATAACGTCCAATATATTTATCACGCTCTAAATTCTCACAGAGCGCACCATAATATCCGCTTTCACAGGAGCAAGTACCATCCGAACAACTACCTCCATTCTTACAAGAAATTCCCTCGCAGGTATTTTTATTGCAAGACGATAAAAATGTAACAGAACTTGTAAATAGGAAAAAAGAGAATGCCGTTAGGATAAAAATGCGCGATTTTTTCATGCACACAAATATAGCGAACAAATGGTCAGCTGAGACCTCTTGTTGGTGTCCAAACTTGTCTTAAACCTTAAAAGAGGTTTACCGTTACACCACAAGAATTAGCTGCAAACCCTTAGCTTTCATTTTTCTTTTCTACATAGGATATTAAATCGGCTGATGGCATCATTAATAGAAATGAAATGATGGACAAGAAAATTCGTTTTGATCTTTTCACTTTTTCAAATATACGAAAAACGAGGGCGAGAATTAGGCGCTGCTTCAATTAATGTTTCTCGTGCATTTATGTACGCCCTATCCCGATAGCTTTTGAAACTACATTAAGTTGTACATTTACCACAGCATGAAATTTTTAACGACCCTACTAGCCATATTAATTAGCACGAGTTCACTATTTGCTCAAAGTAAGATTACACAAGCTAAAGGGGTTAGCTTAGGAAGTACAAAGCAAGAAGTACTTGAGCTTCTAAAATCTCGTGGTGAACAACCACAAAACGGATATGGTGGTAATATGATGTATACCCTAAAGGGAGATTTTGGAGGGAATCAATTGAAGGATACAAAATACTTTTTTGATAATTTTAATAGGCTTTATGAAATTGCTTTTCTTTTTTCAACTGAAAATCTTAGAGAAGTCAAAGCCTTACATAAAGAAATAACTCAAAACCTCAACAAAAAATACGGACAGCCATACGCTACCGATTCCATTTCGACAAAGAAAGTAAAGCTAGGAGAATTGTATAGTTCAACAATGTACTGGAGAGACTCCAATGAAAAACTAAAAGGCGGACAGATTTATTTAAAGAAAAATAAACTGACACGAAAAAAAGGTACAGAGACCCATTACATTTATCTAAGCTACAAGGATGTTGAATTAGAAGCCAACTACAACCTTTATCTTAAACAAGATGTAGACGAGGATTATTAGATTTATGTTTCCACGGCTGGGTGTAGATTGCATCTGCACCTTGGTATATTTAGCATCAAAAAATATGAAAGCGTAGATGCAATCTACGCCTAGAGGGGACATTAATTACAGCCAAATCCCGAATTCAATTTAAACTACACTATTACCTTGCATAAAGAGTTTCGTAAAGCATTGGCGTACTATTTATTTCGAATTACTTAGTTTTAAAGAATGAAAACAATGTCTCCCACCCTCATAGCACTTTTTATTTTTACAATTTCATTTTCCAATAACTCCTTAGCCCAGAGCAGACAGTCATCTGGAAACTTCAAAATTACACCTTACCCTGAGCAGCGCATTCAAGGAAAAGGTAACTTTTTGATACTTAAGAAAAATCCACAAGACACCTTAGAATACGAAAAACTTATCATGAAGGGTAAGCTATACGATCGTGGAGCATTTGCCGATGGCAAGCTTTACAAGGATCAAGACATTCTTGCTTTTCAAAACAAAAAAGGCTTCTTTATGAGACGACTAATCAAAATGAAAAGAAAAGGCCCTGTTTACGGTGGCTACTTGCAACGTGTGCACAGTACAAAATTATTAGATGAATATCGCAGCATTTGGCCAGATCAAATAAATCCAACTCCTGCCCGTGCTGGCATTTCTGACAAAATATGGAACGTATGGCTTAATCAGCCGGGAACACAAAAAGTATTTCTTATTTCTGATAGAAAAGCACTTCAAGTAGCATTAAAAGAATGTGCCGAATGTAGCAAAAAATTAAGAAGTCCTCTTGCTAACACAACTCGAATTGTAAAGCAATATTTTGAAGGCAAGTTGAAGTAAGAA
>CAZTCQ010000090.1:2206-9224 GCA_964612525.1 uncultured Chitinophagaceae bacterium | reverse complement strand
TTACTTTTTTATAAAAATACCAAACAACTCTTTGCCACCTCGGGGCTTAATCGAATTATGGCAAGGCTCAAATATTTTCGTTTCGAGATATGCGTTTAAATAAGACTCGTATTCTTTTTTTGTTCCGCCATGTGGTGGTCCTCCTTTATCTAAAGAATGCGTAAACCAAAGGCCTACGAGTTTGCCATTTGGATTCAAAAGTTCGTTTACTTTTTTAGCATAGGCTTTTCGGTTATCTGGCGAAGGGTCTATCGCGCAGAAAAATGTTTGTTCTATGATTAAATCAAATTGACCTTCAAACTCAAAGAAGCTAGCATGAATTAAATTCTCTTCCGGAAAATTAGGGACTCTTTTTTGAAAAGCCTCTAATGGGTTTTTAGAAATGTCCAGAACGTAAACATTATTAAACCCTTGTTCAAAAAGATATTCTGCTTCATAAGCATTGCCCGCACCTGGGATTAAAATGCGTAATTCTTTGTTCTCGATTTGGTCTATGTATTCTTTTAAGGGTGTAGAGGGATAGCCAATATCCCATCCCGTTTTTTCTTCTTCGTAGCGATTGCTCCAGTATTGTTCTTCGTTTTTCATTTATCCTAAGTATCCAATTACACCGCCCATGACACCAAAAGTTACTATCCAATAGCCAGCGTTTATCAAAATATATTTCCAGTTGCGTTGGTCAAATAGTGCGTTGGTTATAAGAGCAGGAATGGCGCCGTATAAAAATGCATCCCACAAGCCATGGTATACGCCATGCCAAAACGGATGGTTCGTATGACTTTCAAAAGCAGCATGAAGCTGAATAATATGACGGTATAATCCCATACTTAAAATAAAGGCAAGAACAAGTACAATGCCATATAAAACGGCAGGGTGGGTACCTTTTTTAATTTTTTCTAAGCTCAGTCCGGCAGAGTTCATCCAAGCATTTTTAAAAAGAACACCGTACCAAATAAATCCAACAACCAATGCTGAAACGCTTGCCACGCCTTGTGATAACCAATGTATAGTCATAATAAAAGAGTTTTTTTAGACGACTAAGCTACGCATAACTGACTTACTATTTTAGTTTATTCATTGCTAACTTTCAATGTTGTTGTTCAGTGCATTTAGCTCTGCCTTACTTAAATTTTTTTCTGATATAAATTATAGATGCCAAGGGGTAGTTTCTTTTCGCTAACTTTTATAAAATCCTGTTGGGTATAATAATTGCAGAGCATTGGATTGGAAGCATCACAATCTAATCTAAGATAATCACAATCTGAATTTTTGGCAACTGCTTTTATCATGTCCACTACTTGTTTTCCAATTTGTTGCCCGGCATAATCTTCATGTACCACTAAGGAGTGAATATATTTTGCTTTTACCCTTTGTTCTCCCCAGTACAGTAAATCTTCATCTGAAATGCGCACCATGCCAAGTACTTTTCCATTATCATTTTCAATAAAGTAAAATTCATTGGCTTCGAAACCTGCTTGCACCCAGGCTATTTTTTCCTGAGGAGGATTTTGCCAATAGTGCCATTGGTCAATTCCCTTCCGCTCTAGTTTTACAGATGCGTGTTTTAATAATTCAAAGGCGATTTGAATTTCTGTAACTGAAGCAAGTTTTAAGGAAAATGACATCTCAAAAAAATGTACAGAATTTATATTATTTCAAGCTCTCTAATACTTTGATAATCTCGCTCGGCTCGGCACGATTACGATATTCTGCGTCTAAAAAAGCAAATTTTATAATGCCGTCTTGTGCAATTACATAAGTAGCTGATAGTGGTAATTCATCACTCTCGTCGCCATTATATTTATGTAGGTCAAACCCATTTTGATACGCCTCTGCTACAGGGTCAGGTAGTTTATATACCACGCCATAATCACGAGCAACTTTATTGCCTAGGTCGCTTAATACTTCAAAAGTCAATTCGTTTTTCTCTTTGGTGCTGATAGAACTATCGGGTAATTCTGGTGAGAGTGCTAGCAAGTTTGCTCCTAATTTTCGAAACTTAGGTAATTCTTTTTGCAAACGGTTCAATGTAATATTACAATACGGACACCAACCACCTCGATACCAAGTGAGGACCACAGGGCCTTTCTTTAGTTGCTCTATTAACGATATTTTTTCGCCTGTAGCATTTGTAAGAGTAAAGTTAGGAGCCGCATCGCCCACTTGTAAGGCCTTTTCAAGCACACCACTATTCGCTACACTTTCAATTCCTTTGGCATACATTTTCTTTTTGGCCTCAGGTGCTTTTTCGTTGAAGGCCTTTTTCTTTACGTCTAGTTCGTCTTGCAAACTTGTTTCTTCGGTTATGGTCGTTTCGGAGTTTTCTATTTTGCTGGTTTCGTCGCCACAGCTAGCAAAAAAAGCTAGGCAAATCAACAAGCTCCATAGGGTAAGTCTTTTCATATTTTTTTTAATTTGACGATTAATTCTATTCAAACATACAATTACAAATAAGTTTAAATTTAACTACTCTATTTCAATTATATGAAATAACAGAGATTTCTTTCAAGGAAAGCAAATCACTTTCTCTAAGGACATCGTGAGCTATTTCTCCAACAATAAAACTTCGCTCTTTACCGATAAATTCTTCTTCAATATTTTCAAAAATAGCTCGGTTGATAGACCTGCCCGTTTGAAAACTTATAAAGAATTTTCCTAAAGCGTTTTCAGATGTTTTAAATGCTGTACTTCCCTTTTTAAATTCATATTGGTAACCATAGCCATAGGCAGAAATGTCACTTAGTACAGCAGAAGAGGTAGGATAGCGCCCTGCACCCTTGCCGTAAAAAAACTGTTCATCAGCTAATGCGCTTTCTACCAAAACGCCATTGTACTCATTATTTGTAAGGCCTAGCGATGCATGTTTAGAAATAAAAGTAGGGACAACCGTAAGCGATTGCAATTCCCCAAAGTCGTTGGTATGACATTTGGCAATGAGCTTTATCACTTGTTGTTTTTCTTTGGCAAATTGAAAATCAAAAGAAGCTAAAGAGGTAATTCCCTTGCGGATAATTTGTGTGGAGCACACTTTTTTACCAAAGGCATGCAGGGCAATTATTGATAATTTGTAGCTCGCATCTATTCCTTCTACATCAAGGGTTGGGTCGCTTTCGGCAAAACCGCATTCTTGCGCATTTTCGAGCGCAAGGGAATAGTCTGTGCCTTGGTCTATCATTTGGCTCAAGATATAATTGGTAGAACCATTTAGAATGCCTTGCACGGAGTGTAATAAATCATTATCAAAATATTCTTCCAAGTTTCGGATAATGGGAACACTTCCACAAACAGAGGCTTCGTATAAAAATGAAACTTGGTGCTTTTTACTTAATTGAATGAGTTCGTTATGATGTTCTGCAATCATTTTTTTATTGGCACTCACTACCGATTTGCCCTGCGCAAAAGCTTCTTTCACTATTTTAAATGCGGTGTCGGCATCGTCTATTAACTCCACGACCAAATCAATTTCAGGATCGTGGAGGATGGTATTTGCGTCTGTGGTAAATAATTCGTTGGGTGCATTGCGTTCTTTATTTGGGTCTTTTATAGCCACTTTTTTCACATTCGTTTGCAATTGTTTTTTGTTTTGCAACACCTTATAAATTCCTTCGCCTACTACTCCAAAACCGAATAATCCTATGTTTATTTTTTTCATATCAGTATGGTTTGTTTTGAGATTATTTTTGCAAATGTTTCTTCTAAGTCTAGAATTAAATCCTCAGCATTTTCTATACCGCAGGAAAGACGAATGAGCGAATCTTGTATCCCCGATTGTAATCTTTTTTCGCGTGGTACGGATGCATGCGTCATTTTACAAGGCAGACACAGTAGGCTTTTAACGCCCCCTAAGCTTTCGGCAAGTTTAAAATATTTTGTTTGCGTTACAAACTGCTCGGCCTGCTCAATGCTATCTTCTTTTAGGCTAAAAGAGACGACACCACCAAATAATCCATTCTGTTGTTTGCGGGCAATGTCATGATTTTTATGCGTGCTGAGTCCTGGGTAGTGTACCTGGTCTACGGCTTCATGTTGTTGTAACCATTCTGCAATTTGTAAGGCTGTCTCACTTTGCTTTCGCACACGCAAATCAATCGTTTCTATACCTCGTATGGTTAAAAAACAATCCCAAGGACCGAGTACACCGCCTGATGCATTTTGAATAAATTTAATTTTTTCAGAGAGCTCTTTTGTTTTGGTAACCACAATACCAGCTACTAAATCGGAGTGGCCGCCGATGTATTTGGTCGCACTATGAATGATAAGGTCTGCGCCCAATTCAAAGGGTCTTTGTGCAATAGGACTGGCAAATGTATTATCTACTACAAGTAGCGCATCGTTTGCTTTTGCTATGCGCGAAATTTTTTCTATGTCGCTAACTTTTAGGGTTGGATTAGTGGGAGATTCTATCCATACCAATTTTGTTTTTGAATTGATGTGTTCTATAATATTATTGGCGTCAGTCGTATCTACGTAATTTACTTTGATGCCGAGCTTTTCGTATACATGCGTAAAAAGTCTGTAAGCACCGCCATAAATATCGTCAACGGCCACGATCTCATCACCTGTAGAAAGTAATTTTACCACCGCATCAATGGCTGCAATGCCAGTGGCAAATGCAAAAGAGCCATCACCACCCTCTAAGGTAGCGACCAAGTCTTCTAATGCTTTTCGGGTGGGATTATTGCTACGGGCGTAGTCGTATCCTTTGTTTACGCCGGGTGCTTCTTGCACAAAAGTGGATGTTTGGTACACCGGTACCGAAATAGCACCGGTTAATTCATCTACCGGTACGGAATGTAAAATGTCTGTAATGTTACTCATTGTTTTTTTGTTTTATTTTTTAATGTTTTGTTTTTCACAAAAAATAATTAGCAAGAGTAGCATCAGGTGGAGCCATAAAAAAAGGCTCTCCTGACAAGCAGAAGAGCCTTTAATATTTTTAATTCTGTTCGTCAACAGAAAATATTAGTGACATATTTCTAGCTTATCTATCTCTGATAGTATCAGAGTTGGAGTTAGCACCTTTCCACAAAATGTGGAGGTTGCTAAAGCGTCATTGGGCCATTTCCCTCAGCTTTTCTTGATAAGAATTTTAAATAAAGAACAATTAATTTGAATGCAAACTTAAGTTCATTTTTTGTTTATTACCAAATTTATTTTCAAGTTATATAAAAAAACAAGGATTGCATTATATGAGTAAAATAATTTTTTGCGCTTTGCTATTTAGAGGCGAATAATGTTTTTTTATCAGCAAACCACTTTTGCATAGCATTGGGGTTTTTCATAAGTTCCTGCATTTCTTGCATCGCTTTCATATGCGGAGCGTCTTGTTTTTGAAACATTTCCATGCCGTGAGCTTTGCTTAGCTCAGCTATTTCTTCAAAGGTTTCTGCTGTAAATTCTTCATTGCAAGCTCCGCCAAGTTCTATACAAGTCATTGTTTTCATAATGCTAAAAGTAGTGCTAAACATGGAATGTCTAATAGATTTTTTGCTAAAGAACTCACAGGTTTTTGGTACGCACTAAAAGAAAACACACCTTTACACCATCAATTTCAACAAAGAAATATTCCGCATAGCGATTCCGAATATTATTTCAAATATTTCGATACCCTTATTAGGCATAGTAGATACGGCGCTAATGGGTCGTATGGACGACCCGGCTTATATCGGTGCGATTGCTTTGGGTGGCGTGGTCTTCAATATTCTGTATTGGGGCTTTGGTTTTTTGCGCCCGGGTACAACCGGTTTAACGGCACAAGCTTATGGCGCTAAAGATTATCCCACCGCTTATAAATATTTTTTGCAGGCCTTTGGTATGAGTTTGATTTTTGGTTTGGGCTTATTGGCGTTTCATATTCCTATCGGGAAATTTGCTTATTCGTTACTCAATGGTACTGCACAAGTCAAAAGTTTGTCTTACGAATATTTTAGTATTAGAGTTTGGGCGGCACCCGCAGTGATTGCGCTCTTTGCTTTTAGAGGTTGGTTCTTTGGCATGCAAAATGCGGTGGCTCCTATGGTGCTGACGATAGTGAGCAATGTAATCAATATTTTTCTGAGTTGGTACTTAGTTATGGAGTGCGATATGAGCGTAAAAGGTGTAGCTATTGGTACCGTGGTGGCGCAGTACTTCACCTTGCTGTTGGCATTTGGTATTTTATTGTATCGTCATAAAACAGAGGTGTTTAAATATTTAGAAAAGCAGACGTTTCAACTTACTAAAATGAAACGCTTTTTGAATGTCAACAAGGATATGTTTCTGCGGAATATTGGAATGATTTTGGTGTTTAGTTTTTTTACGAATTACAGCGCGGGTGTTAGTGAGGAATATTTAGCCGTGAATGAAATTTTGCTTCAGCTATTTTACTTTATGAGTTATAGCGTGGACGGTTTTGCCTATGCGGCAGAAAGTTTGGTAGGCAGATACCTTGGCGAAAAATCAGCAGAGAAAGTAAAAGAGGTCGTTCGAAAAACGCTTTATTACGGCTTAGGTTTTGGACTGCTTTTCACCCTGCTTTATTTATTCTTTGGTGATGCTTGTATGCGCGTATTTACCGATAATCAAGAACTCATTGCAACTGCACGACCCTATTATAAATGGTTGGCGTTGGTGGCTCTTTGTGGCGCACTCGCATTCATTTGGGATGGTGTGTATGGCGGAGCCACAGCTTCGGTAGAATTACGGAACGCCATGTTCTTTTCAGTAATTAGTTTTTTTGCCGTTTTCTTTTTGCTTCGAAATTCATATCCTAATCATGCGGTTTGGATTGCTATGATTGCTTTTATGTTAGCACGTTCGCTGTTTCAAATTTTCTTTTATCAAAAGCGGATTGTGGGGCGGTTATAGCAAGAAGAAACCTGTGAGGTCTATTGTACTCAAGTAGGATAGACCTCACAGGTTTAATAAATTACTGCTTCACAAACGGTAGGGTAAATAGCTCTTCACCTATAGCTAGCACAATAAAGTAAGATCCCACACTAAGTTGAGACAGATTCAAATTATGCTGAACAGTGTTTTT
>CAZTCQ010000090.1:0-2106 GCA_964612525.1 uncultured Chitinophagaceae bacterium | reverse complement strand
GCTGTTTTCCAGAAAAGGTAATTCTTTTTGCCTAAGGCTTGTCCTTCAAAAGAAACTAGCGTGACAGGCAAGGGTGTGGAATAGCTTGTACTGTCCATCGCAAATCCATCGGCAAAACCTCCTGCAAACATGCTTCGGTAATAAACCAGATCAAAGTAATTGGGTGTAAACTTCTTATCGCCACCTATTGCAAAACCATCTAGGTCATCTCCTAAATACGGGCTTTGAAAATAGGCAACGGCAGAAGGGGTAAAACTAGTAACGGTATCCATACCGAAACCATCTAGGTCATCTCCTAAATACGGGCTTTGAAAATAGGCAACGGCAGAAGGAGTAAAACTAGTAACGGTATCCATGCCAAAACCATCAGCAAAGTTACCTCTATAAATGATAGCTAGTTGCGCTTGACTAGCAAGCGCAATTAGCATCAATGTGTTTATTAAAAATATTCTTTTCATCTGTTCTTATTTTAATCAGTAGCTCGTACACCTCTAATACCTAATCGAGACAGTATACTTGATGTAGGTAGAGGTTCTATATACAAATGTGTAGTCGTACTACGTTGGCTAATTTGAAGGTCCGAAGTGCCGGGGTAAGTAGTTGTATTAATGTTAGAGGAACAATGCCCCCCGCGCAACACAAATGCTGAGTCGGCTTGACTACTCGGCCAATTACTTACATTATGTTCACCTACATCGGCTGTATTATTGCTTATAATACCATCGCCATAGTCACTCCGATCAAGAGTCTTATCGGAATAAAAAACACTATAACATAGTTCGGCTACATTTCCACTCATGTCCATGATACCATAAAAGGATGCGCCAGATGCCTCTCTTCCTGTAGCGGGACCTGATAGTTGCCCAACACGCATTGGTCCAATGGGCGAAATGTTGGATACTGCATTGGCTGCGCAAACAGCTCGGCCAAGTGCTGATGGTCCTGAGTAGCGCTCATTGTCTTGACCAATGTTAGATGCATCACCTAAACGAATTCCTACCACACTATCTGTACCCCAGGCATACTCGTGTATAATTCGCGGAATCGCATTACCGGCTAGATCAGAGCCTCTTGTAAATTTTTCGTATTCTAGTTCACTCATCGGTCGTAACCCTGACCAATCAAGATAACTCAGCGCTCTACGCACACTAGCTATACCAAAAGCTTGGTTTTGTCCATCACCATTTTCGTCATAAATATTATTACCATTATAATCGCAAGCATATACTGCGGGTTGTGCATTACTAATACCGGGCACCTTTATTTTTATAATGTTATTATTATAAGCAAGGTGAGATTGGAAAGCTGAGGAATTAGCCGAAGCATCGGGCGGTATATCGGTTAGGGCTCTTTGTTGATCATAGGTCAGGGTATTCAAAAACTCTACGTATTGCTCATTAGAACATTCATAGCGCATGACATTAGTTTTCCAAAAACCTATGGGGTAATTACAGCATATCCCTGGATGAGAAAGTCCTGCCGATGAATAGAGATGTAAAAGTTCATTAGCTGGGATTCCTGGGTTTAGAACTCCACCAGGTGATGAAACAGTGAAGGTGTCTAGTCTTAGATAATTTGTTCGTCCATCGCCAATTTGATAGGCACCTTGGCTAGCTTCTACCATTTCAATAGCAAATACTTTAAAGTTGAGGTTTCCTATTGGAACAGCGTCCATTTTTAGTTTTACTCTAGCACTAAAACTAGCAAAGCTAGAAATTTGTGAGAAATGGTGTAACATAACACCTATACCATCTGTAGATGGGTATATAGTAATTGGTAGCGCTGGGGGCGGAGCATAGGGATTACTATGATCTGCTGCTACATTACTAACTTTTTGGTGAGACCATTCGTTTGTAACATCATTTTGTACTTTAAGGAATACCCAGATACCCGAACGATTTTTTGGATAGTTTGGATTCGTATTAGCGTAGGAATTCCAAGAGTTTTTCCAACTGATATCAAAAGTGATATCATTACCCGTTACGGATACGTTGCTAACGTCTACACCATGCGCATTCGCACCAAAGTATAAAAAAGATAGGAGTACGAGGCTGAATAAAAATTTTGTCTTCATAATAATTGTCTTTTATTTGAAAGCAAAGTTCA
>CAZTCQ010000089.1:0-9575 GCA_964612525.1 uncultured Chitinophagaceae bacterium | reverse complement strand
AAAGAAAGGACTTTTAATATGTGCATGGGTCGTAATGACCAACCACGTTCATTTGATTTTACGAAGTGAAAAAGAGCCTCTAAGTGATATTATTAGGGATATAAAAAAATATACTTCAACCCAAATCGTAAAAGCGATAGAAGACAATCCAAAAGAAAGCAGAAAAAAGTGGCTTTTGTGGCTCTTAAAAAACGAAGGCAAGATTACTTTTTGGCAAGCCGGCTATCACGGTGAAGAAATACTTACCGCTAAGTTTATGCAGACTAAAGTCAATTACATTCATAACAACCCTGTGCGTGCCGGTTGGGTAGAAAAACCGACGGATTACTTAAATAGCAGCGCAAAAGATATTTTGAAAGGAGAAAAAGGCAAATTGGACTTGTATGAATTCTAATTTTACACTTAACTTATAATACAAATCAAACAATACCATAATGAAATACTTAATAGCACCCGTTTTAATTTTTTCTCTACTTCTTGCTAGCTGCTCAGGGAATAAGAATGGCTCTAATTCAAATAATCAAAGCAACAGCTACTGGGATTACTCAAACAGCGATGACCAAAAAACAGGCGGTATAAAAATGATTCCGGTCAAAACGGAGAAAGGAACATTTAATGTGTACACCAAACGCATGGGCAACAACCCAAAAATAAAAGTCCTGCTGCTTCACGGTGGTCCTGGAGGAACCCATGAAGAGTTTGGAAATTTTGAAGGCTACCTGCCTAAAGAAGGCATTGAATATATTTATTATGATCAATTAGATTCTTACTATAGCGACAAACCGAATGACTCTACCCTATGGACTACCGAGCATTTTGTAGAAGAGGTGGAAGAAGTACGCAAGGCCTTGAATTTAGATAAATACAACTTCTATTTATTTGGCCAATCTTGGGGTGGCATATTGGCTATGGAGTATGCGCTAAAATATCAGGAGAATTTGAAAGGGCTAATCATTTCTAACATGATGGCGAATGCTCCAAAATATACTGCCTATGCCAATGAAGTTTTGGGCCCTCAAATGAAGCCCGAAATCTTTAGAGAAATTATGGATTTAGAAAAGAAAGAAGATTTCGACAACCCACGCTATTCAGAACTTCTCACAAAGCATTATTATACCGAGCATATTTTAAGATTGCCCGTAGAAGAATGGCCCAAGTCGATCAACTTATTTTTTGAACACCTCAATCCAAACATTTACATTTATATGCAAGGGCACAGCGAATTCGGTATGACCGGAAATGCTACGTTAAAAGATTGGGACGTTTCGGGTCGCTTAAAAGAAATAAAGGTCCCGACCCTCATGCTAGGTGGCAAATACGATACCATGGATCCGGAGTATATGAAGTGGATGGCAAGTGAAGTGCAGAACGGCAGAAGTGCAACGACGAATGGTAGTCATTTATCACAATTTGATGACCCCGATAATTATTTTACTGCTTTGATTCAATTTATTAGAGATGTGGATGAAGGCAAATTTTAATTTTGTTCCAATTTCATTGACAACCCAAAAACAAATACAGAGAAAGAAATTACTAACTTTACCCTAAGCATTATTTACATTCATAATACACACCGAGATGTTCCAATTCAGTACACTTTTTTTATTAATCGCCTTAGTAGCAAGTACTCCTGCAGAGATAAATGAAAACAATCAACACGAAGGTTCCATAAAAGGAGTTATCATAAACGAGCATAACACTCCGATTGAGAATGCCTTAATCTATCTCAATAAAGAAGATAAATTAATAAAAGTTACCACCTCCGATACTCTTGGCAACTATGAATTCAACTCTGTGAAGACAGGCACTTATTCTATCAAGGTTTCTTATGTCGGCTACTTTAAAAAAGAAATTAAAAGTGTCCTTGTAGGAGAAGGTAAAGAAGAGTTGAACATTACCATGAAAGAGTTGCGCTGCACACATGGCCATTAAATTTACATTCGCTATTGTATCTCTTTTCAGCGAGTATAAAAAAAAATACTAGCGAACAGCATGAATTCCTTAAGCCTTTTTTTGAATTAAAGAAGAAACAAACTCATCTTTAAGCATTAAACAAATTATTACATTTTGCAAAAATCACTCCTTCCATTTCTATTACTTCTTTTGGCCGCATTTCCAAGTTTTGCCCAAAATAAAAAAAACACAAAAAATGTAGCGGCCAAGAAAATTGTAAAACCGGGGATGCAATCCTATAGAAAGGTCATTACGAAAAAAGCAGTAACCGATAAAGGTCTATTCACCACACACCGGGTAGGCGGCAAACATTATTTTGAGTTACCCATAGACTTGTTGGAGAAAGAAATATTAGTCGTGAGTCGAATTTCTGGGCACGTGAAAGGCTTAAATTTTGGCGGTGCCGGAATGAAATCTAGACCGCAACAAGTCATTCGTTTTCAAAAACTGAATGAAAAAATACTGATGCGATCGGTTTCTTATAATAGCATAGCTGAAGAAGGAACACCCATTTACACCTCCGTCATCAATAACAATTTTGAACCCATTATAAGTGCCTTTAAAATTGCAGCTTTTTCCGAGGATAGTTCTTCCGTTGTGATTGAGGTTACTAATTTGTTTACCACTGATGTGGAAATGATTGGCGCGTTAAGAAGCTCTCAACGTAAAAGCTTTAAGATAAATGGCCTAGACAAAAGTCGATCCGTGATTACCAGTATGAGAGCTTTTCCTGAAAACGTTCAAGTCAAACACATTTTAACCTATAAAGGGGGCAACCTGCCTAGCAATCGGACTACTGGAACACTTTCTATAGGAATGACTCAGTCCTTTATTCTACTTCCGTCCGAACCTATGGAACCCCGTTTTTGGGATGCGCGTGTTGGATTTTTCTCTTTGAAACAAGTTGATTATGGTTCTAATAAACAAAAGGCAGCCACTCGAAGATTAATTACCCGTTGGAGATTAGAACCGAATAATTGGGATGCTTATTTACGAGGTGAATTAGTAAACCCAGTAAAACCTATTGTCTATTATATTGATGCGGCTACGCCAAAAAAATGGAAAAAATATATCAAACAAGGCGTAGAAGATTGGCAAAAATCCTTTGAGAAAGCCGGTTTCAAAAATGCGATTCAAGCCAAATACGCCCCTACTCCTGAGGAAGACCCTGAATGGTCTCCGGAAGATGTACGCTATTCTGTGATCAGATATATTGCTACGGACATTCAAAATGCGCAGGGGCCACATGTGCATGACCCAAGAACAGGAGAGATTTTAGAAAGTGATATTTTATGGTATCACAACATCATGAACTTACTACGAAACTGGTATTTCATTCATACTGCTGCTATTAATCCTGAAGCACGCGGAGTAGGATTTCGTGACGAAATCATGGGACAACTCATTCGATTTGTTGCTGCACATGAAGTGGGTCATACGCTAGGCCTTCCTCATAATATGGGATCGAGCGTGGCCTATCCTGTAGATTCTTTGCGCTCTCCTAGCTTTACGAGTACGCACGGCACAGCACCTTCTATCATGGATTATGCGCGCTTTAATTATATAGCCCAGCCAGGAGACGGCGTCACCCATCTGTCCCCTCAAATAGGCGAATACGATGATTGGTCCATTGAATTTGGGTATCGCTTGTTAGGAAAAAATACCACGGCGGCTCAGGAAGAAAGAATCATAAATAAATGGATTTTAGACAAAGCTGGTAAACCAGAATTTCGTTTTGGAAAACAACAAGGCCGAGTGATTGATCCAACCGCTCAAACGGAAGACTTGGGTGACGATGCTATAAAAGCCAGTGACCTAGGAATTGAAAACTTAAAACGAATTACAAAAAAATTATTAGTTTGGGGAACCGAAGAAGGAGAAGACTATTCTGATGTTTCTGAACTCTACAAAAAAATGCTGGATCAATATCGCAGATATATGAGGCACGTTAGTAATAACATTGGCGGTGTAGAAAACTATATGAAAACCACAGACCAAGCCGGAAATATTTTTAAGCATACGGCCAAAGAAAAACAAAAGCGTGCGGTAGATTTTTTAAATCGCCAATTGTTCCGAACCCCAAAGTGGATTTCGAATGAAGCTATCTTGAATAAAATTGAACCATCGGGCAATGTAAAAAGAATAGGAAGCCTTCAAAAAGGCATTTTAAATAATGTATTGTCCAACGACCGCCTGATTAGAATGATAGATAATGAAGCAGCAAATGGTAGCAGGGCTTACTCGGCCACTGCACTCTTCAAAGATTTAGAGAAAGAACTTTGGTCTGAGCTAGCCAGCGGAAAATCAATTGATGTTTACAGACGAAACCTTCAAAAAACGCATTTAGAACGTTTGAATTATTTGTTGACTTCTAAAGTAAACCCAAATTCAGATATCCCCTCTTTAGCGCGCGCCTCTATGCTTAACTTAAAATCCAAAATTAGAACTGCTATGGGTCGTCAGTCCGGTATTTCTCAAAAACACCTCATGGATGCCCTCGTCCGCATAGAAGACGCTTTAAACGGGAACAAAAACAAGAAGGTGTTTAAACCCTAATAGGACAAGCTTCAAAACTTGAAGTAGATTAACACTCCTAGAGATTGTAATTGCCTTTCGAATTATCAAATTCGCTAATTCAAAGTGCCTGCATTTTAGACTCTAATCAGCATTCTTTAAATAATGAGTATCAATCTTTCGTTGATTTTTCCTCAAAACTTGAAAGAAGACCGTCAAAACAAGCTCAAATCCATATAGCGAATATTCGCTATAGGCCAGAATGCATTTCAGAAATAAATTTGCATTAATTAAATTAATAAAAAATGAAACTAGTTAAATTATCAATGCTCATTGCCCTCGTGGCCATCACTTTATCTTCTTGCAAAAAAGACCCGAACGAGACCATAATAGGTAGTTGGGACACTAGCGACGGAGGTACAATTACTTTTAATGCCAATGGCACGGGTACTACACAAGACTCAGAATTTTTCGAATTCGACTGCGGCACACTCAACGGGAATCGTATTGGGCCTATCCCATCATTTAGTTGGGAAATCACAGACAATGGAACCAACGAAAATCTCTTTATGGCGTTTGAAGATTCTACTTCCTTTGTATCACCCTGCTCGGGCAATATGGAATTCCCCGTAACGTTTTCTAGTAAAAACAAGGGAAAAGTAGGAACGGATGTTCTAATCGATATTTCTGTTGATCTTACTAGAAAATGATTTAAACCAATATTCAAAACCAAAACCGACCTAGGTCACCCAAACATTGGGTGACCTTTTTTTGTATCGCAACAATATTGCAAGCCTCACTTTTTTAATACAAGACACCAAACCTCAAACTTTAAACGATTTTCAATAATCCATCACGCCGTTTGAGCTTACCTTTGACACCATGCAAAAATTATTACTAGCCGCTGTTTTATTAATAGGATTTTCTTTTAGTACTCAACAAGCCAATGCCCACTGCGAAGTACCTTGTGGCATTTACGGAGATTCCGTTCGAATCAAATTAATTTACGAACACATCAAAACGATCGAAAAGGCGATGTCCAACATAGAAAAAGAATCAGCAAAAGGAAAGCCAAACTACAATCAACTCGTACGTTGGGTAACGAATAAAGAAATTCATGCCGAAAAAATTCAGCACATTGTTAGTCAATATTTTTTGCATCAGCGCATCAAGCCAGTGAGCCAATCTGATGGTCATGCTTATGGTCATTATACGCAGAAATTAATGTTGCTTCATAAAATGTCAGTTTACGCTATGAAGTGCAAACAATCTACCGACCAGTCTAACATTAAAATGCTTCGCTCTACGGTAGCAGCTTTTGAAAAAGCTTATTTCACGCATAGTCACTAAACTGATTTTGATTCTCTAGGTATATCCTAGCCTTAATTTCACTAAATTCTAACGTCTAAACTCTCAGTACTTGCTACTAAGTGCTAGATTTGTGAGCCGTGAATTTTATATTTCCTTTATTCTTAATTGCAGGTGTTTTGTTGGCAATTCCCGTCATCATTCACTTGTTCAATTTTAGGAAATTTCAAAAGGTCCTTTTCCCTGACATTCGCTTTCTGCAAGAAATAAAAGAGCAAACCAACAAACATTCTAAACTCAAGAGGCGACTCATTTTGTTATCTCGAATGCTAGCAGCCGCTGCTCTAATTTTAGCCTTCGCACAACCCTACTTTTCTAAAAACGGTAAAAAAGTAAATCAGCAATCCAAGGCAATCAGTATTTATCTAGACAACTCCTTTAGCCTGGCTCTTCAAGAAAAGGGAGTCCCTCGCTTAGAACTAGCCAAAAATCAAGCGAGAGATATTATAGAATCCTTCGGCGAGACGGATAAGTTTCAAGTGCTGAGTAATAATTTTTCGAATAGTGAAAATCAATTTTACACAAAGAAAGAAGCACTAATCGAACTATCAAGAATTGAGCTATCTCCTAAAAAACGAAAAACGGGAGCCATATTGGAGAAACAAAAAAAACTTCTCGAAACGCAAAGTAATAGCAAGCCACTGATTGCGTTTATCTCTGATTTTCAAAAAACGGGTTTTGATGTAAACACAAAAAATAATGATACGATTCCAAAGTATTTTATTCCCATTAGCCAAACCAGCGTTCAAAATATAAGTATTGATACAGTTAACCTTTTGAGCGGCAGTTTGCGTTTGCAAGAAAAAAATGAACTGGAGGTAAAACTAACTAACTATAGCAATAGTGAACAGGAAGTGCCGCTAACCCTAGCTGTAAATGGTCAAATAAAAGCAGTGGTAAATACTAGGCTTCCAAAAAATGCAAGCTCAACTGAAACAGTGTCTTTCACACCTTCCCGAGCGGGCAGTCAAGAAATAAAACTATATATATCGGATCAGCCCATCACCTTTGACGATACATTCTATGTAGCAGCCAAGGTGGTTTCCAACTATTCCGTACTCATTCTAAATCAGAACAATGCCAATGCTTTTCTAAGCAACGTTTTTAAACCTACCGGCCTTTTTAAATCTGAGAATAATAATGTCCGCAGCTTCAATCCAAAATTATTACCGAATTACAGTTTAGTAGTTTTAAATGCTGTCAACACCATGAGTGCTTCTCTCAGTACGGCATTGGTCAATTATTGTCGCGAAGGAGGAAACATTTTAGTATTTGCTCCACAAAGTAATCCTGCGGGCATCAATCGTTTTTTACAAACAACGGCTGGCACTAGTTTTGGAACTTTGCAAAAGGAAAAAATGTTTGTGAGCTCTTTCAACAAAAGCCACCCAGTCTTTTCGGGTCTTTTTGAAAAAATACCTGACAATGTAGACTTACCCGTGGCCTTTGAGCATTACGCCATCCGATCCGGCGGCATGAGTGGCGTGCAGAAATTATTTACCTTTTCCAATGGAGATGGTTTTTTAAATTCCTACCGAGTCGGTAACGGAAAAATGTATGTCTGTGCGAGCAATGCAAGCAAACAAGCCTCAACCTTCCCAAATTCTTATTGGTTTTTGCCATTGATGTATAAAATGGCCATGTCGCAACAGAAAAATTCAATCCAATCTGTGGTTATGGGCGCCAAAGCGCAAGTGGCGATTCCGAGTAATAAGCAATCCGCAAAAGATGCTGTTTATCATATAACGAATGGCAGCAATGATATAATTCCGGCGCAACGCGCAATGGGTAATCAGACAGTTCTTTTCTTAGATAAAAATGTGGAGCAAGGCGGCTTATATCAAAGTTATTTGCCTGGCGCTAAAGATTCCTTGGCATTGGGCATTAACTACAATCGCGGCGAGAGCGATATGAGCTTTTGGAAATTGGATGAACTAAAAAAGAAAAGCAAAATAAAAAATGCTAAATGGTTGTCGCCCAATCAGCAAGCGGGCGCTGAAGTGAATAGCCTGGAAAAAGGTACGCCGCTTTGGAAAGTATGCATTATTTTTGCCCTACTCTTCTTATTAATAGAAATCCTATTGATACGATTTTTAAAATAGTTGAATGACTATACTAATTAAACAGGCTACTATACTTTCTCCCAATAGCCCGCATCATCTCAAAAAAAGAGACCTCCTACTTCGCAACGGTTCCATTGAAAAAATTGCTGCTTCTATTTCTAGCAAAGCTTCTAAAATCATTCAAGAGAAGGAATTATATGTGAGCGAAGGTTGGAAAGATATTTTTGCCGATTTTTGCGACCCGGGTTTTGAGCACAAAGAAGATATTCAGTCCGGGATGGCCGTGGCCAAAGCTGGCGGTTACACAGGTGTATGTTTGGTGCCCAACACCTACCCGACCATCCATTCAAAATCACAAGTAGAATATATTAAAAACCAAGAACGCGATGGTGGAGTGAAACTCTATCCTATCGGTGCGGTATCTCAAGATGTGAAAGGTGAAACCTTAGCCGAAATGTACGACATGAATCAGGCAGGCGCTCCTCTTTTTAGCGATGGCAAAAAAAGCATCCAATCGGCGGGACTAGTTTTAAAGGCACTTCAATATTTAAAAACAATCAAGGGGACGCTCATTCAAGTGCCGGATACGCAAAGCATTTCGGCCAACGGCCTCATGAATGAAGGAAAAGTTAGCACTCAATTGGGCATGCCCGGCATTCCGACAATCGCTGAACATTTACAAATACAAAGAGATATTACTCTCTGCGAATATGCCGAGAGCCGCATTCATTTTACAGGAGTCAGCACCAAGCAAAGCATAGCCCTGATTGCCGCTGCCAAAAAACGAGGGACCCAAGTGAGTTGCTCGGTAGCGCCCTATCATTTATTATACACCGATAGCGAACTCGCTGGCTATGATTCCAATTTCAAAGTATTCCCACCCTTGCGAACCCAAGGTGAAAAAAACTTTTTAATCAAAGCGCTAAAAGAAGGAAAGATTGACGGGATTGCTTCTCACCATACTCCGCAAGATATGGATGCTAAAAAAGTAGAATTTGCCTATGCGCAAGAAGGATTGATTAGTTTACAATATATGTTGCCCCTGTTGCTGGAAGCAGGACTCTCCGCAGAAGAAATCGCGAAGGTCACCACCGGTGCTTTTAAAAGTGTGACTGGCTTAGACAGCAAAATAGAAGTAGGTGCTTCAGCAGATATTTGTTTGTTTTCCACTAAGGGAAAAACAACGATTTCTAAAGAAACAAATTTGTCTAAATCAGATAACACGCCTTTGATGGGTCGTGAACTGAAGGGGCGAGTTATCGGTACTATTTTAGGCTCAAAACTGAATCTCTGCTAGTATGAAAGGATACACGCAAATCGGAATGCTAACAGGAGGCTTTATCTTTTTTTTCCAATTGTTTTTGCTCAAGTTTGACTTAGGCGAAAGTGGATTGCTTGGTTTTCAATATGTAATTTTATTAATAGGCATTTTTATTTCAATCTATTTATACAATCGTGAAAACCGATTGGTTATGATTGATTTATTTATGATTGGCATTCGTACAATGAGTAGTGCGATTATTATTTTATTAGTCGGCGTGGTTGCGCTTTATTTTATTAGTAAAAGCATAAAACCCTTTTCACAAGTTTTGATGGAGGTTGTTTTTCCTTTTGGTATGTCCGGCGCACTTTCTAGCTTTGTAAGTGCTATTATTGTAAATAAATTATTACAAAAAA
>CAZTCQ010000088.1:7218-9595 GCA_964612525.1 uncultured Chitinophagaceae bacterium | reverse complement strand
AGTGAAGAGTGAAGAGTGAAGAGTGAAGAGTGAAGAGTGAAGTTTCACCTTGCGTTCTTTTAAAACTCATTACTCGTTACTAATCACTAAATACTACAAATAAACATCCCGAATATGCAAGAGGTCCTTCACCTTTTTTCCTTCTAACAAAATTGAAACACAATCGTAACGAATGTCCCAATTTGGATGCTTGTGTAAATATTCAGCACCTGCGCTTATGATTGTTTTTAGTTTTTTTTTGGTGAGTCCCTCTTCCGGTAAGCCATACTTGGTTGATTTTCTTGTTTTGACTTCTACAAAAACAGTGGTGCTGCCTTCTTTGCAAATAATGTCTAACTCCCAATGCCTATGACGCCAATTGCGGGCCACCACTTCAAAACCTTTTGATTCTAAATAGTCAACGGCTAGGTCTTCGCCAAATTCTCCTATGTCAAGATTTGAGTTCATGTTTTATACCTTAAATTTACACGCTTATTCATTATGAAAGAACTTATTGCAAATTTTGGAGGGCAATTGGAAGAGGCTCTAGCTATAAGCAAGAACACCCCATTGACTTTTGGAAAGAAAAAATATAGTCAGATTTACGTAAGTGGCTTAGGCGGAAGTGGCATTGGTGCAACTATTGTGCAGGACTTTGTAAAAGATAAAATAGAAATTCCGTTTACAGTAAACAAAAGTTACAATACCCACAAAACGATTAGTAAAAGCACTTTATTTATCGCTTGCTCTTATTCTGGTAATACAGAAGAAACTTTGGCGGCATTAAAAATTGCCATAAAGGCAAAAGCAGAAGTGGTTTGCATTACTTCGGGTGGTTATTTGGCTGATATTGCGGCAAAAAATAAATTTAAATGCATCATCGTTCCGGGGGGCATGCCTCCTCGTGCTTGTTTGAGCTACTCATTGGTGCAGCAACTACATATTTTGCATCAAGCTGGGTTTTTAAAACAAAGTGCGGCCGCACAACTAAAAGGTGTAGTGAGTTTGCTACAAAAAGAAAGCAGAAGTATTAAGAACAAAGCAAAGGCCGCCGCTAAGAAAATGGTGGGCACCATGCCCATTATTTATACTACGATTGGTTACGAGGGTTTAGCTATGCGATTTAGACAACAGTTGAACGAGAATAGTAAAATGCTTGCGCATCATAATATCATACCTGAAATGACACACAATGAAATTTTAGGTTGGCAGACAAAAAATTCTGGGGTCTCAGTGATTGCGATGAAGGATTTGAAAGCGAGCGCCAAGAATAAAAAGCGTATGGACTTCTTGATGAACAAGGTATTGAAGAAACATTGTAAAATTATTATGGTTTGGGAACCGAAAGGCACCACTTATTGGCAGCAATTTTTATACTATATCCATTTACAAGACTGGGTGAGTTGGGAATTGAGTCTTCTAAATAAGGCAGACGCCAATGAAATACTGGTAATTGATGCTTTGAAAAGTGCCATGGGAGAAAAGTCCAAAAAATAATATAGGGGAGAGGACTCCATTGGAGAAAAAATAAATACATTTGGGAAAACGAATATCTAAAATCACATTTGCATTATGAACAAAAAGAAAATAGCACTAATAGCAGGATTGATAGTCGCAGTGGTTGCGGTAAGGTTACTTTTCAATGAAATGAAATGGTTTAATCTGATGCCGATTGCTGCTTTAGGAATTTTCTTTGGTTCTGCTTTCCGCAACAAAAAATCGCCTTTTATAATTCTAATCGGCGCTATGATACTTACGGATATTTGTTTTACTATTTTTATGCCACAAATGGCCCCAACATTGAATTGGGCTTTGTTATTGAAATATGCGGGAGTTGGCCTAGTAGTTTTGATGGGCACAAAGCTAGATCCTGAGAAATGGACGCGTGCTCTAGGATTTACAATTGGCGGCACCCTAGTATTTTGGGTGGTTTCCAACTTGGGCGTTTGGGCAGCCGGTTATTATGGCTACACTTGGGCTGGTTTTGTAGAATGCTATTTAATGGCTATTCCTTTTTATCAGGCCGAAGGTTCTCAACTTTTCTTGAATGCTTTCACCTCAAATATTGCTTTTTCAGCGATTGCCTTTGGAGTTTACAAACTCTCCTCAGTAGGTAAATTACAGTTGGCAAGAGCCTAATCTTGAAGTCTTTCGCTAAGCATTCTTAGGAATGTAGATTATTTTGTTTAAATTTGCTTAAAAATATTTAAACAATGAAAAATTACGTAATAATCGGAGGAAGTTCAGGAATCGGAGAAGCCCTAGTGAATCAGCTGGCCGAGGACAGTAATTTATTTGTTACTTATAACGAAAATAAAAAAGAGAATCGTGAGAACGTAAACTATCAGTTTTACGACGTCACGCAAGAACTTATCTTAGAAAATATTCCAGAAGAAAT
>CAZTCQ010000088.1:0-7118 GCA_964612525.1 uncultured Chitinophagaceae bacterium | reverse complement strand
ATCAGTTTTACGACGTCACGCAAGAACTTATCTTAGAAAATATTCCAGAAGAAATCCACGGTTTGGTCTACCTGCCGGGTACTATTAGTTTACGACCCTTTACTCGAATAAAACCAGCTGATTTTATAAAGGACTATGAAATTAACCTAGTCGGTGCTGTGAAAATAATTCAACAGCTGGTGCCCAATCTTAAAAAAGGAGGTCAGTCTTCTGTGGTTCTTTTTTCAACGGTCGCTGTTCAAACCGGAATGGGTTTTCATTCTTTAGTAGCTAGCAGCAAAGGCGCCATTGAAGGACTGACTAAGGCCCTAGCGGCTGAGCTAGCACCCAGTATTCGAGTTAATTGCATAGCTCCATCTCTTACAGATACTCCTTTGGCTTCTGGCTTATTAAGTTCTGATGAAAAGAAGGAAGCATCTGCCCAAAGACATCCTTTAAAAACAGTGGGTACTCCTGATCAATTAGCAGCTACTGCAAAATTTTTGCTTACAGAAGAAAGCAGCTGGATGACTGGTCAAATTCTTCATGCAGACGGGGGTATGGGTAGCATAAGAATGATTTAGTCCAATGCATAAAAAACCATTTTTACCAGAGAAAATATGTGTGACCTGTGGTCTGCCTTTTTCCTGGCGAAAAAAATGGGAAAAGAATTGGAAAGAGGTAAAGTATTGTAGCGAACGCTGCCGAAAAAATAAAAACAAGCAAAATGGCGATATACAAATTAGAAACAACACAACTAATCAAAACAGATAAGGAAACGCTTTGGAATTTTATTTCATCACCACGGAATCTACAAGAAATAACGCCCAAAGAAATGGGCTTTCAGATAACTACGGAGAATCTAGCGCCCGAAATGTATGCTGGTCAAATGATTACTTATAAAGTCAGCCCAATGTTTGGCATCAAACTAAATTGGTGTACCGAAATTACGCACGTAGACAAAGGAAATTACTTTGTGGACGAGCAGCGCTTTGGCCCCTATGCTATGTGGCACCATGAGCATCACCTCAAAGAAACACCAGAAGGTATCCTTATGACCGACATTATCCACTACAAATTACCCCTCGGTATTTTAGGTGATTTTGCCAAAGTACTTTTTGTAAAAAAGAAGCTAGACGGCATCTTCGAACATCGTTTTAAAGTGATGGAAGAAAAATTTAATACTTAATAGTTCTTACTACTTTTGCGGAGAATGCACTCTAGAAAAGTAGCTCATATTGCGGTACTAGCTGTAACGATGATTTATGCAGGTGGATTTTCTATCAGTAAAATCATCATGCCTGAATTGATCCAACCACGTGGTTTTATTTTGTTGCGTGTTGGGGTCGGCACTTTATTGTTTTGGTTGTTTTTTGTGCTTCGCTCAAAAAATAATGAAAAAATAGCTAAAACAGATTTCCCTCGCTTAATCCTCTGTGGTCTGTTCGGCGTAGCCATGAATCAGCTTTTCTTTTTTGAGGGACTATCACGAACTACGCCCGTTCATGCGGCGCTTATGATGTTAACTACACCGATTCTCGTAGTCATTATGGCTAGTATTATTCTCAAAGAACGCTTTACTATAAATAAGGGAATTGGAATTGCGCTAGGATTAATCGGCGCCTTTTTTTTAATTTATAAAGGACAGTCATCCGATTTAGGCAGCAATCCGGGTCTTGGTGATTTTTTTGTATTTCTGAATGCGGCCTCTTATTCAATGTACTTAATCGCGGTCAAGCCGTTGATGTCAAAATACGCTCCTTTGACGGTCATTCGTTGGGTTTTTCTTTTTGGAGCTATTATGGTATTGCCATTTGGACTCGCTCAAGTGGGCGAAATTGATTGGAGTTTATTTACGGTCCAAAGCTATTGGGTATTGGCCTATGTATTGATTGCTATGACATTCTTAGCATACCTCTGGAACGTTTTTGCTATGAAGCAATTGTCGCCGACTGTGATCGGAAGTTATATTTACTTGCAGCCTTTTTTGGCTTCTTTAATTGCTATTTTATTCTTTGATGAAAGTATGAATTGGGTCAAAGCCATAGCGGGAGTGCTTATTTTTAGTGGTGTTTATTTAGTTAGCCGGAAAAATATGTAAAGCAAAGTTGTTAAAAAGTAAAATAAACTTTACAATAAGTAAATTAAAGTATACATTTGTATTCTAAATATTTACTTATGCAATTACCATTAATATCAAACAAGTACAAAAGGCTCGGTATGCTCCTTTTTAGCATAGGCCTAATCCTTGGAATTATTTATATGTACGACAATTTCGAACCGAATTTTTTGCAATACAATTTCGGTAACCATAAATTAAAAATGAATGAAGACAGTGGAGTGGGCGGTCTTTTTAGTGGAAATTTTCTTTGGGGCTCTGCTGGTAACTTTATGGATGAGATTATTGTTCTTTTAGTTATTCTTGGCGGCTGCCTTTGGGGTTTTAGTAGAGAAAAAGAAGAAGATGAATACTTGAGCCAAATTCGATTGAATGCCTTAACCTGGGCTTTTCTAATAAACTATCTTCTCGTCATCTTATGTACCATTTTTATTTACGATTTTTGGTATTTAGACGTTTTGATTTTTAATGTAGTGACCCCTTTAATTATCTTTTTGTCTCGATATAATTTTCTGCTCATCAAATTGAAAAAATCATAATGAAGAATACCGTAAAAGTAGAACGAGCGAAAAAGGATATGACGCAACAGGATTTGGCGGTCGCCATTGGTGTCAGTCGACAAACAATTAATGCTATTGAGAAAAATAAATATGTGCCTTCGACTAAATTGGCCTTGAAAATGGCTAAGTTATTTGGAGCAAGTGTTGAGGAACTTTTCGAACTTGAAAATGAGGATTAAAAAAAGAGACAGCCTCGGCTGTCTCTTTAATAATTTTTTATTGAGTGTTTTTAAAACGTAAATCCAATATTTAGACCATAGCGCAGACCTATCTCGGTTTTAGTTTTTTCAAAATCTAGTTTTGGGAAATTAGTTTTAAAAAGTGATTCGCCTTGAGTTATTGTATTATCACCCGAAAGGACATTATTTAATTTATCAATATTATAGTTTGTAAGAGTGGTTTCGTCTTTGAATTGTGGACCGATAAAAAAGTCTAACGTAAAGCCTTTCCTTTTGATAAATTGTTTCCCAATTAAAATGCCTCCACGAATGGTGGTTTCATCTCTCGAATGTGAAAGGTTGAGCACAGGTGCAGCAATATTATTAACTGAATTATCAATAAATTCGACTGTAACAAAATCAACACTTAAAAACGGGCTAAGGTAAAACCCTCTTGGTGCTATCTTCGAAGCGTAAATTCTAAATTGTGGAGAGTAGTTGAAGCCACTTCGATGTAGCGAGTAAGGATTACCATTCGAATTTCCAATAATTTTTTTTCTGATTGGTCCGCCTGACAATTGTATACTAGCATGTTTCGTAATTAGTAGTTCAACGGATAGTTCATACCTTCCGTTAATGAATTGAGGGAGGTTGGTTTTGATTATGCGCTTAATATCCTTCACTTTAATACTATCTTGAGCTGAGGTAGACAGCATGAAGAAGGAAGATAAAAAGGTCAAGAATAACGCTCTAAATAAACTGGGGGACATATTTGAATTAATTTAAATTGTAGATTAAAAATAAGTAGAAAAGTTTAATCTATCGTTCGTTCTTTAGTCAAAGCTAAAAAGCATATCCAAAATTAAAACCAAATCGTAGTCCCATACCGTCCTTTTCACCTACTTTGAAGTCGGTATATTTTTGAGAAAATAATTCATCGCCCACTGAATCAAAACCGCCGGTTGTTGGTCTTTCATTCAAGTCAGCATTTCCATAAACTGTGTTGTACGTTCTAGATTTGTACTGAGGACCACCAAAAATATCAAAAGTAAATCCACCTCGTGAGATAACTTGATAACCCAGTACAACTCCACCACCGATAGAGTTTACTTTTCTTTTGCGTGATAAATCTTGATTGGTTCCTGTGCTTCCCGCCGTCCAACTAGCATCGGTTAATTTATTATTAGCTTGACGATATCGCGCGAAGGCTCCTATGTAGAATCCTCTGGGTGCGTTGCCACTAAAGTAATAGTGAACTTCAGGAATTAAAATAAATCCAGTGCGTTGGTTTTTATAATTTGCGTTATTCGTTCCGCCCGTCAAAAAACCCGCCGACAATTGAACGGATACATTCTCATTCAACCCGTGTTCGTAAGCTACTTGATATTGACCGGCGAAATAACCAAGTACGTTGGTTTTTAATACGTGTTGTCTACTATTTTCTTCTTGGTTTTGTTTTTGGGCATTTACACTTAGGCTAGCAGCGCAGAATAAAAGAATAGCCATAGTTTGAATAAAGGTGTGTTTTTTCATGTTTTAATTTTTATGGAGTTTTGACGAAACTAAGTTATCAGTGGTTTAATCAAGCAAATTTTCAATTGTTTTTGCAAAATGAAGATGTTCTAACTTATGTATTTTAGAGGCAAGAGTATCTGAAGTTTCGTTTTGGTCAAGGGTAACTTTTTCTTGTAACAAAATCTTCCCTTTATCATATTCTTCATTGACAAGATGGATAGTAATGCCACTTTCTGACTCTTTATTTTCTATCACTGCTTGGTGAACATGTTGACCATACATGCCTTTGCCACCATATTTTGGCAAAAGTGAAGGATGAATATTCACTATTTTATTTTCATAAGCTTTTATTAAGTAATCTGGAATTTTCCACAGGTAGCCCGCTAAAACTATTAAATCCGTCTTGTAATTTTTAAGAATTTCCAAAAATGAATCTGAGTTGATGATTTGTTTATCAATGAGCATGGAGTCTATATTCTCAGTTTGTGCAATCTTTAATACACCCGCTTGCGCTTTATTGCTAAGGATTAAAACAACGCTTACATCTTCATTGCCTCTAAAGTAATCAACGATAGCCTGTGCATTGCTGCCTGCTCCGGAAGCGAAAATGACGATGTTTTTCATTTGTTCCCTCCAAAGATAATTATCAATAATTCGTAGAAAGCATTTATCTAATTAATTCTTACTTTTAATAACTAAAAGAATCCCTCAAATATGACTTGGTACACATTGTTTTTAACGGTCATTTTAATTTTTATGAGTTTTTGTTCTTTCGGTCAGAACGAAAATGACTCAATTAAAATTCATCAGTCTTTGTTTACGATTTATTCTCAAAATGGTGAGCGTGTAAGAATGAGCCGACTTTTAAAATTGACAAAGGGGAATCCTGAGGCGAATGCTCTTTTGAAAAAATCTCAAAGTAATAATTTTATGGGTAACCTTCTTGGCGTTGTAGGTGGTTTTATATTGGGTTATCAATTGGTTGCAATTACTAGCAATCGCTCTGATGGTTTGACATCTCTTGCCGTTGGTGCAGGCTTGTCGGTTCTATCTATTCCTTTTTCGGCTAGGGCTCAGAGACAATCAACGAAGGCGGTTCGCCTCTACAATAATTCTTTAGGAAAGACATCCTATTATCATCCAGCTGAGTTGAAATTGAAGTTTATTCCGAATGGTCTTGGTCTTGTATTGAAATTCTAAGTTTATTATTATACTTATTTGCGTAAGAAAATTCTTCTAACTCTATATTTGCGACATGCAAAAAAGAATCAAGGAGATATTGTCTTCGGGAGAAAAAGATTATGATTTTGAAATAAAAGGATGGGTACGCACCTTTCGTAGCAATCGTTTTATTGCTTTGAATGATGGAAGTACCAATCATAATTTGCAAATCGTTATTAATACAGACGATTATGATGAAGCCACTTTAAAAAGAATCAATACCGGTGCTTGCATAAAAGCAAGTGGTAAAATAATAGAGAGTCAGGGTAAAGGACAGAGTGTAGAAATGACTGATGCCAAAGTTGAAATACTTGGTGATAGTGACGCGGAAGCTTATCCGATACAGCCCAAGAAACATAGCATGGAATTTTTGCGTGAGAATGCTCACTTGCGTTTTCGTACGAATACCTTTGGGAGCGTCTTCCGATTGCGCAATGCACTCTCGTTTGGAATTCATAAGTTTTTCCAAGAGCAGAATTTCATATATATGCACTCACCAATTATTACAGCTAGTGATGCTGAGGGTGCTGGAGAAATGTTTAGAGTTACCACTTTAGATATGAAGGATACGCCAATGACAGAAGAGGGTAAGGTGGACTACAAACAAGATTTCTTTGAAGGTGAAACCAATCTTACGGTAAGTGGTCAATTAGAAGCAGAGCTAGCGGCCATGGCCTTTAGTAATGTTTACACATTTGGTCCAACCTTTAGAGCAGAGAATTCGAATACAACTCGTCACCTAGCAGAGTTTTGGATGATAGAGCCCGAGATGGCATTCTGTGATATTCATGGTGATATGGATTGTGCTGAGAATATGCTTAAATATGTTATCAAATATGCCATGGAACAACATCCTGATGATATTGAGTTCTTGACGAATCGATTATTTCAAGAAGAAAAAACAAAACCACAGGCTGAGCGCAGTGAATTGAATCTTACAGAGAAGTTGAATTTTGTGTTAGAAAATGATTTCGAACGAATCACATATACCGAAGCAATTGATATTTTAATGCAATCCAAGCCCTATAAAAAGAAGAAATTCAAATTTGAAGTGAAGTGGGGGATCGATTTGCAAAGTGAGCATGAGCGTTATTTGGTAGAAAAACACTTTAAGAAACCCGTAATTGTAATTGACTATCCAAAAGATATCAAAGCATTCTATATGCGCCAGAATGATAATTGTGAGCCAGGAAGAGAGACAGTAGCCGCTATGGATATTCTAGCGCCAGGCATTGGTGAAATCGTAGGAGGAAGCCAGCGTGAAGAACGCTTAGAAAAACTAGAACAGCGCATGGACGAAATGGATATACCTAAAGAAGAAATGAGTTGGTACCTAGATACTCGTCGTTTTGGAGCTTGCGAGCACGCCGGTTTTGGTTTAGGTTTTGAGCGTCTAGTTCAGTTCGTTACCGGTATGGGAAATATCCGTGATGTAATTCCTTTCCCACGTAGTCCGGGTAACTGTGAGTTTTAATGTATCATCTCAATGTCACTATTTAATGACTAAAGCTTGACGGAATGAAACGGGAAATCAAAGTGAATGAAAATACCTTTGTATTAGTTCAT
>CAZTCQ010000087.1:0-10352 GCA_964612525.1 uncultured Chitinophagaceae bacterium | reverse complement strand
TCGATTTTTACGCTGAATAGATCCCGTTGCAGTCTTAATTGCTAAACAACATCTGAATATACGCAATAGTAAATTTAATGTATTTACTTAAAATGCAGTAACTCTTTGTTTTTCAATGATATTAGTCGTTCGTAACCGTTACAAACGGATAGCTTATAAGCCTTGATAGCAGAGGGTTAGTAGTTACATAAAATGTAAAAAAATAGCCCACAAATTTGCGAGCCATTATCAATTTTCCCTTAATTACCCTTCTTTATAAAAAGGAACCTTAACGGTAACCGCCTTAAGTTGTTTATCGCGTACTGCAATAAATACTTCAGTTCCACTTTTGGCATGTTCACGTTTTACGTAACCCATTCCTATTGCTTTACCCACACTTGGCCCTTGAGTCCCACTGGTTACCTCACCAATTTCATTGCCTTCGGCATCGTTTATTTTATAGTGTTGACGAGGAATGCCACGGTCAATCATTTCAAAACCAACTAAGCGTCGACTTGGCTTTTCAGCTTTTACTTTTTCTAGTAGCTCTTTATCCGTAAAATCTTTAGTGAATTTAGTAATCCAACCTAAACCTGCTTCTATCGGATTCGTTGTATCATCAATATCATTACCATAAAGTGCAAATCCCATTTCTAAACGGAGAGTATCTCTTGCGGCTAATCCGGCTGGCTTGATTTCAAATTCCTCACCGGCTTCCATTATTGAGTCCCATACTTTTTTATGATCGGCATTTTCATTTTCGAAATATATTTCTACACCACCACTTCCTGTATAACCCGTTGCTGAAATCAAAACATTATCTACTCCACAAAAAGTTCCTTTGGCGAACGTATAATAATCTAATCCAACAATATCCATATCTGTTAACTTCTGAATGGTTTCAGCGGCCTTTGGACCCTGAACAGCTAACAAAGCCGTTTTGTCAGAGGTGTTATGCATTTCTACATTTTGGGTATTGTGCTTTTGAATCCAATTCCAATCCTTTTCAATATTACTCGCGTTTACTACAAGCATGTAAACCTTATTTTGCTCGATGCAATAAACCAATAAGTCATCTACAATACCGCCGGAACCATTAGGCAAACAAGAATATTGTGCTTTGCCGTTGGTCAATTTAGCAGCATCATTGGATGTCACTCGTTGTATTAAATCTAACGCATTTTCGCCCTTAAGTATAAACTCACCCATATGGCTAACATCAAACATTCCAACACCTGTGCGCACAGCTTCATGTTCATCTTTTATACCGCTATATGAAATGGGCATATTATATCCAGCAAATTCGGCCATCTTCGCGCCAAGCGATTCATGTATATCGTTAAAAGGTGTTTGTTTCATGTCACAAATGTAATTGCCATAGGCAGTACTTCGTACATCGTAATTGCAATTTTTTTTGATTCATTTCTAACAATTGAATATGATTTAGGATAGCTTGTAAGTGCTACATTTGTTTCCCAAATAATTGCTTGTGATTCAGAAAGGGATTCTACTTATTACGTCGTTTTTACTGTGTTTTACTTTGTCCAAGGCGCAGTTGAATTTAGATAAGGTCAAAAATATTTTCGGAACGAAGGAAGCACCTTCGATTTTAGATCAGCACATTCAGCAACTACGTAATTATGGGAACACACCGATTTATTCTGGAAGTACATCAGAAGTAAAAATTACGAATTATATGTCTGAGCAATTCCGAGCTCTACTCTACAAACCGTATTTGGGCAATTACGTTCATCGTTTCGGAATTAATAAGAAAAACAATCTTAGTACAGATTCTTACATAAAGATTTTCAATCAAAAATTGGAAGTAGGCGATGATATTATTGTACCCCCTTTTAGTGGAACAGGAAAGTTTTATGCGCAAGCGTTGCCAGGAATGCCAGAAGCAGATAATTTATGGTTCATAAAATTCACTGATGTGGGTGTAGAGCTAAATAATAAGCATGGCAATGGTTTAGAGAAAATGTATAGAAAAGCGGCTAAAGCGATTGAACAGGGTGCAGAGGCTGTTATGTTTCTTAATAACGACGGAGCTAGTAGCGACTTTACAAATAGTTTTAACGAAAAAAGAAAAGCACTTACCAAGCCTGTATTTATTTTAAATCATGCGGCGTACAAAAAATATTTAGTGCAACAAGCTAAAGGAAAAGAGTGGGTTCACGTAGATTATGATTTCTCAAAAACGAGTCGTCGATCCGAAGGGCATAACGTCATTGGTTATTGGCAAAATCAAAGTGCACAGAATATTGTAATCACGGCCCGAATTGATGATTTGCAAGGCAAGCGAAGCAATATAGCTGGGTTGGCTGCCTTGCTGGGTGTAGCCGAAACGATTAATAAGGCAAGACTTAAAAAATATAATTATATCCTTGTAGGTCTTTCAGGTACAAATGACAATTGGAAAGGTGCTGAAAGTTTTGTCAAAAAATTGCGGCTTACTAAAGAGAATACAAGTGCAGTCATTCATATTGATGATATTGGATTGATTGATAGAAAGAACCAATTGTTCGTAAGTGGAACAGGCACTTCACCGGACTGGCAAAAAGTGAAAAGTACTTTTACCAAGAATTTTTTATTGCGAGAGTTAGTTTCTGGAGAAATAGGAGAAGAGAACCATCGTTATTTTTATGATATGGGTATTCCGGTTTTGAATATTTTCACCAAAGGGAAACTCAATAATACAAGAATAAATAAAGCAGGTGTGGCCATGGTGGTAAATAGTGTCGGAGAGATTGTCACACAAATGGATAATATGCCAACATTCACCTTCACTAAAACCAAAGAATTGCCGGATACAAAAAAACTCAACTTTACCGTTTCAATGGGCATAACACCCGATTATGCTTTTAGTGGTAAAGGCTTGCTGATTGGCCAGGTGAAAGAATCAAGTCCTGCAGCAATGTCCAGCGTAGCGCCGGGCGATGTCTTAGTTCGAATGGGCGATTATGATATAAGAGATGTAAATGATTATGTGCGAGAATTAGCTAAGTATAAAAAAGGAAGCCGCTTAATGATTCGAGTGAAACGTCAATCAGCTGAAAAACAAATGTTGATTACATTTAAATAATTACTTCTTAAATAGTTCTTGCAATTTATTTTCAAGAGCGGCACCTCTGAAATCCTTGCCAACCACTACGCCATTTTTGTCCAGTAAGACAGTGCGCGGAATCGTTGGGACATGGTATAAACGCTGCGTGATTTTGTCTGAAACTTTTTCGTGATCAATTACACTGACCCAAGGCATTTTATATTTATCTACGGCTTTGAGCCATTGACCCTTTTTTCGATCTATTGAAACACTCATAATTTCAAATCCTTTATCATGATATTCTTTATAGGCCTTTTTCAAATGCGGTATTTCGCGCACGCAAGGTCCGCACCAACTCGCCCAGAAATCCAATAGAACATATTTTCCTCGTAAGCTTTTCAATGTATGTTTTTTTCCTTTGGAATCTTTCAGTGTAAAGTCAGGAGCTGTACTGCCGACATTCATTGAAGTTAATTTCACCACGCGTTGACTAACCTGTTTTCCATAAAAGGTATTCTTTCCTTTCTCACTTAGTTTTCCGAATAGGTTACTGAGGTCATTAGCGGATATGCGTTGATTTTTATTGGCTACATCAAAAACCATATACGCTCCCATATTATTATCTTTTTGTTCATTAATAAACTCTATGAACTGAGCATTCATTTGCATTTGCAGATATTTCACCCTATTTCGTAAGCTATCTTTATTGGTCACTTGCGCCATGGTTCCTTGAGCCGCTTGGCTTTCTTGTTGTATCGCTCCCTGTTTTTTCATGAAAGCGAGGTAGTCATTTTGAGACTGACTTCCTTTAGAAGATTTAATTACGAATGAAGGTTCGAATAGAGTCAATGAAAAATCTTTTTTAGGCTCTACAAAAAATATAAGAGCTTGTCTTGGTTGCATTCTCGCTACTGCAAATGGAGTGATGGTTGTAGTATTATTTGGGATAGAAAACGATCCGTTTTTTACCAACAAAGTGTCTATCTTATATGTTTTTAAATTTTGGATAAGATATTTTTCAAAATTATGTGTGCTAGGTTTTTTCTGTTTGTTCAACATACTCATGTCAGTATGTATAGTGATGTTTTGCGCTGTGGCGCAAAAACTTACAGTCAATAAAAGTAAGAGCGTAAAATTTTTCATAATTATTATTTAAGCAGGTTGCTTAGTTGGTTTTCTAAATCTGCACCGCGCAAATCTTTTGCTACAATGTTGCCATTAGGATCAATTAAAATATTGGATGGAATGGATTTAATATTATAAAGACCAACCACACTACTATTCCAACCACTTAGGTCAGAAACATGTTTCCATTTTAGGTTGTCTTTTTGAATAGCCGCCAGCCATTGTTTTTTATTTTCGTCAAGCGAAACACCAAGAATTGTAAAGTTTCTTGATTTAAATTTATTGTAGGCTGCTACTACGTTCGGATTTTCTGCCCGACAAGGTTGACACCAACTGGCCCAGAAATCAATCAAAACATATTGACCTCGCAGAGAACTTAAGCTGATTTTATTATCATTATCATCGGGTAAGGTAAAGTCTGGCGCTCCTTTGCCAACATCTGTAACAGCATCGGCATTTATCAGCTCCAACATTTTTTTACCATAATGACTCCCTTGAATCTTAGGGTCTAACAGTGCCAAGAATTCTCTTTTTTCCTTTACGCTGAGTTGTGCTTTTTGTCTGAAATATTCATAAGCCAATAAAGAAGAAACATAGCTTCCAGGATTTTGTTTTATAAAATCAAGATTCGCGGCTTCATATTGTTTCTGTATGGTCATGGCTACTTGTTGTACTTCGCCTTGTCCTAACTTACCAGCCATTGCCATTTCTTGTACAGAATCAAATTTTGCTAATAATGGTTTTGTCTTTTCTGTGAATGCATCGTACTCTTCTTGAGTCTTAGAGCCTTTGATTTTAACGGTTGAAGGTTCATTCGCTGTAAAGTCAATTTTGGTAGTTCCTTTATGAACAAAAAATATTGTTTGAGCAGGTAATACATCCGTTGAGTAAATTAAGAATGGTGTAGGTTCATCAGCTGTGCCGTTAGCACTAAATTTACCGTCCGAGATATTTAGAGTATCCTGCTTTTCAGAATGCAGATTTACTAAAAATATTTTACCATCTTTTTTATTCTTAACGTTACCTATAATGTTATATCCTTTCTTTTCGGAACAAGAAGCGAACAACACGAAAAGAAACACCAATGGGAGTAAATTTTTCATCATTACAAAGATATTTTAATTCTAAATCAATCAACCGTATTTCGTTTTAATTTAACTAAATCCTTATTTTATAGGGTTTTACGAGCATAGCTGTTAAAGAAAATGTAAATCCAATAGGGTGACGTAATATTCAGCAGAATACGGCGTCTATATAGTGTATAGTTTTTTCATAAATAGGGGTTGTGTTTAATTACACAAGAAAAATCCGTCTCATTCTTGGGACGGTTTTTTTCATCTAGGATTTTATAAGCTGAAAGCCTAAAAAAGTGCAGATTAAGCAAAGCGCTATTGTCAATACAAGATAAATAGCAAACATGCTGTAATTACCTTCTTTCAGGAGTTGTAGATTTTCAGCACTAAAGGATGACATTGTAGTAAATCCACCACAGAAACCGACGGCGGCTAATAATTTGTATTGCTGTTCCCACTCTTGATTTTTTATAAAAAGGGCCAATAAAATTCCGATTAATAAGCTGCCGATAATATTGGCAATGAAAGTATGAAAAGGGAAATCGGTTTTTTTCGAAAGAAAAGCTAAAGAAAGTAAATAGCGTAATCCGCTTCCTAATCCACCTCCGATAAAAACGAGTATGAAATTTTTCATTACGCCCTAAAGATAGCCTTAAAAAATGATTGCGATTCTGCGCAATGCATATCTTTGGTTCATGATACAAGATAATACGCTGTGCAAATTAGCGGAAGAATTTGGTACGCCGCTCTATGTTTATGAAAAAGAAAAAATAGAAGAGAAGGTATCTAAATTGCAAGGAGCTTTTAAAAACATGAACGCACGCTTTTTTTATGCGTGTAAGTCATTATCTAATATCAATATTTTAAAAATTGTAGCGCAAAGCGGCATCGGTCTAGATACGGTTAGTATTAATGAAGTCAAACTTGGTCTCAAAGCTGGATTTGAACCCACTCATATTTTGTTTACGCCAAATTGTGTTGCCTTTGAAGAAATACGAGAAGCTAAGGAGCTGGGTGTGCATATTAATATTGATAATATTTCTATCCTGGAGCAGTTTGGTAATGAATTTGGAGACTCTTATCCAGTTATGATTCGATTGAATCCGCATATTATGGCGGGAGGAAATTATAAAATATCTACGGGTCATATCGATTCTAAATTTGGGATTTCTATTCATCAAATGCGTCATATAGAGCGTGTGGTAAAAACTACGAATATCAAAGTGGAAGGCTTGCACATGCATACGGGTAGCGAGATTAAGGATGTAGGTGTTTTTATGCGCGGCTTGGAAGTGATGCTTGAAGCCGCAGAACATTTTCCAAACATTGAGTATCTGGATTTGGGTAGTGGGTTTAAAGTACCATACCGAGATGACGAATTGGAAACCGATGTAGTAGAATTGGCTAATTCGCTGAAAATACGAGTACACGAATGGCAAAAAGAAAAAGGCAAGGAAATAGAAATTTGGTTTGAACCCGGCAAATTTATTGTGAGTGAATGCGGGCACTTTATTGTGCAGACGAATGTTATTAAACAAACACCGGCAACTGTTTTTGCAGGTGTAAATTCTGGTTTTAATCATTTGATACGTCCCATGTTTTATGATTCGTATCATAAGATTGAAAATATTTCTCGCCCCAAAGGGACCAAGCGTATTTATACTGTTGTAGGTAATTTATGCGAGACGGATACTTTTGCTTGGGATAGAGTTATAGCGGAGATAGACGAAGGTGATTATCTTGTTTTTAGAAATGCAGGAGCTTATGCTTTTGAAATGGCAAGCCGTTTTAATTCTAGATTATTGCCAGCGGAGGTTTTAGTTTCTGAAGGAAAAGGTCAACTAATTCGTAAGCGCGATGAATTTGATAATCTATTAGCCAATCAAATAGAGCTTTAGAATTTTATGAATGAAGAACATCACTTTGGTAAAAGTTTAAAGCAGGAAGGTATTTCTGCTTTGAGCGCTGATGTTTTTTATAAAAGAGCACCTTTTTCAGTTTCAAATATTGAGCGTTACAATGAAAGCACTGATGAGCACATGATATTGCAACGTCAGGATATTGACTTAAGTATTTCATTTGCTGATGGTAGAAAGTACTCCGTTTCAGAAAAATTTAGAGAGCATGACTACAATGATTTGCTGTTAGAAATTTATAGTAAGTATCCTGATACAAAAGGGTGGATTCATAAAAGTAATGCCGAGCGTTTAGCCTATTTTTTTCCGAAACGAATGTTTTGGATTGATAAAAAGGCATTGAGCGCTTTTTGTCTCCAAGAGCTTTTTCCCTTAGTTGAAAAAGATGCGATTGAAAGATTATTATCGCAAGAAGCAAATAGTTTGAAAGTAGGATTGCGCTTAAACGATAAAATTTATTACTGTATACTTACGCAAGCTTTTAATAAAATGGGTCAGGATACTTGGAATACGGTCAGTATTTCTGTACCCTTCCAACTACTTCATGATTATAGAATTCGAATGCAGGAGTTTAAATTAGATTAGTACATGCGCTGTCCTCCGCTGGCGGAGGGTAGGGAGGTGGAAATAGTAAATGAATTTTTTATTTACTAAGTTTTTTAAGGTAACAAGAAATTACTTATTATTATTAATCCAATCCTCAATGCCATTCTTTACGCCATTCATGTGTTCTAGAATATCTTCATCATTAAATCGTAGCGTTGTAAACCCAAGATTTTTTAATTCTTTATCTCTTTTTTTATCTTCTTTAGCTTTTGCCCCATCATGGGTTGCGCCGTCAATTTCTATTATTAAGCCTAATGGAAGACAAACAAAATCTGCTATATAATTAGCAATGGGGCGTTGCCTTCGAAACTGATTGCCAAGCATTTGTTTTTTAGAGAAGATATATTTCCATGCTGCGGCTTCTGCTTTGGTTGCATTTTTTCTAAGTTTGTTCGCTAAGGGTAAAAGAGCTTTGTTGTAATGGTAATTATTTATTGCAAAAGGTTCTTGGCTATTTCCACCCCCTTTATCCCCCGCCAGCGAGGGAGAGTCGTGTACTAGCTCAGATATGCGTTCCTCAATTATTTCATGATATTCAGGGTTGATTTCATAGCCAATGTATTTACGATTGGTTTTAAGACAAGCAATAGCCGTGGTGCCACTGCCCATAAATGGATCTAAAACTATCTCGCCTTCATTACTACTTATTTCAATATAAGGGATACATACCTTCAAAGGTTTTTGCGTTTTATGTTTCTTGCGCTCTTTACCCATGCAAATGGGCGTTTGAATAAAGTTATGCATTTCATTCACCGGTTTGTGATTCCAGGTTTTGGGTGAGCCCTTAGAAAAATGTACCATCATTTCCATACTGTTCGCATACATTTTACGGGTATGAATTGCAGGAAAAGGATTCGTTTTATGCCAATGAATCACCTTGCGAAATTTAAATCCAACTTTCTCTACTATACGATTGATGTAAGAAACAAAATCATCACCACACCACAGGTAGCCGCTCCCACCGTCTTTACAAACTCGGTAACACTCTGCAAGAACATTGTCTAAGAATTGCAAATACTCTTCCTCAGAATTGTATTCATCAAACTCAAATTCAGTAACTACGTCCTTGTGATTTTTTAACCCCTTTACGTTTTGCGCACGGTACTGATAATAAGGCGGATCTGTAAATATTAAATCTACAGATTGGTCCTCTAGTTTTTTTAGTCCTTTAAGGCAAGACGTTTTGTATATGTGGTTTAGTTTCATTTATAAATGTTCTTCTATGTTCATTCTTTGATTTAGAATCCTAGTTATGTAAAGCATTTCATTTTCTATCCTGAAAAATATGAAATGAGAATTAATCTGAAATCTTAAATAGTCAATTCCTTTTTTGGTTTGGTAGTGTCGTGCTAAGTTAGGTTGCAGACAAATCTGAGATAAGGCGGATTTTAGTTGTAAAATGTACTGTTCAGCTTGACTCTCTGACCATTTTTGAGTAGTATAATCCCAAATGTTTTGCAAGTCTTTTTTTGCCAAATGGCTAAGGTGATATGCTGGCATTAGCTCTTTGATTTCATTTCTTCAATGAACGTATCAAAGCTAAAATTTTCAATATAGCCACTTTTTTCACCCGCTTCCAAGGCGTCATCTAGCTCTGTTCTCTTTTTGTCTTGTTTCGCCCATATACGTAATGCTTCGCGCACCACTTCACTAGCAGAGCTGTACTCGCCGCTTTTTACGCCTTTAGCTATTAATTTTTCGTAGTAAGGTGTTAGAAGGATAGATGTATTCTTTGCCATATTATAAATATACCAATTATTGGTATGTTTTAATATACTTTTCCTATGTTTTCACCTGAAAGTTTAATTAGGTATTCACCAATTTTTCTTGCACCATGTTCTTTTTTAGGAGTCCATCTTTCAATTAAATGATAATTTTGATAATTATTACCACGACTAAAGTCACTTCTTAGTCCCTCAATAGTCCAGCCTGAGCCATCTAAACCTAGTCTATTGTCTTTTTTTCTTAAACTCCAGAATTCATTGTCATCAATAAGATCTAAGAACTCATACCAATGATCGTCATCAACTAGGGTCTCTTTATTTTTGGTAATTATTATACATGAATCATCAAGTATTCTATGCATTGGTTTATTAATAATTTTTCTGCATTTTTTGTGAGGCCAAATAACATGTGTAAATAATTTCGTTTGCATGGAATCATGAATTATCGTAAAGAGGCAATATTCTGGATTAAACGCTCGCCAATATCTAAATTGATAAACTTCTAAATTCTTGTTTTTTGAATACTCTTTTACTGTTTTTAGATTCAGTTTATAGAACAAGGGGGTGTAAAAACTATCGTAAATTGTTTTTCTCTCAGCAAATGGATCATCTTGCCGAGTTAAAATGTTTTCAAGAACGTCCTGTATTTTTACTTGATTGTAGCGATATGAGTCTTCTGAAATGCTATCGCGAAGTTGTTTTAGTTTGCTGGATGTTTTAAATTCTTCATCATGATTGCAAGAACCAAGAGCTAATAAAATGGCAGTAAATAGAAAAAAGTATTTCACCCATTGCAATTTACAATAAAAGTCTAACTACTAAATACTCACTACTAAAACCTACTCAATCAACTTCACAAAGTCTTCAGAGAAAGAAATCATTT
>CAZTCQ010000086.1:8080-10702 GCA_964612525.1 uncultured Chitinophagaceae bacterium | reverse complement strand
CGTTAAAATTAAATTCTAAGCAAACTGCTTAGCAATCGTACCACAGAAATCAGTTTCTATCATACGTTTGGCCATGTTCATCATGTGCAACATAGCGGGAGCTTTGGAAACACCATGACCTACAATAACCGGTTTGCGTACTCCTAGGACAGGAGTGCCACCATAGTTTTCAAAATTTAGACGCTCAACAAAATTATTTTTAACGCCTTGGTCTACTGCTAAAATATCGTAAATACTTTCCGAAAGTTTTAAGACAATATTTCCTGTATACCCATCGCAAATCATCACGTCGGCTTTGTCATAAAAAATATCACGACCTTCAATATTACCCACGAAATTAATTTTAGACTCTTCTTTTAATAAAGTAAAAGCTTCTTTGGCTAATAAATTTCCTTTTCCTTCTTCCTCTCCCATATTGATTAAGCCAACTGAAGGATTTTCATTATCTTGAGCCAAGCGTGCATACTCAGCGGCTAAAATTGCAAACTGTCGCAAATGCTCCGCCTTACAATCTGCGTTTAAACCTACATCGGCTATCAAACCTAAGCCGCCATTTAATTTAGGAACCATGGTAGGAATGGCTGGTCTCAGCACACCATCCACAGGTTTGATCATCATCATAGCGCCTACCATCATCATACCCGTATTACCGGTACTGATAAATGCATCTACTTTTCCTTCAGCTAAAAAATGAAAACCAACCGGAATAGTTGCCTTCTGTTTTTCGCGCATGGCCTTGGTCGGATGATCATCCATACCCACCACACCATCACATGGCACGGGTACAGAATTAACAATGCCGTCCAAACCATCAATTGGTTGAGCGGCATCAAAAAATAAATAAAGCTGTACGTCAGGATTGTTTTGGGCAAACTCAGTCGCAGCACTCAGGTTAGCCTGAGGTGCGTTGTCTCCACCCATCATGTCATATCCAATACGCATTGCGATTCAGTATATGAAATTTAAGCGTCAGTCGTATCGTCCGAATCGTCCTCTTCTACCTCAACTTCTTTTTCCATCACTACGCGTCCTTTGTACATGAGTTTGTTCTCAACCCAATGCGCACGGTGACGCTGATGAACTTCTCCAGACGTTTTGTCAACACTGAGTGTTGGTAAATTTGCTGTGTAATGAGTACGACGTTTTGCTTGACGCTGACTTGATTGTCTTCTCTTAGGATGTGCCATAATTAGTTATTTTCGTTTTTTATTTTTTTCTTCAGTGCATCCCACATTTTGTTAGTCGTGTGCGGTGCTTGTTTGCTTAATCTATTTATTACTTCTTGATTACAATTGCTTTCTCCTTGTTCATTCGTTCCGTGGGTTTTTTGAATCGGCAAACTAAATACGATAAACTCATAAATTAATTTACTTACATCCAAGAGGCTATCCGATTTAGAAATGTAGGAGACTTCGGGGTCTTCCTCATTTCTGATACTCACGTCTGAATCGTCTACGATCTTAACCACATGGTCAAATTCATCCCAAATGGTCATTTTAAAATTATCACCGCAACGATCACAAGGTGTAATCGCTTCGCCATGAATATCAAAATGAAGTAAAAAAGTACTAGGCTTTTTATCCAAACTCATTTTTACTTCTAAATCTGATTTTTCAAAACCAGGATTGGCAAAATTATCAAAGAAACTGTCTTCAATCGAATAGTTGAAATGGTGCTCACCCTGTTTTAAGCCTACGTAGGCTATTTCAAATTCACGCTTCCAGTTCATACCAACCGATATAAGGAGTGCAAAAGTAGCAATTTTAATAAAAAAAAGCCCTTTTATTGCTCAAAATTGTTGTTATCAATATTTTAGCCGAATGCAATATAAAGCCGATACAGTAAAGGAATACATGGAACAAATCCCAGAGGAGCGCAAAAAAGCTATAAAAAAGCTAAGAACGGTTATAAAAAAGAATCTCCCCAAAGGATTTAAGGAGTGTATCGGTTACGGAATGCCCGCCTATGTGGTGCCGCTTTCAGCCTATCCTGAGGGTTATCATTGCAAGGCAGATACGCCCCTGCCCTTTATTAGCTTCGCTTCGCAGAAAAACTTTGTGGCTTTGTATCACATGGGCTTATATGCGGATGAGAGCCTGATGAACTGGTTTGTCAAAGAATATCCAAAACATTGCGATCGTAAGCTTGATATGGGCAAAAGCTGCATTCGTTTCAAAAAAATAGAGGAAATCCCTTTTGGTTTAATCGGAGAACTCATCAGTAAAATGAGCATGGAAAGCTGGATTGCCCTATACGAGAAGAATTACAAAAAGAAATAATTTTATTTTATCATAATAATAACGTCAAAAAAACTAGTAGGACTCGATAATAAGACTATTTTTGTGGCTTATTAATTATTATATACAATGAGTAACGGTACAGTTAAATTTTTCAATGAAGCCAAAGGTTTTGGATTCATCACTCCTGAAGACGGAAGTAAAGACGTGTTTGTTCACGCAAATGGTCTAAACGAAACAATTCGTGAAGGAGACAAAGTAAGCTTTGAAACAGAAGACACACAGAAAGGGCCCAGCGCCGTGGATGTGCGTGTTGTAAACTAATATAGCATATTTTTTTAGAAAACTTAAATCGTCACGCACTGAGCGTGACGATTTTTTTATG
>CAZTCQ010000086.1:0-7980 GCA_964612525.1 uncultured Chitinophagaceae bacterium | reverse complement strand
TCATCCTGCTTATACGTTTCGTCATCAGGGAAGGGTTCAATTAAAACTTCTTCTATCTCTTGATCCATCTCTTCCACGGCTATTGATACGGCATCGGCCGCTTCTTTTATTTCTACTTCCGTTGCTTCCTCGGCCGCCATCATTGCAGCTTCTTTATTAAACAATTGACGATAATAGTCAGCGTTTTTAGTTTGCATTCTTATTTTATTACTTAGCAATAGATACTTCTTTGCTTGTTTATCATAAGTCAATTCATCAATCCTCAAACTCACCTTAGTAGTATCCGCCACTACATTTATAATCGCTCTAAAAGAAGAAATCGGACTTTGCTTTCTTTTTTTTATCTCAATACTTTTCAACTTCACCTCTCGCATATTGTTCTTGCTCAAAACTGACAATTTTCTGTAGGCTCCCTCCACAGATTTTCTCAAATCCTTTTTAGCTTTCGCTCTTTCCATTTCAATTTTCTCTTTATCAAAATTCTTGACATACTTAGGATTTTCAAGAAGCATTTGATCCACCAATTTATCAATAAAAGCACTATCCACGAACCGGTCAACTATCTTTTCTAAACGATTATTCTTCAAATCTTTGACTATCGAGCTCACGAATTTTTTATCAGCCCGTTCGTTTTGGGCAGAAGCTTTGATAGAAAAAAACAATGCTAGCATGATTATTACCAATTGTTTCATATTAATAAAAGTAAAGCATTATTCAACAGAAAAAACTTCTTCGCCACCTACAAAAGTTTTATTAACTTTTCCTTCCCTTATTTTTATAAAGTCATCGTTCATAAAGTCAACATCAGTAAAAATAAAATCAGCATACTTCCCTACTTCGATGCTTCCTTTTTCGTTTTCTTCAAAGGTTGATTTTGCTGCCCAAATGGTCATTCCTTTTAATGCCTCTTCGCGACTCAAAGCGTTTTCAGCTTGAAAACCTCCTTCAGGAAATTGCTTGGCATCCTGCCGAAAAACGGCTGAGCAAAAGGTGTACAAAGGATTAATATATTCCACGGGGAAATCTGTCCCCAACGGAATCCAAGCATTTTGTGCGAGTAATTGCTGATAGGCGTAGGCATTTTGCAATCGCTCTTCACCCAATCGCTCATCCGCCCAATACATATCACTCGTGGCATGAGTAGGCTGCACGCTCGGCACAATACTATAATCTTTAAAATAATGAAAATCGTTTTCATCTACTACTTGAGCATGTTCTACTCGCCAACGCTTATCATTTTTTTTCTTTAAAACATCAGCATAAATTTCTAGAATAGTGCGCACAGCACCGTCACCAATTGCGTGCGCACACATTTGATACTCTGAATTAATTATTTGCTCAGCAGCCAGTTTCAGACTATCAGCAGACTTTAATAAAAAACCTCTGTGATTGTGCCGATCAGAATAATCATTTAATAAAAAAGCCCCTCTAGATCCTAGCGCTCCATCCGTGTAAAACTTAAACCCGAATACATTGAAACGTTCCGTTTGTTTTGGCTTATCATTTAAAAAACGAGCAAAATTTTCTTTGGTGTCACTGAGCATATAAGAACTTCTTATTTTCAAATTATCGGTATAAGCTTTTTTTACCCAGTCGATCACATAATCATACACTCCGCAATCTACTACTGAAGTTAGTCCATTCATAAAACATTCTTCTTCCATTTTTTTGAAATAAGCAATCGCCTCCTCCGCCTTTAATTTCGGAATGTGCTGCCGAACTTCTTCTATAGCATTATCAATCAAAATACCTGTGCAGTTTCCATTTTTTAAAATATTTTCTCCGCCGTCTACGGTATAGTCACAGGTAATTTTGGCAATATTCAATGCCGTTTGATTGCACAAAGCGGCGTGCCCATCTATTCTCAATAAAAAGACAGGTTTATCCGGAAAAAGTTCATCTAGCTTTTCTTTGGTAGGAAACTCTTTGTTAGGCCAGTCATTTTGATCCCACCCTCTACCTTCAATCCATTCTCGCTTTGAAGATTTTCCATACTCATTTACCTTATTTATAATTTCATCAAAGCTTTTCGTACCGAACAAATCTAGTTTATAGCTATCCATAGCATAGCCCGTAAAGTGACAATGAGCATCAATCAAGCCAGGATAAACGAACTGCCCTTTAGCATCTATCGTTTTGTTCGCTGCTTGCTTTTTTATTTCTTCATTGGTACCGATGGCAACAAACCTTCCGTCTTTCACTAAGAACGCTTGTGCCTGGGTCATTTGACTATCTACGGTCATCACTTTGGCGTTCCAAATTAGCAAATCTGCTTTTCTATTATGCTGGCAAGAAGAAAAAATAACAAGAAGACTAGCTAAAAAAACAAGATTTTTCATACTGCATAATTACAACCATTGCACTAGCTAATAAAAACATTTTTAATTGGCAGCTCAAAGAATATTATTATTGTAGTCAGAATCCAACATCTAAGACGTTCAAAAGTTATGAAAAACTGTGTATTATTCGCCTTCTTGTTTTTGAGTTTTTCAAGCTTTGCTCAAATAAAAATTTCAGGAACGATCACTGACAAAAAAGGACAACCTATACCAGGAGTGAATATTGGCATAATAAATTCGTACGATGGAGGCTCCTCTAATTCTGAAGGTCAGTACTCTTTTAGCTGCAGCGAAAAAGGCAAGCAAAAATTAAAAGTGAGCATGATTGGTTTCGTAAAACAAGAGTTTGAAATAGAAATCGGATCTAGTAATATCACTAAAAACGTGACCCTGAAAGAAAAAATAAGTAAGCTAAAAGCCGTGCGCATTACCGCCGGCGCTTTTGAAGCCAGCGATGAAAAACAAGGCACTTCACTTTCATCTTTAGATATGGTAACCACAGCCGGAAGCGATGGCGATGTGGTGGGTGCGCTGAAAACGCTGCCCGGAACACAGCAAACCAACGAGCGAGAAGGGCTTTTTGTGAGAGGAGGACTTGGCAGCGAAACACAAACCTATATTGATGGCACACGTGTTCGAAACGCATTTAATACTGGAATTCCTGACCTCGGTTCTCGTGGAAGGTTTAGCCCCTTCATTTTTAAAGGCACCATTTTTAGTGCTGGTGGCTATTCCGCTTTGTATGGTCAGGCTTTATCTTCTGCTTTAATATTATCTACGATTGATTTACCCGAAAAATCTTCGGCTAATCTTAGTTTATCATCCGTTGGTTTGGGGGGCGGGTATCAACATTTGACGAAGAATAAAAAAAGCTCCTACGGGATTAATTATAATTTCACCAATCTTGGCACCTACTTTAAAGTCATTCCTCAAAACATAGAATTTATTCGTGCACCCTTGGCTCACCAAATAGATGTAAACTACAGAGCTAAAACTAGTAAAACAGGCATGATAAAATTTTATGGCTACTGGAACAACACTCAAAATATCATCCGGCGCGACAATGTAACGAGTCTTGATTATGACGAAGAAAGCAAGCGATACAAAGATGAATTTAGCCTCACGAACAATAATATGTACGCCAATCTTTCCTATCAGGAATTTTTGAACACTAAATGGAAACTCAACCTAGGCGCAAACATTAGTGCCAATACGGACGATATAAAAACACGCGTGCTGACCCAAGATAATGAACTGGTCAATGATGCCAATTTCTTAGCCCAGCGACAGAGAAACATTTTAGGTGAAAACTTTTTTACCACAGGAAAAGTAGTTTTACAACGCTACCTTCCCAAAGAAAATGTAATCCGTTTTGGAGTGGAATATATTTATCAAAACGATGAACAAACGGTCACTATCCCAAATATCGTGAACACAAAAAATCAAGAGCAAGACCACTACAAATCTTTGTTCACCGAAGCTGACATTTACATTACGAATAGCCTGGCTTGTAAAGTTGGTCTACGGGCCGAACACTCAGGGCGACTGGGCAAACTCAATCTAGCACCTAGGCTAAGTGCGGCTTATAAAGTGAGTAAAGCCGGTCAATTTTCGGCCGCTTATGGTATTTTTTATCAGAATCCTAACTTCAATGCGCTTTCTCAAAACACACTTACGAATCAATTTTACACACCGACTATTGATTTAGATTTTCAGCGAGCCGACCATTATATTTTAAATTATTTATATCAAAAAAAAGGACGCCTCCTCAGAATAGAAGCCTATAACAAAGAGTATAAAAATTTAATTAAGACTAACATTCCTAACTCGGGCCCCTTGAGTAGCGGGTCAGGCTATGCGCGGGGTTTAGAGTTATTTTATCGCGACAAAACCACTTTAAAAGGGATTGACTATTGGCTCTCTTATTCATTTATCGACTCAAAACGAGATTTTTTAAATTACCCTACTACCGTGCAACCAAGCTTCGTAGCTAATCATGTGGCCTCTCTCGTCTTTAAGAAATTTTGGACAAAGAAAAGCTTTGGAATCAATGGAACTTATACCTATTCTAGTGGCCGACCTTATAATAATCCTAATGAAGCGGAGTTTATGAACGGACGAACGATTGACTATCACACGGTAGGTTTTTCTTTAAACTACATCAGAACCATTCGAAAGAAAATATTCTCAGTTTTTGTTTTGAGCGTCAACAATCCATTTAATTTTAAACAAGTATATGGCTACAATTATGCTCAGCAAGATTTGAATAGTGATGGTTTATTTTCTCGCAAGGAAATCACACCGCCGGCTCGACAATTTATTTTCTTAGGCACCTTCATGAGTTGGGGAATTGATCGAAGCCAAGAGGCCATTAACAATAATCTATAATCCTAATTCAATTATAATTTGTAAATTTAACCATCATGAAAAACGTATTATCAACTGCCCTTATTTTATTCTTATTTTTCGGAGCCTTTGCGCAGGACAAAAGTAAATTTCAAAATGCCATGGCAGGCACCTTAAAAAAAATGGAGCAAGCTAAGTCGGCCGATGCCTATGCTGCAGCTGCCAATCAATTTACGCGAATAGCCGCCAACGAAAAAAATGAATGGACACCTCACTATTATGCCACTTTTATAAAAACGTTTAGAGCTTTTGAAGCCAAAGACAAAGCTGCTGCGGCTGGTGAACTTGCTGAGCTAACGCCGAGTGTGGAAGGCTTGTTAGAAATGGAGTCGGTAATTAAAGACCCTGCGGCTCAATCAGAAGTGCACACGCTATTAGCTATGATGTATAGTGCAAGAATGATGGAAAACCCAATGGCCTTAGGCGCAAAGTTTTCACCCTTGAATGCCCAACATTTAGAGAAAGCCATGACCTTAAACCAAAATAACCCAAGACCTTATATTTTAAAAGCTCAAACTTTATTTTATACGCCCGAAGCGTTTGGAGGCGATAAAGTAAAAGCTAAAGAGCTTTCGGAAAAGGCTTTGGCACTTTTTGCACAGGAAGCACGTGCGGAAAATAATAACTTTATGCCTCGGTGGGGTAAGGATCAAGCAGAGAACTTATCGAAACAAATCAAATAGTTTATAAGATTAAAATCTAGTAAAAAAGCCCGCATTCCATTTGGATTGCGGGCTTTACTTTTTTTTATTTGTTTCACTATCCTTCTAGCGCCGCTGCTCCACTTACAATCTCCGTAAGCTCGGTGGTAATGGCCGCTTGACGTGCTCGGTTGTAGGTTAACTTCAAGTCTTTAAGAAGTTCTTCCGCATTTTCTGTGGCTTTGTCCATGGCGGTCATTCGAGCTCCATGTTCGGAAGCATTTACATCTAGCACAGCTTTAAAAACTTGTGTGTTTAAAATCTTCGGCATCAACTCTTCAATCAATACTTCTTTGGAAGGTTCAAAAATGAAGTCACTTTTTACAACCTCTCCTTCATTTTCAATTTTAGGAATGGGTAAATGTCCTTCACAAATAAACTCTTGCGTAGCTGCATTTTTAAATTGACTATAAACAAGTTCTACTTTATCGTACTTGCCATCCAAATAAGCTTTTCGAGCGTACTCCGCTGCTTTTTTTACATTGTCGAAAGTAAGGTCAGAGAAAATGTTCCAAAACTCATCTTCAATCGTAAAACCATCTCTTTCAAAAGCTTCCATTCCTTTTTTACCTAAGGGAAGAATTGAAACATTCCCGGCGGCTTCTTGCTTTGAGTAGCTCTCTGCAATTTTAGTTTTGGCTGTTTTGATAATGTTTGAATTAAAAGCTCCACAAAGACCACGATCACTGCTCACAACGATAAACAATACTTTATTGATTTCACGCTGTTTGGATAAATCACCTCCTAGGTCTCCTTCCGAACTACTAATAATGCTACTGAGCATTTCTTGTAGCTTTTCAGCATAGGGACGCATTTGCGTAATGGCATCCTGCGCACGGCGCAACTTTGCGGCACTTACCATTTTCATGGCCTTGGTGATTTGCTGTGTGGTTTTTACCGAACCAATTCGGATTCGTACTTCTTTTAATGCTCCAGACATAGTTATCTAATTCGGGCGCAAAGATAGTTTGCTAAATGGATAATTGAGATAGGATAGATGATAATTTTCCACTGATAATGCCCGAAATTGGAAAGTTATTACACCTAATTTTTAGACAAACCACATAACAGTTTTAGAAATATTTTCAAATAATGACTAAAAAAAGGAGCTCCCAATGCTTCTAATCCGAACATTAACAATTCAACCACAAAATAGTTTTAGACTTTTCGACTTAGCAGCCTTTCATTTTGACTGTGTAATTGGTTACTTAGCATGTATGATTTGCACCTCCCATTTCGTACTTGGTTTTGCTGAATTTTTTTTCGAAAATTGACCGTTATCAATCGCTCTAATATTGACTAAACCTAGACCGAAGCGCTTTGTCAGAACAAAAAAAATAGACAACTTTATTATAAATAACAACAAAAACAGAGACCATGAACACTAAAAAACTACTCACATTATTAGCCATTGGATTTATCATAACATGCCATGCGCAAGCACAAAATTTACAATTTTGCCTTCAATCTAAAAAAGGAAATAAGTTTTTAAAAAGCGTAAAAACTTCAAGGGTTGAAAGAGAAGGAGAAAGAAGCAGATCGGTAACTAAAAAAGAAATGGCTTTATATCCTAAATCATCTAACCTAAGCAGTATGACAAAATTCAGACTTAAACCAGTAAGAGGAGAACGTGGATATTACTATATCCAAACTATTGAAAATTATCAAGGTAGAGCACGCAGTACTTATTTGTCGGTTCCTCAAAATGGAAATCAAAAATCTAAACCAGGAATGAACCTTTTTAGAAATACTGATCAATATAAATGGAAATTTGAACCAACTGGTAATGGGGAATACAATATTAAAAATAGATTGGGACGATACTTAGATGTGCAATGGGGTAAGTCAGAAACTGGAACTCCTATATGGATGTGGCCTAAAAATGGGGATCCTGCCCAGGTGTTTCGAATTATACCAATTAGAAATGGGGAATTAAGTACACGTAGAGCTCCCTTGCAGTCAGTAATTCCCAGCAATACAAATAATACAGAAAATGGAAGAACACCAAATAGAAATACGACAAATAGAGTAATAAGCAACCCAAAAGTAAAAGTTACCGTATTGAATATTAAAGCTACTCATGGCGATGATGGCGGCTCAGACAGAACCTTTGAGTTTTATACTAAAATAAGGGTAGCAAAAGGACACGAATGGAATGCTCGAAATGTTGCTGCCTATCACTACCCTAAATGGAGCAGTAGTTTTTTTAAGAGCGAACCCTACGGGTATGGTTTCTAACGGCCAATTTAAAACGTACTCCTATGACAAGTCGCTATATGGAGTGGATAGAGACAATGGTTACTTTAAAGTTTACATCTCACTGTGGGATTACGATGAAGCATCCGGTGATGATCACTTTGACATTAACCCTAAAAGAGGGGCCAACGAATTACCTCTTATAATAAACCAAGCCACAGGAAAAATTTATTTCAGAGAATCTAGGAGTAATTGGGTTGCTGTGGGTAGAAAAGGAGTTCCATTTGATATAGAAGGAACAGATTATAACAATGCTGATGAGCTTACCGCAAAAATGA
>CAZTCQ010000085.1:0-10944 GCA_964612525.1 uncultured Chitinophagaceae bacterium | reverse complement strand
AAACCAAAAAGTCGAGCGCCATTGCTAGTTGCCCATTGCAAAATATTTTTCAAAGGAATACCCGGAAAGTGATCTTGAATTGTTTTTACTTCTGAGAGAATATTGAGTGCATCATTTGAGGCAAGACTATCTGTTCCAAGTACAATTCTATCTTGAAAGTCTGAGAAGATTGGAATATTAGGTAGTTGATTTTCTATATACAAATTAGCCTTAGGACAAAAACAAAACCAAGTGTTTTCCTCGGCAAATTGCAAATCTTCTTTGCGTGTGAATGTATTATGTACGAATAACTTTTTAGTATCACCACTTAATAAACGTTGTGAATTTTCAAAACTGGATAAGCTTGTTTGCTCCCGAATAATTTCACTTTTATCCAAATCAAAATGCTTATAGAAATTATCAAAGTCTCCCTCCTTTCGCTCGAATAATACATTCTCCGCTTCGCTCTCTTGATTGTGAATACTAACAAAACTAGACTGCCCATTAACCAAATCATACATCCCCTCATTACAAGTATAAGGTGTGTGTAATGATAACGAACTAGCCAAATCAACTACTTGAAACGCATCGTACACTTTTTTATAATCCGCAAAACGTTTTACACTATCCGTCGCTCGAATAGCAATACATTCTACGAAATTGTGGTAGTGAATTTTACTCTTTTGTTTAAGCGCAATACTTTTTGTGGTATTGCAGATATCACCTACCGCTACAATTCCATTATTGACCATTTCTGTATCTGCAGCTAGCTGTGCTTTTTGAATCGTTTCATCCGCAACTTTCTGCGGTATCTGTTCACTTACATTTTGTAAGAACGTAGACAAACCTGTTTTTTCGGGAATTAGGCTTTTGGTATGACTCAACTCCAAATGACAGTGAGCATTAATCATACCTGGCATTAATAAACCATTGAGTCGTTTAACCTCTGCGGCAGGTTCTTCTCTTTGAATAGCTATAATTTCGCCCGTCTCATTTACCTGTATAAAGAAATTAGCATGAAAATCATACCCGTCAAAAACTATATCAGCTGTAAGCCATTGCATAAAAAGAAAATGATTATTTTCGAACTTCAAAACTACGATAGATGTTATTCAAAGCCTCAATACAAGTAATGCCAATTAAAGGATTATTAGACCCGCAAGGAAAAGCAGTGAATGCGAGCCTACATAATATGGGACTGAATGGAATCAATAATGTGCGCATCGGTAAAGAAATTACCATGGAAGTAGAAGCATCTGATAAGTCAGCGGCGGAAGCTCAAGTAACGGAAGCCTGTGACAAATTATTGCACAATGCCGTGATGGAAGAATATCATTTTGAATTGACAGAGGTTTAGTTTCTTCTATCAATTCCCCAATACATTTTGTTGCGCAGAGTTTGTAAAAAATTCTGCCCCTCCAGTCGAACTAAATTAATATCGAAAGATTCTTTTTTTACCGCCAAGGTTACATCGGTGCTAATGGGTGCAGAACGGGCGTCCAAGGTGCATAAAAACTGTTTGGCTCGTCCTTCAATTTCAAAGGAGATGATTTGATCGTCGGGAACCACTACTGGGCGAACGTTTAAATTATGAGGCGCCACAGGAGTGATTACAAAATTGTTTGCCTGCGGAAAAATTACTGGACCACCACAACTCAGTGAGTAACCCGTCGAACCCGTTGGAGTAGAAACAATAATTCCGTCAGCCCAATAGGTACACAAAAACTCACCATTGATGTAAGCATGAATAATTATCATGCTCGAACTATCTTTTCGATGCAGCGTAAACTCGTTTAGTGCAAAAGGAGACTCAGGAAAAAGAGGTTCGCTTGAATCTAGATGTACCAAACTTCTTTTATCAATCACATAATTATTTCCTTGCAATTGACGAATTGCCGATTCTATTTCATTGACACTTGTACCCGCCAAAAATCCTAGACGACCTAAATTAATGCCTAGAATGGGTATTTTTTTATCCCCTACAAAAGTGACGGTGTCCAAAATAGTACCGTCCCCTCCCAAGCTCAGAAGACAGCGCACGTCCTTGCTTAATGGTTTTTCTTTTGAAAAGGTATTAAAATGTTTCGGCAGTAAATCATGCAATTTTAAATGAGGGACCATGCCTTCAAATAATAAAATATCACACTTGTATTGCTTTAAAGTAGCAAAAATTTGCTCAATGACTTCAATGTCGTCGTCATCAAATTTTCGATTGTAAATGGCTATGAGCATACTGCTTTATTCGTTTCTGAAGTTTAAAAATAAACCTTTTTCTTGTAAGCTATTGAAGCTATATTCTATTCGAGCTTTCAAGTAATAGGAGAACACAATATCAATTCCCACACCGTAACCGTACAACAATTTATTGTTCAAAAAACTGTTTCCAAAATTATTGGAATGCACATAGCCTCCGTCAAAGTATGTTTTAGCGTATACATCTATCGGTACATATTTCACAATAGGCAAAACGTTTTGTTTGAATTCATAGCGAAAAAGTTTTTGACGTAAGTCGGTTCTTACTAATCCGTAGTGGCTCCCGTCAATTATGTAGTATTCAAAACCTCTGATAAAATCACTCTTAAAGCCCATAGCTCGATAGTTGAAATAGGGTTGGTTATCTGGTCCGAAAAGTCGCCCTCTAAAATGAATGGCCGTTGATAAATTTCGATACACCGGCTGGTAATGAGCCAAATGCAAATAGACCTGCCATTGATTAAAATCCTTTACTAAACCCCAACCTTTTTGGTCAGCATAAGCATCAATCTCCCAACCCATAATTGGATAGTTACGGTCATCGGTATTATTGTAGCGATAACGATACATAATTTCTGGGATACTCATTTTCTGGCGACCACCTAGATAATTGGGCATGTCAATCATCATTTGATCAGACAAGGCGTAGTGATGAAACGCAAAGCGAAGTTCATGAGTAGCGGCATAATCAGGGCGGAATAAATACGCAAACTCAGCTCGCAACCAACGATAGGGATTCATAGACTCGTCACGGTAAAAGACCTGACGATTACTATCCGTTTCGGAATGAATTTCTTTTCCTGTGTTATAAGCTAGACTTGCCTTAATCCCATTTTTAAGGGTTTTATCAATATACGGGTTGGAATAATAGAGAAACAAATGCTTGTTAAAACCAACTTGGCCTTCGATACCAATTTCTTCTCCTCGTCCTCTAAAATTCTTTCGATTGATGTCTGCTCCAATATTTAAACGATTTAGTTTGCGATTAAAATCATTGTACCACACATTAAAATTTCGATCGGCTAGACTCACATAAGGATGTGCATTCCAATAAAACAATTCTTTTACAGAGTATTCAATATCAACACTCTCTGAAGTTTGATTGTAAATTCTAGCCGTCGCGTTTACGAAAAGCTGGCTGTTCATTATCCGCAACCGATTAAATTCAACGACTTCTTTTAGCTCCGAAACTAAAAGACTATCGCCTTCTTCAAGGTTCATTTCCCGACGAATCACGAACTCTTTGGTAATTTTATTTCCAACAAAACTTAGAGAACGCACCACCACGTAGTTTTCCTCCTGCTCCTGAGCAAATAGACTTTGGGAACTAAATAGCGCAATTAGTAATAAGAAAATAAGGGGCGCCTTGGTCATTACTTCTGTCGAAATGTATAAATATCAAGTTTTTCGTTTCGTAAAATAAAAATCAAGTTCTTCTCAAGCCGGGCATTGAGAATATCTTCTGGATTGGGTAGCTGCACAGTGGCAGACCGCAATGATTTTGTATGATATGAATGCAGAGAACCTTGATGATAATAGACGATGTAACCATTCAAAACATTACTCTCAGCGGCTGAAAATCTATAAACTGTTCTATAAAAACCAAAACGATCAAATTGTAAAATTCCCTGAGCGGTATCGGTCATGTACAAAATGCGTTCCCGTTCTACCAAATGAGAAGGACTGACAGAATAGTCCAACATGTTTCTAAGTAAGTATGAATGCTTTATTTCTAAACGATCATCAATTTTAAGTAGTCTGCCCGCAGGGTCATACACCCAAATAGTGCCGTCTTGGCTGTTAGCCACTGCTGGCACATTGAATAAACCCAGTCTTGTAAGATCCAACTCATTTTTAAGACTGAGCATATTGTCTAAAATTTTTATCCGACCAAAATCAGCATAAAAAACTAGAACTCGCAACGGATTGGTAGCATCAATAGAAGTAATAGAACCGAACCCAACATCATTGAATACGGCAAGACTATCTCCCCTCGCATTGTATTTTACTAAAAAATTCTCATCTTTTACAAGGTATATATTTCCAATAGGATCGGTGGTAAAATAACCGTTGGATACATTGATACTCTTAATTAGGCTCAATTCATTGTTATCAGCCCAACAAAAAGAACATCCGAGGCACAAAAAAAGTACTGCTAAAATTAGGTGCCGTTGCATTATATGAAAATAAAGAGATTAAACTGATATGCCTAGGCATAGACCTTAAAATTACTCTAAGGTAGAAAACTCACCTGGCCTAACTAGGCGCCAATCAGTCCCGGCGGATTCTTGATCGCTTTTGAAGAGACCCACATCCGTTGCACAAAAGTAAAAATAGCGCGACTCACCAGTCTTGAACACAATTTTTTTACTTTCAACATACATTACTTTGGCATACCATGGAATTCCAGAACTGCTAGCTTCGAATGAATTTGTGTTAGGATTTAGCTTGAACAATCCCATACTGTCCCGACCCATAAATACATCTTGGTCTCCATCAGCATTTTCTACCGAATTAACGAATAATATGAGTCGATCACCTGACACACCACCGAATTTTGTCCAGTCCATTCCACCGTTCGTACTGAAATAAGATCCGTTTACACCCGTGAAGTCTGTAGCAATCAACTTATCGCCGTAGCTAGTCAAATAATAATTAGAACCTGCTCCCAAAGTACTACCTCCCTGAACAACCGTTGTCCAACCTCCGAAACCATTGGCATTGACTCTTATATTAGCGTCATCCTGAATGGCGAATACATCATTATTATCCATCTCGATGATGGAAGTAGGTGATATTCCGATAGCAGAGTTGGTAAACGTTTTTCCAAAATCATCACTTTGTTCTAAGCCACCGTCCACACAGAGGTAGACTCGTTGTTCGGAAGAATCAAAAATCATCTGATGAGGTAGAAAGTACTTGCGAAACAAAGGATCGTCATAATAAGGACGAGGATTCGTATTACAAACATTAAAAGCTCGACCTTCATCATCACTAACGTAGCAATTTCCTTTTAAATACAGAATATTAGTATCGGCGGTTAAAATTTGTCTTACCGCGACGTCATCAAAGGCGTGCATGGGTTGGTAATACTCCCCATCATTAGTTTTGTAAACAGATCCAACCAAACCTCCTACAAACAATACGTAAGGAGTACGTGGCGTTCCAGAAGTTGCATCTGGATTATATTTTTCACAGGAAGTTGCTAGCACCAATAAGGCTAGGCAAATCCACACTATACGCTGTTTCGTCATCATAAAAATATCGTTATATTTCGAATGAATATATTTAGTGAAATTAACACATAAATACCATTTTCGCTTACTTTTTAAAGATAGAAAATAGTTTATTCATAATTATAGACGCAAATTTGTAGCTAATCGTTGATAAAATATGAAAATATCATTTCACGGCGCTGCCAGAACGGTAACCGGATCCAAACACATAATTCACTTAAACAACGGAAAAAAAATTCTTTTAGACTGTGGACTTTTTCAAGGCCTTCGTGAAAAAACAAGAATGTACAACAGTGATTTAGGATTTGATGCTAAGGAAATCACTCATGTAGTTCTTTCCCATGCTCATATTGACCACTCGGGCTTGCTCCCCAAATTAATTAAAGATGGTTTTGAAGGCGAAATCTGGTGTACCCCGGCTACAGCAAGTTTAGCAGAAATTTTATTAGCAGACTCCGCCTATATTCAAGAAGCGGACGTAAGCTACGTGAATAAAAAACGAGCGAAGCAAGGCCTACAATACCTTTCTCCCATTTACAAAATTGGTGACGCTCAACGCGTTTTTCCTATGATACGCACGCTAGACTATGATCAAAAAATAAAAATTGATGACGACATAGAACTCTTGCTTACGGATGCGGGGCATATTTTAGGGAGCGCCTGCGTTCATTTATCACTTCAAGAAAATGGAAAAACGGTTCAAGTTTCATTTAGTGGTGATGTGGGACGATATCGGGATATTATCCTAAAATCACCCAGCAAATTTCCGCAAGCAGATTATATTATTCTAGAAAGCACCTACGGCAATTCTTTGCACGACGACTTTCGCTCCGCCAATGAAGAACTCTTAGATCATATAGAAGAAGTATGTGTGAAACAAGGCGGGAAAATTATTATCCCCGCGTTTAGTGTGGGTCGAACGCAGGAGATTCTCTATGATCTAAACATGCTAGAACTTGAAAACAGACTCCCCAATGTGGAATACTACGTAGATAGTCCTTTATCAAACAAAGCGACGAGCGTCATTAAAGAACACCCTGAGTGCTACAATAAACGAGTACAAGAAATTCTAAAACATGATAGTGATCCTTTTGGTTTTAAAGGTTTAACGTTCATCACAAAAGCTGATGACTCAAAAGCATTGAACAGTCGCAAAAGCCCCGCCGTGATTATTTCTGCAAGTGGTATGGCAGATGCTGGCCGAGTCAAACACCATATTGCCAACAACATTAGTGATGAAAAAAACCTAATCTTAATTGTAGGTTATTGTGAACCAAATTCGCTCGGTGCCAGATTGGCCCGTGGTGATGAAAAAGTAAGAATTTTCCGAGAGGAGTATCAAGTCAAAGCAAAAGTAGCCAGTATCCGAAGCATGAGTGCTCACGCTGATTATGATGATCTTTGCCAATTTTTAGCCTGCCAGAATCCAAAAGCAGTAGATAAGTTATTCTTAGTGCATGGAGAATATGAGGTGCAAAAAGACTTTGCTCGGAAACTTGTAAAGAAAGGATTTCGCGATGTAATAATACCCGAAATGCACGAAACAATTGGATTAGGCGTTTAGGATTCAAAGCAAACATTTTCTTGGAAATTATACACATATTAAATATATAATATGTGTATAATGCTATATATTAATTTTTTGGCACAGGCTTTGCTTAATTAGAGTTAGACCCATTCATATTTACGTCAAGAAATGATAACAGATAATTCAATAGTAGTACTAGGAGCCTCTCCTAACCCGAAACGAACAAGCTATCTTGCGGCCAAAGTGCTTATTCAAAAAGGATATAATGTGTACGCATATGGTTCCAAAACGGGAAAGATTGATCAGCTTTCCATTAATGACAAACTACCCAACCCTGTTTCAAAAAGCATAGACGCCATTACCATTTTTTTGAGTCCACAAAAACAAAAGGATTACTATGAGTATATTTTAGATACTAAACCAAAGAGTATCATTTTTAATCCAGGCAGCGAAAATCCTGAGCTCGAAAAACTAGCCAAAAAAAATAATATAAACATTGTTTCCTGCTGCACAATTGCACTAACGGCAGTTGGGTTTCTATAGGGTTTTCCACAGATTAATTAAAACTCACTAGCTAAGAGTTAAAGAAAAGGGGTACTTTACCCATGATGAAAAATTGGAGACGCTTCAACGGTGATAAAATAGAGTTAGATATTTACGACGCAGTAGAAAAAGCAATAATCGAAGAATCAGAGGCCGGCCACAAGTTAAAAGTATGCATTGGTACTGATTCGCAACAAAAAGGTGAGGAAACTGAATACGCAACCGTCATTGTTTTTTTAAGAGAAGGACGCGGAGGCTTTATGTTTATTCATAACGAAAAAAACAATCGAAAAATTTCTATCAAAGAAAGAATGCTTTTGGAAGTGGCCAAGAGCATAGAAATTGCCTACAAACTCTGCGGATTATTCAATGACTATCATGTGGACATGGAAGTACATGCAGATATTAATACCAATCCTCAATTTAAAAGTAATGTGGCACTCAGTGAAGCCACAGGTTATATTTTGGGAATGGGCTTTGCCTTTAAGGCAAAACCAGAAGCATTTGCTAGTAGTAGTTGTGCAAATAAAATTGTAAATTAGCTGCTAGATTATCATGAATACTTCTTTTAAAAAAATTCTAATCTTGAGTGTTTTTTCATCCTTTTTAATAAGTTGTAACACCTACAAATGGCAAAGAAAACGTTATTACAAAAGTAATCAAAACAAAAATTGGAATAACTATAATGAAGAAAAGACGAAAAAAGACGATGAAAAACAGATAAATAAATATTACAAAAAATAAATATGTTATTTTTGTTCGTCACTACAATTATTTTCGGGTTTATCAAAATTAGACTTTTGGATGGTATATTCGTAAGCTAAATTTTTTGTTATGAAAAAAAACTCACTACTACTAGTATTCGCTCTTGTACTCATTTCTTTTACTTCTTGTAATCGTTATCATAGTATCAACAACGCAAAGTCTGTTAGACAATTAGGTGCCAATCCATTTTTAAAGAAGGTAGCCCGCTCGGTTATCACAAACATTTCGCAAGATGTTATCTCAAAAGGGATGACTTCTTTTAAAGGAAAACCATTATTGCGTTCTTCTCTATCTTCATTATTGAACACCTCGCAAAGTGTTTCTACTTTTAAAAATATGATTAGCAACACCTACGGCATTCCTAAAAGCACAGTGGAATCTAAATATAGCGGTTGGAATAGTGTTCGCGATGTGATTGGTTTTGTAGCCAAGAACGGTAAGCGTTATGACTTCAATTCTTATTCTAACAAACTGTTTTAGAAATTTGAAACTTTTTAAAAATGAAGCTGCTCAAGACGAGCAGCTTTTTTTATTGAATCACCTCACTCATAAACGCTAACATTTGTTTACCCCCTCTTTTTTTCACAGCCGAGGTGAGAAACATAGCTGGCAGTTCCTCCCATGATTTTAAAAGCTCAGCATTAAACAAATTGACATTCGCCTGCACTTCAGACTGCTTGCTTTTGTCGGACTTGGTGTACACAATCGCAAAAGGAACTTGACGCTCGCCCAATTTATTTACAAAATCAAGATCTATTTGTTGTGGCTTATGCCGACTGTCAATTAAAGCAAAAAGGTTTACCAAATTTTCTCGTCCCTTTAAATAATCCCAAATCATAGAATGAAACGACTGTCTTTGTTTTTTCGAAACCTTGGCATACCCATAGCCCGGCAAATCCACCCAATACATTTCTTGCTGATTAATTTCAAAGTGATTAATCATTTGCGTTTTTCCTGGCGAGCCCGAGGTTTTGGCAAGGTCTTTTTGATTGGCCAGCATATTAATTAAGCTGCTCTTACCCACATTACTACGTCCTATAAACGCAAACTCGGGTCTGTCTGGCTTAGGACATTGTTCCACTCGGGGACTACTGATAAGGTAATTGGCTTGTTTGATCTGCATAATTTAGAAAGTGCAAAATACAACAATCGCTACTTTCATGAATACAAAAAAAGCAGACTTAGTTAGTGCGATTTAAAATTATTCACTTATCGTTTTTCTAATAACAATCGTTCCGAGTTTATCTTCGCACTAGCAAATGCAGGTAGTACCCAATTCCGAATCGGTTGATTCTAAGAAAAAACAAGTAGAAGATATGTTTGATGACATAGCCCCGCGCTATGACAAGCTCAACAGAATTTTATCTTTTCGAATTGACACACTGTGGCGCAGAAAAGTTAGAAAACTATTGGCTCCGCATGATCCAAAAAAAATCCTTGACATTGCAACCGGCACGGGCGATCTAGCCATTGAACTCGCCAAACTGAATCCAAAAGAAGTCATTGGTTTAGATCTATCCGCTGAGATGTTAGACTACGGCGTAAAAAAGATTGAACAAAAAGGACTAGAATCCATCATACAAATGATTAAAGGTGACAGCGAAGCCCTCCCCTTTGAAAATGAGAGCTTCGATGCTATCACGGTGGCCTTCGGTGTTCGGAATTTTGAGAACCTCGATCAAGGTTTATCAGAAATTTTTAGGGTGCTCAAACCCTCAAAACAACTAGTCATTTTGGAATTTTCAAAAGTTAAATCTTTCCCATTTAAACAATTATATTCCATTTACTCTCGTTATATTATTCCAACAATCGCCACTTTATTAAAATCTAGCAAAGATGCCTACACCTATTTACCAAATAGTGTAGCTGTTTTTCCTGAAGGCGAAGAAATGTGTTTAATTTTAAAAAATATAGGATTCAAATCGGTAGAATGCAAAAAACTAACTTTTGGCGTAGCCAGTCTTTATTATTGCGAAAAGTAGCCCTGCTGCTTGTAGTGTTGTGTTGCTTGTCATCCTCAGTGGTGGCTCAGGGCGAGAACATGAACAATACCCTGATCGATACTAAAAAATTCTATTTTGGAATCACGGTAGGCTTCAATACTTCGCAATATAAAATCACACATGACAAATGGTTTATTGAAAATGATAGCATTACCGAAATCACGCCCTTATGGAAACCGGGCTTACAGATTGGAATCATGGGTAATATGCGACTGAGTAATTTTATTGACGTTCGTACCATTCCTTCTTTTGTGATCAGAGAAAAAGCAGTTCGCTTTCGACTCAAGAACCGCTTTCAACCCAACGAAGACTCTTTAATCACGACAGGTTTTGAATCTATTTTATTTCACTGGCCATTTGAGTTTAAGTTTAAAAGTGACCGACAAAATAATTTTAGATTTTACGCACTAGCCGGTGGTAAAGTTGATTATGATTTTAACTCAAGCGTAAATAAACGCAAAAGAGATGACCTCTTGATTGTAAAGCCATGGGACTTAGGTATTAATATGGGTTTAGGATTTGAGTTTTATTTCCCCAATTTTATACTCGCTCCTGAGATAAAATTTTCACAGGGACTAATTAATATTTTGGACAAGGAAGCAAACGACTTCCAAACGTCCAAAGCCATTGAACGGCT
>CAZTCQ010000084.1:0-11093 GCA_964612525.1 uncultured Chitinophagaceae bacterium | reverse complement strand
ATTAATTCGTCATGCTCAACCACAACTACCGTATTGCCAAGCTCTTTTAGTTTTTGCAAAACCGAAATCAATTGTTTAGTATCACGAGCGTGTAAGCCTATGCTTGGCTCGTCTAATATGTAGAGCGAATCCGTCAAGTTACTGCCAATGATTCGGGTTAGTTGTATCCGCTGACTTTCGCCGCCGCTTAGCGTATTTGCTTTTCTGTTGAGTGTTAAATAATTTAACCCCACTGTGAGCAACGTATCTACTCTACTATTAATTTCTATTAATAAACGTTTGGCAATTTTTTGTTCGCGTTGATCAAGTTTTAATTTGTCTAGCCACACTTTCAAATTTTCTATGGGCATTGAATAAAGTGTGGCGATGTCTGTTTTATTTATCTTGACGTAAAGTGATTCTTGGCGTAATTTTTTTCCTTCGCAATCTGGGCAAGTGGTTTTGCCGCGATAGCGCGCCTGTAAAATGCGGTATTGAATTTTATATAAATTCTGGGCTACCATAGTAAAAAACGATTGAATGCCATGCGCTCCATTCCAAAGTGTATCGTACTCCTTTACAGTCAATTTATGAATAGGCCTGTGAATTGGAAAATCAATTTTGTCGCTATGCGCTATGAATTTTTTTTGATAATTACTCATTTTATCTCCGCTCCAACAAGCAACGGCTCCCTCATATACACTCAGCTTTTTATTCGGAATCACAAGCTCGGGGTCAATACCAATGGTTTGTCCATAACCCTCGCACTTTGGACAGGCGCCGTGCGGATTGTTTTCGCTAAACATATTCGGCACCGGCGTGTCAAATAAAATGCCGTCGGCTTCAAAACGATTGCAATAGTGTTTTAGTTTTTCATCAATCTCCAAGTAAACATCACCACCCGTTTCATTAAAAGCGGTGAGTATACTGTCAGCCACACGATGTAAATCGTCTTCGTTTTTAGAATAGTCTTTGGTTTTAAAACGATCGATTAATATGTAATCGTTCTTGGTAAATTGGATAGACTTTGCTTCTAGAATTTCCTCAATATCACGATATTCTTTTTTCTTGATGTCATACAAACGAGAGTAACCCTGCTGTAATAATTCATTGAGGTAATATTCAGGATTTTTTTTGGAGTATTCCGGCAGAGGAATCAAAACGACAATTTTTAAACCATGCTCAAGTTTTTTAATATCATTTACAATATCCTGAACTTCATCTTTGGCTACTTCTTTTCCGCTAACAGGAGAGTAGGTGCGGCCTATTCTTGCAAAAAGAATCCGTAGATACTCATTAATTTCGGTCATGCTTCCTACGCTACTGCGCGGCGAACTGCTGACGACTTTTTGCTCAATAGCAATGGCGGGACATAAACCTTCAATACTGTCTACATCTGGTTTGCTCATGTTTTTCATAAACTGGCGTGCGTAGGAACTTAGACTTTCTACATAACGTCTCTGACCTTCGGCAAAAAGCGTATCCATAGTCAATGAAGATTTTCCGCTTCCGCTCACGCCCGTTACTACCGTTAATTTATTATGCGGAATGCGCACGTCAATATCTTTGAGGTTGTGCATTCTGGCACCTTTTATGATAATATCTTGGTCGGAAGCGCTCATGAGTGATGCGAAATTAAACCGCAAGCTTCGCACTTCGGTTTTTGGGTGCTTATTTATTAATGTTTTGAAAAGGAATAGGCTCTCTCTATGTTCTTTGAACTAAAAATTCTAAATTGCTCTCAAATAAAACTAATATGAAGAAACTAATATTTTTACTTATGTTTTCTGTGTCAGCAATGTCTTGTGGTGATTTAGGAAAAGTACTGTCTACCACAGGAGATATTCTTAATTCGGGAGCCTTGTCTAGAGGAGATGCTGCTGCCGGGATTAAACAAGCGCTTGAATTTGGTGTTTTAAATGGAACAAGCTTCTTAGGTAAGCGTGGTGGATTTTTGCAAAATGCAGCCTACCAAATTTTGATGCCAAAGGAAGTAAGAAATTTTGAATCTAAAATTAGACAAAACCCAATTGCGAATGCATTGGCGGGTGCTTATTTGGATAAGGTAAAAACTTCTATGAACCGAGGCGCTGAAAAAGCGATGGCACAAGCAAAACCGATTTTTGTCAATGCGATTCGGTCCATGACAATTCAGGATGCTGTGGGAATTGTGACAGGACGTGATGGGGGCGCTACTGATTTTTTAAAGCGAGCGACTTTAACACAACTTACTCGAAAATTTAATCCGGTGATAGGAAATTCCTTAAATTCAGTTGGGATTACCAAGCCATGGAATCAAGTATCTCAAGCCTATAATATGGTAGCTGGTAAAAAAGTAAATACCAACTTAACGGCCTACGTAACTGAGCGTGCTACGGATGGTTTATTTAAGAAAATCAGAGAAGAAGAGCACGACATTCGAGCGAATCCAGCTGCCCGAACTACAGATTTATTAAAGCGTGTTTTTGCTTTTTCAGGCAAGTAAGTCAATTACTAAAATATTTTTAAAAACGTCCAAACATGATTTGTTTGGACGTTTTTAGTATGCTTGCGTTTACATTTGCGGTATCATAGATAAACAAAAAATATTATCCTCCGCACGAAAGACAATCGCCTTGGAGGCGGCTTCGGTGGCGGCCTTAGAAAACTTAGTGGACGAATCCTTCGCAGAGGCGGTTCAATGTGTTCATGAGAGTAAAGGTCGATTGATTATTAGCGGCATTGGTAAAAGTGCCAATATCGCTCAGAAGTTAGTGGCGACCTTTAACAGCACAGGTGCTCCCGCTATCTTTATGCATGCGGCTGATGCGATTCACGGAGATTTGGGTATGATGCAGCCAGACGACGTATCGCTCTTAATTTCTAAAAGTGGTGAGAGTGAGGAGGTCAAAGTGTTGATTCCGTTGGTGAAAAATTTTGGCAATAAAATTATTTCGCTCTGTGGCAACGAAAACTCATACTTGGCAAAGCAATCTGATTTTTTTATTAATTGTACGGTTAGTGAAGAGGCTTGCCCGAATAATTTAGCACCAACTTCTAGCACGACTGCACAGCTCGTAATGGGCGATGCCATGGCGGTGTCTTTGTTAGAACTTAAAGGTTTTGGTCCTGAGGATTTTGCTCGTTTTCATCCGGGCGGTGCTCTGGGTAAACAACTTTATTTACTAGTGGATGATTTGTGCGATGAAAATCAAAAACCGAAGGTGCAGCACGAGGCAACAATCAATGAAGTTATTTTAGAAATTACTTCAAAACGATTGGGCGCTGCCGCTGTTTTGGACAGAAATGAAATCATTGGAATGATTACTGACGGGGATATAAGACGAATGATTGAGAAGAATATGCAATTTGATTCAATGACAGCAGCAGACATTATGAACCGTGAACCGATAACTATTTCGTCAGGTTCAAAAGCTGTAGAAGCCCTTAAACTAATGAGAGATAAAAGTATTTCTCAGTTGATAGTCCTAGAGAAAAATGAATACGTCGGGATGATACATCTTCATGATCTAGTGAGAGAAGGAATTCTTTAAATGGCCTCAGTATTGTGTTTTTTCGTTAACAAAGCTTTTTAAATTTTTGGTTGTCTAAGCATTTAGCTTTCAACTAATTGAAGTGCGCATCACATATGTATTTTAGAAATGTTTCCCTAAATGCTTTGTTTACAAAGGTTTCGCGTTGTTGGGTTACCCAATTTTTCTTTCTCTTCTATCTCCTAATGACCTGTTAGGAGATTGACTGATAAGACTATTTTGAGCGAATAATAAATACTATTGCACTCGGCTTGAATAACCTACTAATTGTCCAAGCCGTTTAAACTAAAATAAATAACAATGAAAAAATCACTACTTCTAACCTTTATGGTCGTGTTGGGCTTGTGCTTCGCCAACAAAAAAACGTATGCACTCTGCGGCGACAGCGCAGTAATCGTAACCACCGAATCGCGCTGCGTAGCGACGGGAACCGTAACAGTTGATAGCGCCACTGGAATTGGTCCTTTCACCTATGATATGACTGCCTTTCCAACAGACTTTACCTACATTGGGCCGTCTGCTACGAATAGTTTTACGGGTATGCCTCCGGGAAGCTACACGGTGCGTGTAATTGACAATGGAGACGGTAACTGTTTTACAGATTACAATTTTACAATTGTTGGAACCTATGCGCAACCTTCATTGAATGTTACACCTACGGCGGTAACGAATTGTGCCAATGGTACGAATGGTGAATTAAATGCTACTTCAACAGACGGAAGAGCGCCTTTTACATACGAAATATTATCAGGTCCAGCGGGAGTAAATACCACAAACACTACGGGTATCTTTACGGGTTTACCAGCAGGGACATATTCTGTGAGAGCTTCGGATAGTTGTGGTAACATTCAAACTAGACAGGCTACAATCGCTAATTTTGATTGGAGCGTCAGTGACGTAGAAGGTTCTAAAGTTACTTGTGGTCAATATACTCTTGATACCCTAGCATGGCCTGCCTCAATGACAGGAGTGACTTATGGTGTGGTTCGTGGACCAGGAGATACTATATACACGACAACTTTGCCTTTGAGTTTTGCAACGCCTGATGCAAATATTGGAAACGTTTTAGTATTTGCTAAAGATGCTTGTGGAAACGTAAAAACAGCTCCTTACTTAATTACAAACAACACAGACTTTAGTGTAACGACTAGTGCTTTCATAAAAAACAGTTGTGCTTCTGCTGAAACGCATCAGTTAACTTCAGTAAATATTGTAGGAAATCCTTTTTCCCCTGTAATGTACGGTGTAGTTCGAGCTGCTGGTGATACGGTTTGGGGAACAACTTTACCTTTAGATTTTACAGCAATTGACAATAACGCAACGGCAGTAGTTAAAGATGCTTGTGGCGTTGTAAAAGCTGCTCCATCAAGAAGAGTACGTTTGAACCTTTTTAGTTCTGAAGATTATAATGGAAATTGTATGACTACAGATGTTACTTTGGGTTCTACGACTTCTACTTATGTTGGACCATTAACTTATTCTATTTCTCCTAGTGCCGGAACATTAAATGGTAATGTTTATGAAGGTTTACCAGATGGTACTTATACAATCACGGCAACTGATGCTTGTGGTGAAACTGAAACTAGAGTTGTAACGGTTGGTCACGAGTGGAGTGGTAATGGACAAACTTTCACTAGCTGTGGAGTAAATGGTATCCGTATGAGAGTGGGCATTCCTTGTAGAGCAGTTTCTCCTGTAACTATTGAAGAATATGACGCAACATTTGCTACTCTTTTAGATACAAAAACAAATACTTCAAGTTCTTTAGGAAATGCGAATCAAGGCGAGTTCAATACTTGTTCTAGCACAAGTTTTTATGATAGAACACCAGGAGCGACTTATAATTATATAATTACAGACTCTTGTGGAAGAAAAGATACGGTAACTATTGTAGCACATCCGACGGGTCACCAACCAAATGAATTCTTTGGTGAGGTTACACCGCTATGTGTAAACAAAGGAAATATTACATTCAACTTTACGAGTGACTTGCCTTCATGGTTTGATGCTAAATTGTCTCTTTGGAATATTAATACACCGGGTACATTAATCTTAAACGATTTTGATAATGGTAATCACACAGGTACGTATACAGAAACTGACTTGCCTGTAGGAACTTATGTTATGAAATTCTTTAGTGAATTTTGTACTAGTGAAGTTTTATATGATACAGTTACGATTGAACCTTATGTACAGCCTTCTTTAAAAAGATCTATTGCATTAAATTGTGCTAGTGGAGATGCTGATGTTATTGCTATAGCAGCTGGAGGAATAGCTCCGTATACCTATGAAATTCTTTCTACGGCGCCAGTTAATAATCCACAGCCTGCTCAGTCTAGCAATATATTTACGCTAATGGGACCAACGACTTATGATTTGGTAACCTTAAGAGTTATAGATGCATGTGGAAATAGTTCATTGCAGAACTTAGCAGTAAGAGAGCCAGCACAACCAAGATTATTTATCGGTCAAAATTTACCAAGTTGTAACTTGAGTGAGATTGCCTTTTGGGTAGACTCTAACATTAGTGGTAGAACATATGAGTGGAGAGGTCCTGATAGTTCGATTATTAGTACGAATGCTGGAATTAGTTTCCCAGTTTCTACTGCAGACACGGGTGTTTATACAGTACGTGTAACTGCACCAGGTACCTGTTATGATAAAACAAGCTCCTATAATTTACGTTCAAAAGACTTTGCTTGTTTAGCACAGATAGGAAACTATGTATGGAATGATGTAAACCAAGACGGTATCCAAGATGCCAATGAAGTGGGTGTTGCGGGTGTAACCGTTACATTATATGATGCAGCTGGTAATGTAGTAGGAACTACAATTACAGATGCTTATGGTTATTACTTGTTTGACGAGCTAGAACCGGGTGATTATAACGTAGGATTTACACTGCCTCCAAACTATGTGTTTACAGGTCAAGATGCTGGAGCTGATGATGCTTCTGACTCTGATGTAGATCCTAGTACTGGTCAAACAGGAACTTATACTTTAGCGGCTTTAGATTCAAACATGACTGCTGATGCTGGAATTTATTTCCCAACGCCAACTACGGCTAGTCTGGGAGATAAAGTATGGAATGACCTTGATGGTGACGGTATCCAAGATCCTAATGAGCCTGGCTTTGTAGGTGTAACGGTTACTTTATATGATAGCGTTGGTAATGTGGTAGCTACTACGGTAACAGATGCTAGTGGTAATTATCAGTTTGATGACTTAGATCCTGGTACCTATAGTGTAGGATTTACGCCTCCAATCGGATTTGTATTTAGTCCTCAAGGACAAGGTACTGATTCTACTATGGATAGTAATGTAGATCCGTTTTCTGGAATTTCTGGTCCTGTAGTATTAGGTCCTGGTGAAAACAACCCAACGATAGATGCTGGCTTAACGCAGCAAGCTCCTACAAGTGCTTCTTTAGGAAACTTTGTATGGAACGATGTAAATAATGATGGAATTCAAGATCCAAACGAAGCTCCAGTAGCTGGCGTAACGGTATACTTGTACGCAGCTGATGGAACTACGATTTTAGATAGTACCGTAACAGATGCTTTGGGTCAATACATATTTAATGATCTAACGCCTGGTGATTACATTTTAGGTTTTGATAATCTACCTCCTGGATTCGTATTTAGCCCTACTGATGCAGGTGGTGATGATGCTGCAGATTCAGATGTAAATCCAATGACGAATCAAACGCCATTAATCACGTTGGTAGCTGGTCAAACTGATTTGACTTGGGATGCAGGTATTCATAATCCAACTTTACCAACAGGTGCTTTAGGTAACCAAGTATGGTATGACTATAATAATGACGGTATTCAAGATCCGGGTGAGCCGGGTGTAGCTGGTGTAACAGTGAAATTGTATGATGATATGGGTAACGTATTAGCTACAACGGTAACAGATGCACATGGTAATTATATTTTCAATAATTTACCAGCTGGTAATTATCAAGTTGGTTTTGAAAACTTACCTTCTGACTATGTATTCGTAACGCCAAATGCTGGTTCGGATGATGGTTTAGATAGTGATGTAAGTCCAGGAACTGGTCTTACGGCAATTATTCCTTTAGGAAATGGTGAGGTAAACTTGACCGTTGATGCAGGAATAACAAATGCAAATACTGGTTCAGGTACAGCTTCTTTAGGCGATAAAGTTTGGAACGATGCCAATCAAGATGGTATTCAAGATCCAGGTGAGGCTGGTGTGCCAGGTGTTACGGTAACATTATATGCTGCTGACGGAACTACGGTTCTTGGAACAACAACAACGGATGCTTTAGGTAATTATTCTTTCACTGGTTTACCAGCTGGAGATTATGTCGTTGGCTTTAGTAATATACCTTCTGGTTATACCTTCAGTGCAGCAAACCAAGGAACTGATGATGCTTTAGATGCAGACGCTGATGCTTCTACTGGAGGTAAAACACCAGTGATTTCTTTAGCACGAGGAGAAGAAAACTTAACAATAGACGCAGGTATTTACCCAGCGCCAGGATTGGCTAGCTTAGGTAACTATGTGTGGAATGATGAAAATAGAGACGGCGTACAGGACTCAACTGAGATTGGTGTGCCGGGTGTAATGGTAAGCTTGTTAGATGCAAATGGTCTACCAATTGCGACGACAACTACAGACGCTAATGGTATGTATCAGTTCACAGGTTTAACACCTGGAGATTATGCAGTACAGTTTGGTAACTTACCAAATGGCTTTGAATTTACAGGTCAAAATGCAGGTACGGATGACTTAGACAGTGATGCAGATCCGAACAGTGGAATTACTGCTCCGGTTACTTTAGCTGCTGGTCAAAATTATCCTGACTTAGATGCAGGTATTTTCACAGATCAAGCTGGTTTAGGTAATTACGTTTGGAATGATCTAAACAATGACGGAATCCAAGATCCTAATGAACCGGGTATCCCAGGTGTAACAGTTACCTTGTACGCTGCAGATGGTGTAACACCAATTTCTACAGCTATAACTGATGCGACTGGAGGTTACTCTTTTGTAAACTTAGATCCCGGTACGTATGTGGTAGGATTTAGTAATATCCCTTCTGGTTCAGTATTTACTGGTCAGGGTGCAGGAGATAACGACTCTACTGATAGTGATGCTGATGTGGTAACTGGTAAAACAGCACCGATTACGTTAGTCTCTGGACAGTACGATCCAACAATTGATGCTGGTGTTCATACTCCACTCATTGCAGGTCTAGGAAATTATGTTTGGATGGATGCTAACAATGATGGTATTCAAGATCCTACGGAAGCAGGTGTTCCTGGAGTAGTGGTTACTTTGCTTGATGAAAACGACAACGTTTTACAGACAGCTGTTACGGATCAAAATGGATTTTATACCTTCCCTAATTTGCCTTCTGGTCCTTATAAAACTTCGTTCTCAAACTTGCCGCCACAAACTGGATTTACTACGCAAAACGTAGGTAATGATGCAGAGGATAGTGATATAGACGTAATTACTTACGGTGCGAACGGCCTACCGACGGCAGGTACCACTATAGTGTATAATATACCTGGTGGAACGTATAACCCTACATTAGATGCAGGTTTAATCGTTCAATTCGTAACTCCTATTTCTTCATTGATAGCGGAAGCTTCTTTAGAGGGAAGTAAGTCGACTGTGAATTGGACTACACTTGAGGAAGTAAATGTTTCTAAGTTCGATGTAGAAAGAAGCATGGACGGACAAGCTTTCGAGAAAGTAGGAGAAAAACAGGCTGTAGGTAATACGAATGGTGAAACAACGTATAAAATGTATGATAACGTTTCTGAATTGATGAAGCAGCCCGTAATATACTATCGTATCAAAGCGATAGACAATGATGGTCAGTTTACCTATTCAAATGTGGTAACGGTTTCTCCAAAACTAAGCTCTCTTGAGGTAGCGGTTTATCCAGTTCCTTTCAATGATAAATTGGTTGTGGAATATCAGTCTGCTGATGAATCTTCAGTTGATATTTCAATAATAAGTACGAACGGTAGCGTTGTACGCAAGATGCGTAAAATGGTAGCAGCTGGTCAGAATCAATTCACAATTGACGGCTTATCAACTATGGCCACTGGAATCTATCAAGTGAAAATAGTAGACAACTTTACGAATCAGAAATTCGTTAAGAAGGTTACTAAGAATTAAGATTTAGGCAAAGAAAATGGTAAGGCTGCTCTTTTTAGGGCAGCCTTTTTTTTTTATTTTTATTGTATATATATGTTTTTGGCATAATATTTGGAAGTAATGGGTGGAATGTCTTAAGTAATTATAAATCAATGCATTGTGTTGGTCCTTATTACATCTTAAAAAATATAAATTATGAAAAAACATCTACTACTCCTACTATTAGCAGGAATGTGTGCTTTGCCGGACTCGGTTTATGCGCAATTGTCCCCGAGCGGACAAACGAAAGTAATCACCCCGTCCATACTCAGCGCCTGCGCTGCAGATACGATTTGGGTGGAATTAACGAACAAAAATGGACCAACTTGTACAAGTGGTTCAGCAGCAGTGCCCGATGCGCAAGTCGCTATTACCATACCGGGTAATGGAGAAATTACGTATCAATCCGGAACCGTTGATTCTGATCCGGTTGGAGCTACGGAAGTATCCTATACGGGTAATGTATTGACCATGGATATTCCAGTTCCAGCTTTTGGTGCAACTACACGAGCGTGGTTTGTATTAAATTCTACTTGTGAGGTTACAGGTGTAAGCTTGCCAAGTTTAAGTTTAAGTGCTACCTATCCAACAGCATTGAACACTCCTAACGAAATGTGGGAGAGTGCACAAATGAATACGGGGATTGGTCAAATAACGTTTGTACCGGCTAGTGCTTCTCAAAATACCATGATTGGAGCCTTTGGCACTACAACTAATCTTGCAAATTATGTTTACAATACTGGTTTCGGTAAAATTACGAAACTAACATATCACCAGGTGATACATGATTCTATGCAATCATTGTATTCTAATTTGAAGGATCATATTTATTTGAGAAGACGTTATATTAATAATACAGCTAATGGAATTTTGCCTGCTTTTAGTCAGCGATATGATGCATATCCTAATGCTCAATTAACAAATTTAGGAAATGGGTATCGTATGTATTCTTTTGATCTTGAAGGAGAATATTTAGATAGAGAAGATGGATCTTTTGATCCTGGAGATGGGATTCAGATTAACTCCAGTTATTTAAGATATCCTAATGAGTGTAAGGGTGATATGTTGCAGAAGCAATGGGTTACTTATGAGTGCATTGGTGGCGGAGCAACTTGTAATTCTAGCGTAGATACATTAACAAGAGTTTTTAGAGTAAATGCTGGTATACCAATTATTGGATCAGCGAATAGCAATGTAGAAATGTGGGATGGTTGTACAAATAAAAACGGAAGTTTTACATTTAAAAATACTGGAATTCCCGATCCTGCTGATTCAAACGTAAGTGTAGCATTTGATGTTGATCTTGGTTTAAATGTAGGTGGTGCATTATTCATTGACAACTTAACGTTAGGAGGTGCAACATTAGCTACCACTCCTAGCACACCAGGTGTGGTAAGTAAA
>CAZTCQ010000083.1:0-11219 GCA_964612525.1 uncultured Chitinophagaceae bacterium | reverse complement strand
GTTATTTCTTCTTGTTCTTCTAGTGGACGGTTATGGAGTTTGTTTGACATAGTGTGGTTGCTAATTTACGATAATTATTATTTGCGATACTTCTTTCATTATTTTTTCTATTTACCTTTGCGCTATAATCCTTATTTTGTGAAGAAGACTTTTTTGTATTTTCTAGTTCTTTCTATTTCTTTATCAAGCTTTGCACAGACTTATGAATACGGCAGGCATATTCCTAGATCTTTTTCAAATTTGTCATCAGAAAAAATATCGGTTGATGAATCTGGGAATATTTATAAAGTAGGAACATTTAGAGATACAATAGACGTTGATTCTAGTTCAAGTAGTTTTAATCTTGTCTCCTCGGGCAATTCAGATATCTTTGTTCTTAAATATAGTCCTATGGGTTCTCTTGTTTGGGCTTATGAATTAGGCGGAATTGGAACTGATCAAGCTTCTGATATTGACTATGATAATGGTAACTTATTCATTACTGGTTTTTTTAGCGATACTGTAGATTTTGATGCAGGACCTAATACCAATGTACTTGGAGCGGGATACACTGCAATATTTATTCTTAAAATCGACACTTCGGGCATTTTTAAGTGGGTTAAGAAAGTTGATGCTTTTTGGAATCACGAACATAGTTTTGATATTGAAATTGATAATCAAGGGAATGTTCTCACTACAGGTCGGTTTTCAGGTAACACTGATTTTGATCCTGGTCCAGGCCTCTTCAATATGCCTTCATTGGGAGGCTGGGATATGTTTGTTTTGAAACTAGATTCCAATGGAAACTTTTTGTGGGCTAAATCAGTTGGAGAACTTTCAGAGGATGTAATTGGTTATTCATTGGCGATTGATCCAAATGATAATGTTATAGTTTACGGTACTTTTCATGGGACCGTCGATTTTAACCCCGCCATTGGGCAACAGAATTGGTTAACTCATGTCGGTAGCAATTTTGAACCTTTTTTATTAAAATTTGATTTAAATGGCAATTTTAAATGGGCACGTACTATTATAGAATCGGGAATCATAGCACAAGCATTTGGTAATGAACTTCGTTCCGATAACCAAGGGAATATATATACAATCGGTTCGTTAAATGATACAAGTGATTTTAAAATAGGTCCGGGGAACGAATCTATTTACCCTTCTAGTACTCATAATGGTTTTGTTTGTAAAATAGATTCTATGGGACAATTGTTATGGGTAAGAAATTTACCAAGTCCGCTTAATAACTCAGATTTTGGACTTGCCGTAGACAGTACTTCTGCTGTATGTATTGGTGCAAGTTTTTATGGAATTGTTGATTTTGATTCCGATACTAGCAGTGTGTATAATCTTGGTCAAAGTATAGGGGGTTCTCTTCGTTCTTATCTTCTCAAATTGGACTCAAATGCTGAATTTCTATGGGCTAAAGAATATACTCCCTCCGGAAATTATACAAGAACATATGACATCGAATTCGGACCCAACGGCTCAATTTACGCTGCTGGAGTTTTCATTTATAATATTGATTTAGATCCGGGATCAAACATCAATTCTGTTGTTTCATACTTGCCACAAAATGGTTACAATCCCAACGGGTTTCTTACAAAACTGAACGATTGTTGTTGGCCATATCAGACTATTAGAATTGACACATGTTGGAATAGTATTGATGTTAATGGGATAACATATAATTCGTCTGGTTATTTTACACAATTCTTTTATGATAATAATGGCTGCGACAGTAATACCGTATATGATATTAATTTGCATCCCAGTACAGTAAGTACTATCAATCTGATTAGTTGTGATAGCGTAAGTTTGGGAGGAACTATATTTTATACTTCAGGAGCATTTACTGATACTTTAAGTAGTCTTAATAATTGTGACAGTATTATCATTTATAACTATACTATAAACTATACCACCAGTAGTTCTCAAACAATTTTGGCTTGTGATTCATTTGTATCTCCTAGCTCGAATTATATATGGTATACAAGTGGTGTATATATTGACACGTTGCTATCATCTTCTGGTTGTGATAGTTTGGTTACAATAAATTTAACTGTGAATAATTCAACAACGAATTCAATTTCACAGACCTCCTGCGACTCCTATACATTAAATAGTCAAACTTATACAAGTTCTGGAGCTTATGCGCAAATATTTCAGAATGGTCTAGGTTGTGATAGTACTTTGATTTTAAATCTTACCATTCATTCTACAAACGCTAGTGCTTCACCAAATGGCTTGACCTTGAGTGCTAGTCCGAATGGATCGACTTATCAATGGATAAATTGCAATCCGTACACTCTCATTTCAGGAGCTACAAATCAAACGTATACCGTAACATCCAATGGAGATTATGCAGTAGTAGTTAATCAAAATGGCTGCAGCGATACTTCCGATTGTATTATGTTTACAAATGTGGGTGTAGATGACATTTTATTAGACGGAGTTTCAGTTTATCCTAACCCTGCTCGCAGCAGTTTTGTAATTACATCTAAGAATTTGCTGAATGATGCTAGTATGAAAATACTGAATGCGCTTGGTCAAGTAATCTATCAAAATCAAGGACTTGCTGGGACTAAATTTAATATTGATATTTCAAATTTTTCAAATGGTCTGTACACTCTTGAGTTACGTGAAGGAAGTAAAGTGAGTAGACTGAAAGTAGTAAAGCGATAACTCAAAACATTGTACGTTTTCTTCTTGCTTTTCGACTGGACGGTTATGGATTTTGTTTGACATAGTGTGTTTACGAATTTAAACTTTTTTATCTTTAGCTTGTCAAAAGCGAACTATGAAAAAACAAATTCTCCTATTCGTTTTTCTTTTACCGGTAATTTGTGGTGCACAAAACCTTTATTTCCCACCTACAACGGGTACTCAATGGGATTCGATTTCGGCGAGTAGTTTGGGTTGGTGTGCCAATTACATAGACACACTAAATGATTATCTAGATGGACAGGGTACTGATGCATTCATACTCTTAAAAGACGGAAAGATTGTTCACGAAAAATATTTTGGTACGTTTACGGCCGATAGTTCCCATGCATGGAATAGTGCAGGTAAAACCATGACGGCTTTTGCCGTTGGCTTGGCACAACAAGAAAATTTTCTGAATGTCAATGATAAGACCTCAGACTATCTGGGAACTGGATGGACTGTTGCTCCACAGGCTAAGGAAGACTTAATTACGGTTAAGCATCAGCTTTCCATGAATGCGGGTTTGAATGATACTTTTCTAACGGCAACCTGCACGGATGATACCTGCTTGACGTATCTGGCAGATGCAGGAACGAGATGGTCTTATCATAATGCACCCTATACATTGTTACAACAAGTTATTCAAAATGCAACAGGCGTATCCGCCAATACTTACATATTTCAGAAGCTGTTTAGCTCAACTGGGATTGCAGGGGCCTTTATACCAATTCTTTATAATCGAGTATTCTATAGCAAGCCTCGCAGAATGGCACGCTTTGGTTTATTAATGAATGGCAAGGGAAACTGGGCTGGTACACAGATTATGACCGATACCAATTACTTCAATGAAATGATAACGCCCTCCCAGTCTCTCAATAATTCCTATGGTTATTTGTGGTGGCTCAACGGCCAAAGTAGTTATATGTTGCCCGGGATTCAAACGCCCATTACAGGTAAAATATTTCCTGATGCTCCCGATGATGTGTATGCCGCTTTGGGTAAAAATGATCAGTTGTTAGTTATTTGCCCTAGTAAGAATATTGTGTTTGTAAGAATGGGAGCTTCAGGAAATGCTGGTTTCGTAGGCACGGCCATGACCAATGATATTTGGAAAATTTTGAATAAACTAATGTGCGCTCCCAATTCGGTGGCAGAAATTAAGCGTGAAATCAATTTGCAAGTTTACCCAAATCCTTTTACTAATAAGTTTAGTATTCGCTCAGGTGAGATATTACATAATGCAAACTTGCAAGTTCTAAATTCGTTAGGTCAGGTAGTTTATAAAGAAGAAAAACTAAGTGGAATAAAATTTGAAATTGACATTACTAATTTTGTCAATGGTCTGTATACACTTGAGTTAAGTGAAGGAAGTAAAGTGAGCCGAGTGAAAGTGGTAAAGAGGTAGTTCAAGACGTTGTCGGTTTTCTTCTTTTTCTTCGAGCGGGCGGTTATGGAGTTTGTTTGACATAGTATGTTTGCTAGTTTACGTTATTAATTGTACTCCAAGAAGGATTCAAGATTTCTACTTACCTTTAAAATAATTATCCCCTTACTAATATGAAAAAACTTACTTTCTATTTCGCCTTGATTCTTATTAATGGTAATTTGGTCAATGCCCAAACAGTAGAATGGGCGCAGATGACGGGAGGGTCTATTATTGATTTTACTAATGATATTACTACCGATGCTCAAGGGAATGTCTATTCCACAGGGCGTTTTCAAGGGACAGCAGATTTTGATCCCGGACCCGGTACTTTAATGTTGTCCGCTTCTGGTGCAGACAATGCCGCCTTTATAATGAAACAAGACGCAGCAGGAAATCTAATTTGGGCCAAAGCGATTGGAGGAAATAATTTAACCATTGGACATTCAATTGCTGTGGATGCATCAGGTAATGTTTTAGTTGCTGGGACGTTTCGAAAGACGGTTGATTTTGACCCCGGCCTTCCCAATAGACCTATGACTTCAGGAGGGTTTAGTGGTTTTGAGGATGGTTTTATTTTAAAACTAGATAGTCAAGGCGATTATGTGTGGGCTAGTAAATTTGGAGGAACGGACGATGACGAGGGAATAAAGAGCGTAGCGGTTGATCAAGCAGAGAATGTGTATTTACTTGGAACTTTTACGGGCACTGCGGATTTTGATCCTGGTTTTTCGACCTATGTTTTGACTGCGGTTAATTTTTATCAGGACGTGTTCATCTGTAAGTTAGATAAAAGCGGAAGTTTTGAATGGGCCAATGCAATGGGTGGAGTTTGGGATGACGGTGCGACTTCTTTAAAAGTTGGCACGAATGGCGATGTGTATGCCACGGGTACTTTTCAGGATACTGTCGATTTTGACGGAGGTCCGGGTGTTACTAATTTAGTTTCTCGCGGAGGGAGAGATGCTTTTTTGGTAAAATATAATACACAAGGAGGATTAGTCTGGGCTCATCAAATGGGCGGTACGAAATGGGATTATGGAGAAGATCTTACTTTAGATAATCAAGGCCATATCTATACTACAGGCTACTTTAGAGAGACGGCTAATTTTAGCACGGATACCTCGGTGGTAGAACTGACATCGGTAAGTGACGAAGATATCTTTGTTTCTAAGTTAAACACAGATGGAGAGTTAATTTGGGTCAAAAGAATGGGAGGCTCCGGTAATGAGCGCTCCTATGGTATAGCGGTGGATGTTAAAAATCATGTTTATGTGACCGGTGCTTTTTCAAGTAGCTGTGATTTTAATCCTTCTGATACGGCTATAGCCTCTTTACTTTCTCGAGGAAACAGTGATGTTTTTGTAGCGGCTTTGGATAGCAGCGGTCAATATGTATGGGCCAATAAAGTAGGAGGCGTATCTACGGATCAGGGAAATGCCTTGGCGGTTTACAACAATTCTTTGTATGCGGCGGGTCATTTTTCTAATGAATTTAATTTTGATTGGGATGATGGGGATACCATTATATTGACTAGCAATGGTGGGTACGATGCATTTCGAATGAAAATTAATACCAGTTATCCCACCGGAGTTTCAACTACCGGGCAAAAAAAACAATTCAAGCTTTATCCAAATCCCACAAATACGATGTTGAATATTACTTTGGAACGGGCGTTACAAAACGGCAGTATCCGAGTGCTGACTCTAAGCGGGGAAGCGCTTTTCAGAATGAACGATGTAAACGGGACCTCGTTCAAACTAGATTTTTCTGATTACGCTAATGGATTTTATCTGTTAGAGTTGAAAGATGGTAATTGGCTTAACTATAAGAAGGTGATTAAGAGATAAGATTGAATTATTCAATCCGTTCAAAAATATTTTTTTTGTAGTGGATATAAAACGTACTGTCAGCGGCGTAATTTATTGACTGACCGCAAAACGTATTGAATAAATAAGGGAATATATTAATATTACTTTTTAATTTTTCAATCCCTTCATAATTTTTTGAAGGTGTTTTTAACGCCATAAAATTATCAAAACTGTACAGCTTGTTTTCCTCCGAATTATCTCTATAACCATGGTCACTTAGAAATAAAATGTGAGCAGAACTGTCACGTTTAGTTATTTCATCAGCGAGCCGGAGCATTACTTTATTCGCATATTGTGTGTATTGAACAAATCCTTCTTTTTCAGAAAGTGAGTTGTCAAGCCGCTTGCTTAATAGGTTTCCGAGGCTATCAGTAAGATAAGGCTCATGCGGAAGCAAGAGATGGGCGTAGGTGAAGGAGTTGGCATTTTTTCCAGCTTGTTCAATGCAGTCATTCAATATTTTTTCATTCTGAAAATAAAAACGATCAAATGATTTAGCGTAGTAATTTATTAATGGTAGTTCTTTGTATTGATTGTTTTGCGCTAATTCTCTGAGAAAGAAGTTGTGAAAAAAATTGCGTTCCACTAGTTCAAGCGGAGAAAAATAATTGATGTAATCCGCAGCACCTTTGTTTCCCGCAAACGAAAAAAGTGAGAGATTGTGAATTTGATAATCTTGTGAAATAAGATGCTGCGCTACGGCACTTTTATCAATTGTATTTTGAGCACGATACATAAATGAAAAATCATTAATGGGCATACTGTTTTTACGATTTACATAGCTCAAATTGAACAAGGAAGTCATAGCGGCCAGTGTATAATTATAATTGCTGCGCATACTATCTTTTACATAAAAACCTCGCGCCTCTAAGTCGCGTTTGTGCTGTGAATTATCAAAATTAAAAAGGTGATGTAGCGTTTTGAATCCGGGGTAGCCGTCAAAGAGAACAAAGTAAAAATTGGGTTTCGCTGTGAAATTTGTCAGTTCCTTAGGAGTAATTATTTTAGAGTCAGACTTGATGAATGAGAATAAAAACTGTCCTGTTTGAAAGAGGAGGAGTGCTGCCGTGAGCACGTTGCAATAGTTAAAAATGGATTTTGTAATTTTCTTATTTCTAAAAAGAAAGTAAAGCCCGGCAAACACTAAGACTAAAATAAGAGCAAGCGTTTTGTAATGTGAAATAGGAGGGAGCACAGCAGCGAGCGATAATTTTATACTGCCAAAAAAAGTAAAAACCATCAACACCAAAAAAAATAAAAGGGCACTTCTGCTTTTATTGTTAGAAAATTTTTCGACTAGGCAATACATGATAAAGACTACCACAGTGAAAATTAGGATATGAATAATTAAGTTGAAATAATCAACGAAGGGCGTGTAGTCTTGAATGCCTATGAGATAAGCCACTAGCGGAAACAAAAATACAAACCAAGGCTTATGCTTTAGAGAATTCATTTTTTCGCTTTAATAAAAATAGAGTTCGATCGGTTGATTGTAATTTTTGTTCTTGCAGTATTGTGAACCGCGGAGCAAGAGTTTCTTTGAAATGTTCCAGTGTATAGGTTTCAAAAATGTCTTCTCTACTTTCCAATAAAAGTTGAACTTTCGCGTCTGTCTTTTCTACAAATTCAATTAGTAAATATTCGCTTTGTTGGTGAAAAAGATTCAGTATATCTGGCAGTGGTATGTTATGTTGAATTGCTAAATGGTGCACCAGGGCCAAACAAAGACTTACATCCGACTGAAGACGTGAAAATATATCAGAACGCTCTTGTGCCGCCCAGCCAAAGGATGGGGTAGGATTCGTAAGGTCAAGCACTACTGGAAAAATATTTTTTATCTTTTCTTTTTTATTAGCTTGATATAGGCGGTTGATACAATTATAATCAATATCTGCGGCAATAACTTCTTTACCTTTTTGGGCTAGGAGTCTTGAGAATGCTCCGTCATTGGCTCCGTAATCTACTACACTATTATAGTCTATACCATCAAGCATTTTATTTATGATAGATTCTTTTTCGGTAAAATAACCATCGCCTAAAATCGTATGCGTGTAATAATCATCCCAAATCGTTTTCTGTTTGGGCAGGCTTATTTTTTCAACAAAGTTTAAAAGGCCTCTCAACAAAGTTCTTAATTTTTGGATCGAGAACTGTGTGGCTTTATGGGAGGATTTAGATTTTTTGGCCGCTAAAATAATGTGGAGATATACATTTGGATTCAATCGGGCTCGTTTTGGTAAGAGCGATTTGCAAACGTCAATCGGTATGCCATTGGGATAGGCGATGGTCATTTTTTGCAAACTGAGGTGATTGTATTTCATCAATACTAGTGGGCAAATAAACTGCTCTACAAATTGACGATACGCCACCCAATGCTGACCGTCTTTATATTTTTCAAAAGACAATGAATCAATCAAAATCGGCTTGCCATGATGAAATTGTATGTTGAAAGTATTCGCGTCTTTTAGCACCATTCCAAAATCTAAGGCTTCTATACAATTATGAAGTGTACAGCGGGCTGCGTCTTTATACATGTCAAAGCTCCATTCGCTGGCATAGGATATGCGAGATAATTGAAGGGGTTTGATTGTTTTCCAAGCATTAGTTGTTTGACTGGGTGTCTGGCATTCTTCAAAGGCTAAAAACAAATTTCGCTTGCAGAGGTGGTCATATAAACCACTGTCCATTAAATGATTGTAGTGCGCACTATAAACTGAATTTATGTTTCGGTAATATTCATTTTCATGATTAAAAACGAAACCACTAGGATCTTTGAAAGAGGCAGCTACCTTTTGCATTAGTATTCAATTTCTTCCGGATTCTCTTTTTTCGTTTTATCTTCTTTTTTGTTGTAATCTTTACCTGTAAAAAAAGATTTGAATCGATTCCAGTATCCTCTCACAATAAAAGCACCTCCCAAGATAGCTGCAATGATCGCTTGTATTAAAAAACTACCGCTGCCTGGGTCAATATAAAGTAAGGATAACATGCGGTAAAAGTACAAAGGTTCTGACGGGAATTGAAATTTTCTGCATTTTAGCTCAAGTAGTTAGAAACGTTAAAACAAAAACAAAGTGCTTGGTTACTAATATAATTTTTATTTACTTTGTATTTCAAAGTACTTTTATATGGAAGACAAAAACTTACAAGCGCTCAAGGAAATACAAAGTATGATGGCCAAGAGTAGCCGTTTTATTAGCCTCAGCGGTTTAAGCGGTATCGCTGCAGGGATTTGTGCTATGTTGGGTGCTTTTTTGGCTAACCAGAAAATCAAGGCTTATTTTGACGACTATTCTCGCTACACTCATACGCCTCGGGAACTCCGAGATCAACTGATTGTCATAGGTCTGCTTGTTTTCTTAGCCGCTTTGCTTTCAGCTTTTTTATTTACTTGGCGCAAGAGTAAAAAGGACAATATTCCTTTGTGGGGTCAGACCTCCCTTCGCTTGTTATGGAATACCTTTTTACCCATGGGGATTGGAGCCGCCTTGATTTTACATTTAATACTGCATAATAATTATCAGTTGGTCGCACCCGCTTGTTTACTTTTTTACGGTCTTGGGCTTATTAATGGAAGTAAGTACACGCTTAGTGAAATAAAATATTTAGGGTATTGTCAGTTAGTCTTAGGTTTGCTCAATCTTTGGTTGCCGTTTTATGGGCTGTACTTTTGGACAATTGGTTTTGGGGTTTTACATATCGTGTACGGAGTAGTCATGTGGAATAAATACGAAAGAAGCTCTTTAAATAATGAATAAAAAAATTGAATAATAAATGCTAGCCCTAATTCCTACTGGCTCATCGCTATTCACTAAAAATGAACATACACAAACTAAATAAAATTTTTGATCACCGGGTTCGATTAGGCATCATGAGTGCCTTATTGGTCAATGAGCGCGTGAACTTTAAATTTTTGAAGGAAGTCTTGGAGGTAACAGACGGGAACTTAGCCTCACATTTAAAAACCTTAGAAGAAAATAAATTCGTAAAAGTAGAAAAAGGTTTTATCGGTCGTAAGACTAACACAACTTATAAAGTGACCAAGGCAGGTGAGAAAGCTTTTAAACTTCATTTAACAGCACTTGAACAAATGATTAAGAATATACCCTCTAAATAATTTTTTTTGCATAACTAACTTTGAAATACAAAGTACTTTTAAATATAAAAACAAAAACTATGGATCACACAACACCCACACCACCAAACTTTGAAAGACCCGACCTCGGTCAAAGCACCAAGACATTTTGGCAAAGCCAGAAAATACTACTGAAAGGATTTTTGATAGGATTTTTGGTACTCATGCTGCTAATTCCCACTTTCTTTATCAGCTCGCTGGTTCAAGAACGAGCGAATCGTTCTGAACAAGTGAAGCGAGAAATATCCGCCCAGTGGGGGAAGGAGCAAGAAATTAGGGGTCCGGTCATTGCCATTCCTTATTGGGAAATGCAAAAAGGCGTCAATAATAAAATAAGAAAGATTAAAAGCCATGCCTTGTTTTTACCGAATAAGTTGATGGTCAAGGGTGGTTTGCAACCTGAGATAAAACACAGGTCTATTTTCGAAATGGTAGTCTACACTTCGAACTTAAATATCGTAGGAAGTTTTGAAAATCTCAATCTGGATAAATTAAAAATACCCCGTGAAAATTTTATCATGAGTGATGCCCAGATACTATTTGGTCTCTCGGATTTCAAGGGAATTAATGAAGAAATGAATTTGACTTGGAACGGTCAAAAAGTAAATCTAAATGCGGGGGTGCCAGATAATAATTTAATTCGTAAAGGCCTCAGTGCTCCTATTAATTTAAGTGCTGAGGCAATCAGTGGTAAAACGGATTTTAGCATGAAGCTTCAATTACGAGGTTCTGAAGGTTTATTCTTTTTGCCACTAGGAAAAACGACCAAGGTAAAATTAAATTCTAATTGGTCTAATCCTTCTTTCGAAGGGAATAGTCCGGTATCGACCATTGATGATTCTTCTTTTACGGCCGATTGGACTTTGCTCAGTATCAACCGAGAGTATCCGCAGGAGTGGAGGTCAAGTGAAAATTATAATGTGACGGAATCTTCCTTTGGCGTCAACTTGCTGCAGCCGGTTAATCACTACAGTAAAAATGAACGATCTGTGAAGTATGGCATACTCATTATTCTCTTGACCTTCGTGGTTTATTTTTTCATAGAAATTTTACAAAAGAAAAATGCTCATGCAATTCAATATGTGCTTGTAGGTTTTGC
>CAZTCQ010000082.1:4398-11298 GCA_964612525.1 uncultured Chitinophagaceae bacterium | reverse complement strand
CGCAGTGGCTAAGGTTTTTATTTTTTTAATTCAAGTGTATCAAGCAGCTTTGTCTCCCTTGTTGGGTCCTGCTAAATGTAGATACACACCCACTTGCAGTGAGTATGCCGTGGAGGCCTTTAAAAAGTATAATAAAAGGAAGGCATTTTGGCTGAGCTTAAAACGACTCGCGCGATGCGCGCCTTGGGGAAGCCATGGCTATGACCCGGTACCTTAATTTTTTTTAACACAACTCTTTAATTACTTCGGCTGATAGTAGGTGTCAATTTAGTAATTTGCAAAGGCAATTAAGATTACCATGATATATTTACGAAGGCTCACTTTTATACTTTTTTTCATTACTCCTACACTTGCATTTGCACAAGGAGATAACGACTCCTATTTTGAAATTTCAAAAAATTTAGATGTTTTTGCTTCTTTATTTAAAGAGCTCAACGAAAGTTATGTAGACCCCATCGAGCCGGGTAAAGTCATGAAAACAGGAATTGATGCCATGTTGTATGAATTGGACCCATACACAAACTTTATTAGCGAAGATGATATTCAAGATTATCGAATCCGCACCACGGGTGAATACGGTGGAATCGGTTCTACCGTCATAGAGAAGGACGACTATATTGTGATTGACCAACCCTATAAGAACAGTCCTACCGTGAAAGCCGGCTTGAAAGCGGGTGATGTAATATTGGCTATCGACGGGAAGAGTATTAAAGGAAAGTCAGTTTCGGACGTGAGTAGTTTTCTGAAGGGGACCCCTGGCTCCACGGTAAATTTAAAAGTAAAAGATGCGTACACTGGCTCTGAGTCTGATAAAAGAGTAACTCGCGGAAAAATTAAAATAAGCAGCGTTCCCTATGCTGGAATGATAGGGGGTAGTAACGATATTGCCTATGCGCGTTTGACACAGTTTACAATGCGATGTAGCAATGATTTGAAAAAAGCATTGGATAGTTTAAAGCGCACACACCCAAATATGAAGGGTGTAGTTCTTGACTTACGTAGTAATCCAGGTGGTTTGCTAGACGAAGCTATCAAAGTTTGTAATTTGTTTTTACCAGCCAATCAGTTAGTTGTTTCTACGAAAGGAAAAGTAGCTCGTTGGGATAAAGATTTTAAAACCACTTTACCGCCATGGGATGCTGATATTCCGGTGGCCGTTCTTATCAATAACCAGAGTGCTTCGGCCTCTGAAATTGTGGCCGGAACGATTCAAGATTTGGATCGTGGTGTGGTTTTAGGTCAAAAAAGCTTTGGGAAAGGATTGGTCCAATCAACAAAATCATTGAGTTTTAAATCTAAATTAAAGGTGACCACCGCTAAATATTACACGCCAAGTGGTCGATGCATACAAGCGATTGATTACGGTTCTAGAAAAGCGGACGGTAGTGTGGGTGAAATTCCGGACAGTTTAAAAACGATGTATAAAACAGCTTCTGGACGTGAAGTTTGGGACGGTGGTGGAATAGAGCCAGATGTAGAAACTCAAAAAAATAAGCGTAGCGCCATACTACCGGTACTAGTTCGTAAGTTTTATATTTTTGATTATGCCACTGCCTATGCGAAAAAAAACCCCAGTATCGCAGGTGCTGGTTCCTTCCGATTGACGGATCAGGATTTTACTGATTTTTCTAATTGGCTCGGAGATAAAGATTTTGGCTATAAAACAAAAACGGAAAAGGCATTAGCCAAGGTGAAAGAAACTGCTGAGAATGAGAAGTATTTCTCGGGTATTGAAGAGGATTATAATAAGCTTATGCAAGCACTGTCCCATGATAAGCAGCAAGATTTACTCAAGAACAAAGAGCAGGTTATGCGTTATTTACAGAATGAAATTGTGTCTCGTTATTACTATCGCGAGGGAGCGTTGCAAAATAATTTGAACATTGATACCACAGTGTCTAAAGCGATTCAAACGTTAAAGGACGGAACTGCGTATCAAAAAGTATTACAACCGAAATAGTATAAAAAAGGCTAGTCTTTGGATAGACTAGCTCTAAATACTTTACCTTTTGGGTACTTAATTATTCAACATTAAAGGCATTACCAACATTAGAAGATCTTCATTATCTTTTTTCTCTGAAGGTTTAAGAATTCCGGCTCGATTGGGCTGGCTTAATTCCATTAAAATTTCTTCATCCTCGATTAAGGGTAGTAATTCCACTAACAGTTTAGAATTAAAGGCGATGCGCATGTCTTCTCCTTGGTAAGTACAGTTCATTTTTTCATCACCTTCATAAGAAAAATCCATATCGTTGGATTTTAGCTCCAGGCTACTTCCTTTGATTTCCAACTCCACTTGTTTCGTTGTTTTGTTTGCAAAAACACTAACTCTGCGCAATGAGTTTAAAAACTCCTCTTTAGACACTCTTAGTTCAAAGGGGTTATTTGCTGGGATTACGGCTTTGTAATCAGGGAATTTGGCGTCTATTAATCTTGAGATCATGAGAAGCTTTTCACCTTCTACTGTTAGAATACTGTCGTCATAAGAAATGGTAACCTCCGTAGCTGTGTGAAGAGTATTTTTTAATTGAGTTAGTGATTTACGAGGTACAATAAAGTTTCCTTTGCCAGGTGTTGTCATTCCTGTTTTGATGCATCGAATTAAACGATGTGCGTCAGTAGAGACGAAGGTGATACTGTCTTTATCGAGCTCAAAATAAACACCGCTCATGGCAGGACGAGTATCTTCATGGCTCACGCCTACTAAGGTTTTGGCAATAGCGTCGCTCAGTTCAGCCGCAGGCATGGTAAAACTAGTTAGGTCATCAGTTTGTGGTTCGGGCGGAAAGTTTTTGCTATCCTCGCCCACTAGTTTTGACTTACCGCTACTACTTGTAATTTCGATTGCAAAATCGTCACCGATATCTAAGGTCAAAGGCTGTTCGGGTAGATTTTTGAGATACTCCATCAAAACCCCCGCCGGAATGCAAATACTACCGCTTCCTTCAGCTGAGGAAGGCTCAACTTCTACTTTCATAAAAGTTTCTAGGTCTGTGGCCGAAATGGTCAGTTTGTTTTTTTCAATATCAAACTTGAAGTCCTCTAGAATCGGCAATACATTGTTGGAGCCAATGATACCCGAAATGTTCTGTAAGTTTTTAAAAAGTGTTCCTGATGACACGATAAATTTCATACGTTCAGTGTTTCGGACAAATATAATTCACCGACCGTGAGTCTTATCCATTTTAGCTTTGAAATTTATACAGCGTTTATACCATTATTTTCTAGGGTGTAAGGGAGTCAATTTTTACTGGGATAGTAGCCTTATTCAGATACTACAAACACTTCCACACGTCGGTTGACCTTACCTTTTCTGGCATTGCCATAATCTTCCACTAGTTTGTTTTTACTACCGAAGCCTTTGTATGTCAATCGTTTCCTGTCAATGCCATTTAATACTAGATATACCGCCACTGCAGCAGCTCTATTTTCAGAAAGATTGTCAGACCCTGTTCCGAAATCCATCCCGTCTTCACCATTAGATTTGCAGCAGATATGACCTTGTAATTGGATAATTAGACTGGGCTTTGCTTTTAAAACGGCTACTAAGTGATTTAATGACCGATGAGAGCTTTTGAGTAAGTCATGCCGGGTGGCTTCAAACAAGAGGTTTGGAATAATGATTTTTTCGTTCTTTCTGAAATCAGCGAGTCTAAATGGTCCGATAGTTTTTGGAGGGGCTACTGGAGTTTCTTTTTTAATAACTTCTTTCTTCGGCTTGGCCACTTTTATTAGACTCGGATAGGTAAGATTTCTAATTTGTACAATCGGTGTTTCATAAAGGACGTGGGGAGCAAGCTTTTTGGAATACATCGGGACTAGCTGAATTGTATTGGCAGCTTTTGCTACACTGGTAAATCTCATACTCGTTTTGATGGCACTTCGGTGGATTCCTTTGGCAGCCAATAAATTTCTAATTTCTTGTAATCGGTGCTCCATCAACATTCTATTTTTAGAGGGTGAGGGTCCACGGCTCATGTAGGCAAAAACAGAAAGTTTGATTAATTTGTTTGCACTGGTGATGTCTTTTAGTTTTTCTTTTTGTGGTGCGTTTAATTTTGTTTCATGGGCGGTAAAAGAAAATCTAATTTCCTCGGTTTGGGCGAGTAAAATTTTAGGAAAAATGAATAATAGTATTAGCAAAGGTCGCACTTAGTAAAGATAAGAAATCAAAAGCAAAGTAATAGCGAGCAGGTTTGAGTGTGGCTTTTTAGAACTATTCCTTTTTCATCCAGCGAGGAAGGGGAGGAGCTTGATAATTCTTCATTTTGATTAATAGCCCGTCTATTGATTCACTCACTAGAAATAATTCAAGATTCAAAGGACGGACGAATTGCTTATCAATCATTTTGTGAATGAAAGAGAATAGCTCATCGTAGTATCCGTTTGTATTCAAAATTCCTATCGGTTTTTTATGTCGCCCCAGTTGAGCCCAAGTTAGTACTTCAAAAAACTCTTCTAGCGTACCCAGGCCACCCGGTAAAATTATAAAGCCGTCAGATAAATCAAACATTTTTTGTTTACGTTCGTGCATAGATTCAACTATTATTAATTCCGACAGTTCTTCATGTACAACTTCTTTTTTTTGAAGGAAACGGGGAATGATTCCTATGACTTCTCCCTGAGATTCTAGTGCCCCCTGAGCGACAGCCCCCATCAGACCTATTTTGGCTCCGCCATAAACCAATCCTATTTTTTCTAAGGCTAAGGTTTGTCCGAGCTTCTTTGCTTGATTTTCAAACTCTGGCTCCGTTCCTAAACTAGAACCGCAAAATACAGTGATGTTTTTCATAGTAAAAATTACAAGTTTAAAACTACTACACATTTAGAAGGTGGGAATACTATTTTTTCTGCTGTGTTTATTTCATGAACCCATCTTTTCTGCGATTTAGTAATGGTCTGCTAAATTTTATTAAATCATTTCCACTTACATTTACCTTGTGGAATCGTCTGATTGCAATCAGTTTATCGTCCCAATTAAAAACGGTGATGTCAAGGCCTTCAAGGAGCTATTTCTAATCATGCATCCTTTATTATCCAGACATTTATACAAGCTTACTAGCCGTCCCGAACTTAGCGAAGAATTGGCTAATGATATTTTTGTATCGTTTTGGAAGAATAGAGCGCAAGTAGAAATTACGACTTCCCTGAAGGCGTATCTCTATCGAGCCGCAACAAACAAGGCTTATGATTTTTACAGAAAAAAAGAACGAAGACCTGACATTGGAAGTTTGGAAAGTAGCCTGGAAGTATTAAAAAGTGGAAATAGTGCAGAGGATAAGGTGCAATTTTCAGAAACGGAACATAAGATTTTGGCCTGTGTCGAAAAATTGCCCGAGCGGTGTAAATTGATTTTTACATTGAGCAGGTTTTCTCATTATCCACGAAAGAAAATTGCAGAGGAGTTAGATATTTCTATAAAAACGATAGAAAATCAAATGACCAAAGCACTTAAACTAATGAAGAACTGTGTTTTTGATGAGGTAGATAGGGGGTAAACTCAAAAATAGCGACATAAATAAAGAGAATAGTTCTCAATGATGAAGGCAGACGAAAAATTAATAACGATTATTCAAAAGAAACTTGAGGGTATCCTTGAGCCAGAGGAGGCTCAATTGCTGGACAAGTGGCTGGAATTGCCTGAGAATTCTTCTGAGTATGAAGACTATGTCGCCCTATGGCAAGGAACGGAAACACTTGCCGCCAAGAAAAATGATTTTACACCGAATCCTGAAAATGCTTGGGCTACCATTGAAGATCAAATTATGGTTACTCAACCTAAGACTCGGTTCAAGTTAGCTTATGCTATCGCTGCATCTGTTGGTCTAATCCTTTTGGTACTAGGCGGGAGTAGTATTTTTTCTTCTCAAAAGGAGAATCTTCAACTCGTTCTTCAGTCTAACCAAAAAGACACTGTTCAGTTTAGCGATGGTTCGCAAGCTTATTTGTTTGGCCCCTGTTCTCTTTCTTACCCTGAAGAGTTTGATAGTAAAGAACGAAAGGTTTCAATGGAGGGTTTTGCTTATTTTGACATTGTTCATGATGAAACAAGCCCTTTTGAGATTAGTACGAATAAAGGAACTGTTGAGGTATTGGGCACTTCCTTTACAGTCGATACTCGAAAAGATGATGTTTTTGCCGTGCAGTGTATTACAGGTAAGGTGCGCGTAAATGCGGGTAATAAGCAAAATCAGTACCGCGCTATTCTTACACGAAATAAGAAAGGAGTTTATACCAACCAAGCAAAGGAAATCATCGTGACGTCTTTTGCGGCTTCTGAGGCAGGTGTTGAACTTCCAATACCCAATATGACCTTCGAGAATAAACCATTGCGAGAGATTTTGAAGAGAATAGAATACAGCTATGGAGTGAGCATTCAATTGGAAAATAAATCATTGCTGGAAACTAAATACTCTACAACCATTATAGATAGTACCCTTGAAGATTTCTTGAATGAGCTAAAAGTGACTTTCCAATTGGAAGTAGTGCAAACGGCATCATCAAACTATATTTTAAAAGGAGGAGCCTCAAATTAGATATATTTGTTGGTGAATGAAGTATTGGGTTCTCTTATTTTTCCTATTCACCTATCTATCAACAAAGGCCCAAGTAACTGGGACTGGTGAAAAAATAAGTATTTCCGCTAATAGCAAAAGCCTTCGTAGGGTTCTCAATCAAATTCAAAAGGAGCATAAAATAACGTTTGCCTATAAGAATAGTTTGATTGAAGGGCAGACGGTTAGCATAAAAATATCTGAGAAACCTCTCCGAGAAGCCTTGACGCTTTTGTTTCAAAATTCGAATATTGGATTTACTTTAAGAAATAACAAAGTTCTTCTTTTTGAAAAATCTATTGCTCGGCCTGTTACTTATAGACTCAGCGGTTTTGTGTTGGACAGT
>CAZTCQ010000082.1:0-4298 GCA_964612525.1 uncultured Chitinophagaceae bacterium | reverse complement strand
GGAGGAGCACCGGAAGAAAATCTTGTGCTTTTGGATGGTATTCCTATTTACAAGCCCACTCATCTTTTTGGTTTTTTATCAGTGTTTAATAGTGACATGCTCAATAAGGTGGAGTTGAGCAAAGGAGGGTTTAAGGCGCGTTATGGTGGACGTTTATCTTCGGTAATGAACATTAGTATGAAGAATGGTAATATCAAAAAAAATAGTTTGAGCGTTTCCCTGAGTCCTTTAGTCTCCAAAATTTTGGTAGAAGGTCCGCTCAAAAAAGATAAGGGTTCTTTTATCCTGAGCTATCGTCGAAGTTTTACGGACTTATATTTAAATAACTGGCGAACCACGGAAACATTTTATGGAAAAGATAGCAGTCGGTCTCAGTTTAATTTTTATGATTTGAATGCTAAGTTGAACTATAAACTGAATACTAAAAATCGCTTGTTTTTGAGTGCTTATAATGGTTCGGATCGATATACGAAACAAGAAGTTTCACGAGACAGCACTTTGCTTTGGCGCTCGCTGTATGATAATCAACTCAGGTTTAGCAATCAAATAGTAGCCGGAAGATGGCAAAGTATTTTGAGTGATAAATTGATTTCGAATGTAACGGTCGCTTATTCTAGATATCAAACCAATACTTTTTTAGAAAACAGTATCGTGTACAATACGCCTGATGTGTTTCAGTATAATCAACAAGCGGAAATCACGGATAAAATAGTAAAGGCAGACCTTACTTATTTTATGAATAAAAATAATACGGTCCGTTTTGGATTGGAGGCTACCAACCACTTGTTCACGCCAGAGAATACGTTTCGAAGAATCGCAAGATTTGTTGATAGTACGCAAGGAAATATTGAAAAGACGAGCGCTAACGAGTTTAACGCCTACGTGGAAGATGAATGGCGTTGGAATAATTTTAATATCAATGCAGGGCTCCGAACCACTTTGTATAGGGTAAACGGTGTCACTTATTCTTCGTTTCAACCTCGTTTCAATGCCGAATACAAAGTAAACCCAAGATTGAATATCGGAGGGTCTTATTCTCAAATGGCACAGTTTTTACATCTGCTTACAAATTCAAACATTGGCGGAGCACCTACGGATCTATGGATATTGCCCACGGAAAATATAAAGCCGCAACGTAATCGGCAGTTTACGGCTAGAGTTAACTTTAGCCCCAGTAAGCAATGGAATTTTAGTGTAGAAGGGTATCATAAAAAACTGAGTCAACTTATTGCTTATAAAGAAGGGGCATCGCTCACGCAAAACGCAATCGATGCATCAGAAAAAATCACAACCGGGTCGGGTCAGTCGCAAGGCATTGAGTTTTTAGCTCGAAAGAAAAAAGGAAAGACTACAGGCTGGATAGGATATACTTTATCAAAGAGTACACGCCAGTTTGAAGCGATAAATAACGGCATCGCTTTTCCGTATATATACGATAGTCGACATGATGCCTCGCTTGTACTGCTTCATACTTTTAGCAAGCGCCTGAGTGTAAGTACGAGTTGGGTTTATTCGAGTGGAACACCGATTAGCATTCCCACCGGACGGTATGCTGTTGGAGTGAATCAAGGGAATCCTCAGTTTAATAAGCCTCAAAATTTATATTACGGTGCGCGCAATAACTCTCGATTGCAGGATTATCATAGATGGGATTTCAATCTGAATTATGTGATTCCAACCCGGTGGGGGCAACATTCGTTTCATGTAAATATTTACAATATTTACAATCGGTTCAATACAGTTTATATTTCGCGACAGCTTAAGGTGTTTGAAAATAAATTATTTGAGGAGTATAAGGAAAACGCGTTATTCCCCATTATTCCTAGTATTAGCTATAAAATCTTATTGAATGGAAAAGAAAAGTAAAATATTGATATGTATCTTTTTGCTTTTTGCAGGTGGGTGTGAAAAGCAACGATTTTTGAATGTGCCTTTTACGGATTTGCAGTATGTAGTCAATGGATTGTTTGCACCCGGAGAGGCTTGCAGGATTGAAATCAGCAGAAGTCAGTACTTAAATGATACAAGTGAGGTGAAGAATGTGGGTAATGCAACAATTTCTCTTTTTGAAGATGGCCGTCTCTTGGAATCCTTAAGCTATTCCGCACCTAATTTTGGTCAGAACTTAGGAACCTACCAAAGTAGCTTTTCAAATTTTCAGAAAGGCAAAGAATACTCTATTACCATTGAGGCCGAGGACAATACCCTTATGATGGCATCCGATTTTATACCGACGGATAAAGTAAATGTTCAAAGTTTTGTCGCACCCGTGACGGCGGATACGAGCGAAAAAGATTTGAACTTTGAGCTAACAATTAGGGAATCTAGTGCGTCAAAGCAATATTTTCATTTCTTGCTGCAAGAGCGATGGGTGGAATATACTATAAGTCAAGGTGATACTATCTTTGCGTACAATCCTTGGTTTTCTAAGTCCATTGCTCCCATCCAGGACCCTGAAGGCTTCATTCCTACTGCCTCCGAGCCATTTCGTCTGAGTGCAGGCGGTCGCTTACAAGGCATAATGTTAGACAATGAGAATTTTCGGGCTTTCACTAGGTCTGTGAGCTTTACCGCTCGTAATTCTGTCCCTATTTTGTCCAATACTTTCCTAGAATCGAGAGTTTTGTTGAGATCGGTTAGTGCTAGTTATTTTGACTATTATTTTAGTTCTAGCCAGTATTTTCGAACAAAAAGTATCCCTTTGACTGAACCAATTATCATTTCGTCGAATATTACGAATGCTTTGGGCAATTTTTCAGGATATTATACGGATACAAGTAAAATTGCCCGTACATTTTACTAGTTATTTAACTATTAAAAAAGAAGTACGATACATAGGGGGTATGGTATCTTTCTACGACTTAGAGTTTGTAGGAGCTTTTTTTTACTTATTTTTGTGGGAGAAACTCTTGAAAATTTTAAATTAAAAAAAATATAACGACATGAAAAAAATTCTTTCTTTATGCCTGATTGCGACGATAATGTTTGCTTTTGGTTCTTGTACTAAAGATGCTCCTAAGCAAGGAGGTCAAAACCCATTTTACGTTCCTGGTGGCGGAGATGTAGATCCTGGTAATGATGGAACTGATCCGAATGTAGATCCTGATCCTCAGCCAAGTGATATTGGTCCTGTACCAGCCGACTTTACTCCAAAAGTATTAATTGAAAAAATGACTGGAGAATGGTGTCCTGCTTGCCCAAGTGGAGCAACAGCTATCGAAGGAATCGTTAATGCTAACCCAGGTCAGGTGTACGCTGCTTCTTGGCAAATGTCTAACGGTGATCCGTTTGAAATTCCTGAAGCGTCTGACTGGAGAAGTCATGTTTCAGCTGGTGCTGGACTAGGAGGCTTTAGCTTCCCAAGTGCTTCTATTAACCGTCAAGTTTCTATTACTGCTGGAACTTATGATGATGCTGCTCTTGATTTGATTAGTAATGCTAATTCTCAAGTGGCAACAGCCTTGGCTAAAAAGCCAGAATGTGGTTTAGCATTGGTAACGAGTGAAGCGGATGACCAAATTGACGTAGACGTATATGTTGGTTTCAATAGCGCTATCACAAAATCTAATACTATGGTAACTGTTTATCTTATCGAAAACGAAGTTCCTGAAAGTTCTCCTGGAGCTCAAAAAGGTGGAACGGCACCTTACATCCACAAGCACATGGTGCGTGATGTAATGACAGCCTCTCTAGGAGATCCTATCGATTTGACAACTGTAACAGCTGACAAATATGTAAAGCATGAAATTAAAGGCTTTGATATTTCTGGTAAGCCATATGATAAAAGTAAATTATCTATACTAGCCTTTGTAAATGTAAAAGGTGCGTCAGGAAAAGAATTAGAAATCTTGAATACTCAAGAAGTTCACTTAGGTGACACTAAGAAATTCGACTAATCTGAAAGACATTCTTAATGGAAAGCCACACGCAAGTGTGGCTTTTTTTTGTACAATCAATCAACTAACAAATTAGAGTAAAATTAGAATAAACGCGATGACAGCAGGAGCTGCTCTAGCAAATACGATTTTCGGTGCGAAATTGTGTATTTCAAATCTCGATATCTGTAAGCATTGAGGGTGCAAGATGAATAGTTATACTCAGCTGTAACTCACCTTACACGGAAATGAAGTTGTCTGCGCCTATTATTGTTTGTTTATCGGCCAAGATGCAGAATTTAATTTATTCGTAATTTAATAATCCTTTTGCGACAGCATTTGCAATAGTATGAGAGTCCCCCCAATGCTCATATACTTCCCAAGCCCATTTTCGAATCCAATCTTTACATTCCTCTTCGTTTG
>CAZTCQ010000081.1:3121-11596 GCA_964612525.1 uncultured Chitinophagaceae bacterium | reverse complement strand
GTCAGATTTATCAAGAAATTGATAAACTAGAACGCACCGAGGTTGACATTGATTCCTTTCGAAGGTATAGCGAAAAGTTTTTTCCTTGGGCTTTGCTTGGGATTCTATTTTTATTCTTAGAAATTTTATTGCGCTATACTTGGTTGCGCAGTTTTTCATAATTTTTTTTGAGATTACCCTCTTTTCAAGAATAATAAAATGAATAGATTTACGTTTCACATTTATTAAGCCCGTTGACTGTTTTGATTATTTAATTCCCGTTCAGTTATGCTAGTAATGCTGATAATTAATACATCAAAAGCTTAGCCAGACTTCGTTCATTGTTTTTAGTAATTTGTAAAAAGTACAAGCCAGGACTAAGGCAAACTTCTAAGTTCATTCCCCTAAAATTTTTCTGTTTGTGCACCTCCTTTCCATTTATGCTTAGAATTACTAATTCGTCTGCCTCTATATTTTGATTAAATTGAATTCGTCCATTTCGTGCAGGATTGATAAGCCGAATGTTTTTGATTTTGCTTTCAACAATGCCAACAGCTTTTGAAATACAAACATCCGAGCTATCATTTTGGTCTTCAATAATTCCTTGTGGCATTAAGTTTTGACCAGCAAATCCTAAATAATTGGGTGGATACTTTTCTGCTCTAAAAATAGAAGCAGCACCGGTAGGAATATCAAATTGATTGGCAATAGAACTACCCGATGGATTTACAAAGCTCCAAACTAATTTACCATTTTTAGTAATTTCAGAGATTCTGCTCATTCCCGTTTCACAAATTAGCATATTGCCATTGGCAAGACTTTGAACGCCTGATTTTTTTGTTTGAAGAACAAGCGTCCCCAGAATACTCCCATCCCATGACCAATCAAAATTTAGTGGTTTGAATTTATTGGAAGTTTTAGTGTACACGAAATTCAGAAATTCTGGCTCAATTAAATGTACTGAGCTAAACGAATTACTTGTATCGCCATAATTATTAAAAACACTAATTTTTCCAACATCTGAATAACCAGGCTGAACCCATTTTGCATCGTGTTGATAAAATAGTTTTTGATCTAAAGCAGTTCCTTGACGGTACACTTGCGGATTACCCCAACGCCATAAAAAATCGCCACCCATGTTTGAATTTCCACCCGAATGTCCCGAAGCTTCAGCCGTTGTCGTACTATGGTCTATGATATAAATTTCGCTTAAATTTCTAGCGGATAGAATAATTTGATCGAATGCACTATTGTAATCAATTGAATTACAATGGGTAAAATCAGAATTAAATGTATTGTCAAAGTTTAGATCTATTAATTCTGGAGAATCTTCTACTACCCCATAGTTTGCTTTGGTGTTATCAAAATCTTGAATAAAATGATCTATGAAACTCCATTCCCAAACAATATTAGCATTATTTGCTCCAACGGGTTGTAGCTCTACTATTTTATCCAATTTAAAATTTGCATTAAGATTATTGGGGTTTCTTCCTTCTGCGATCATTGTTGTATCTGAAAATCTATCGTACAATAGACAAAGAACATTACCATTGGGAAGTGGTTCAATATCATGATGTTGAAATAAACCATTGGCATTCATGGCATACGTCCAAACGATAGTATTGTTCCAATCTCTAATTTGAATTGAATCTCTTCCCGCCCGAAGTAAATTGCCATTTTCAAGCAAGTAGCAGGTTGCACCAGGCTGTTCGAAAAAGTGCCATTCGTTAATTTTTTCGCCGCAGTTATTTATTAAATACACGGTATCATTACTTTCTGGCGTAAACAAAGTATACCCATCGGCAGCAGCTTTATCATGAAACAATAGGCCTACCGTTGGATTTTGAGCAAAAACGGAGGTTGTAATAAAAATGAGCGCAGGTATAAAAGATTTGGTTAGAACTTTCATAAACATGAATTTAACAATTATTTTCTATTAATCCAAGAATTACTCGACCGGATAACTCTTTACCCTGATGATAGATTTTATTGCTCCCTTGATGAAACGGGCTTTTAACTGCCAATAACGTTTTCTCAATCTATTTCTATGAATCAATTAAATTTCTCTTATTTAGCAAGAGCAAAAAGTATCAGAAACTGCCTAAAACGCTCACTTCAACCGCTCATTCTGCCACAATTTCAAGCAAACTGACAGAATGTACCCTCTTTTTTCCATGGCATAATCATTGACCTATTTAAGAATAGAAAATAAAAAGTAAATTAAAAACAGACAAAATGGGTAAGATTATAGGAATTGACCTCGGTACAACCAACAGCTGTGTAGCAGTTATGGAGGGGAATGAGCCAGTGGTTATTGCAAATGACGAGGGACGTAGAACGACACCTTCTGTAGTAGCTTTCCTTGAAAACGGTGAGCGAAAAATTGGTGATCCTGCAAAACGTCAGGCCATTACCAATCCACAAAAAACAATTATGAGTATCAAACGCTTCATGGGAAGCAAGTTTGATGAGGTAAAAGCAGATGCGGCTGACAGCTCATACAAAGTAGTAAAAGGCGATAACAACACACCTCGTGTAGAAATCGACGACAGAAAATACACTCCACAAGAACTTTCGGCTATGATACTTCAGAAAATGAAGAAGACCGCTGAGGACTTTTTGGGTCAAAGTGTAACAGAAGCAGTTATTACAGTTCCTGCATACTTTAATGATTCACAACGTCAAGCTACTAAAGAAGCAGGTGAAATTGCGGGATTGGAAGTAAAACGAATTATCAATGAGCCAACGGCAGCGGCCTTGGCCTATGGTATGGACAAAAAAGACACCGATCAGAAAATTGCTGTTTTCGATCTAGGAGGAGGAACATTTGATATCTCTATCCTTGAATTGGGTGACGGAGTTTTTGAAGTAAAATCTACAAACGGTGATACACATCTAGGAGGCGATGATTTTGATCGCGTAATTATGGATTGGTTAGCAGGTGAATTTAAGACTTCAGAAAATGTGGATTTACGAAAAGATCCTATGGCTTGGCAACGTTTGAAAGAAGCCGCTGAAAAAGCTAAAGTAGAATTAAGTAGCAGTACAGAAACTGAAATAAACCTACCCTATATCACAGCCATTGACAATGTGCCGAAGCATTTGGTACAAAAGCTAAGTCGTTCAAAATTTGAGCAGCTAGCAGATGATTTAGTACAACGTACTTTGGAGCCATGTCGTAAAGCACTGAAAGATGCTGGAATGGACAAAGGAGAAATTGACGAGGTAATTTTAGTAGGAGGTTCAACTCGTATTCCTAAAATTCAGGAGGTAGTTGAAAAATTCTTTGGTAAAAAACCAAACCGTTCGGTAAACCCTGATGAAGTAGTAGCCATTGGAGCTAGTATCCAAGGGGGCGTATTGACAGGTGAGGTAAAGGATGTTTTATTACTAGACGTTACCCCTCTTTCTTTAGGTATTGAAACTATGGGTGGTGTGATGACAAAATTAATCGAATCAAACACTACGATTCCTTCTAATAAATCAGAAACGTTTAGCACGGCAGCAGACAACCAACCGAGTGTGCAAATTAGCGTTTTGCAAGGTGAGCGACCTATGGCTAAGGATAATAAATCTTTAGGAATGTTTATTCTAGATGGTGTCCCTCCTGCTCCACGTGGTGTGCCGCAGATTGAGGTCACTTTTGATATTGACGCCAATGGTATACTTACAGTTAGCGCAAAAGATAAAGGAACTGGTAAAACGCAGAACATTCGAATCGAAGCCGGAAGCGGACTAAGCGATGAAGAAATCGAGAAAATGAAAGCGGAGGCTAAGGCGAATGAAGAATCAGACGCCAAGCTAAAAGAAGAGGTAGAAAAATTGAACATGGCCGATAGCATGATTTTCCAAACGGAAAAACAACTAAAAGACTATGGCGATAAAATACCGGAAGAGAAGAAAGGGCCGATTAACGAAGCGCATACTAAGTTGAAAGCAGCTCATGAATCAAAAGACGTAGCAGCAATTGACACGGCTCTGGAAGAGTTGAATGCAGCATGGCAGGCAGCAAGTGAAGAGCTTTACGCAGCTATGAATGCTGAACAAGCTGCTGGCGGCGGAACTCCTCCTCCAAACGGTGAGGCGGCCGATGCTGGCGACGCTGCGGACGAAGTAGAAGATGCTGAAATCGTAGAAGAGGATAGCTAAATCATAACTTTTAATTACTTAGGACCGTTCTCAATCTTATTGAGGGCGGTTTTTTATGTACCTAATTTTCAATTAATTTGATTCAAAAACTACCGATTGATTGACCTCAATGATCTTCCACTTTTTCAAACAAATATTGATTGCTTTGACAATTTCAGGATTATTAAAATCAGCTTCATGCCAGCTTAGAATTTGACATTGCGGCTTCACAATAATGACTCTTTCTGCAGATTTACTTATTTCAGTAAGTGAGTTCTGTTGACAATTATTTTCACTGATAGAAAATGATAGGTCCGGATGTATCATCGCTATAAAAAATATAAGCAGGAAAAAAGAATAGAGTGTTTTTTGCTTTCCCTTTAGTAAAACAAACAAATTAGCTGCGGTAATTAAAAACACAAAACAAGCAACTAACGTAACTGGTAAAAACGTATCGTATCTAACTATAAACGGCCGGTAAGGGCGAAAGCCACCCAACGGTAGAAGAAGGAGATAAACAAAACAGAAGCTAGCTAAATATTTGAATAGAGTGCTACTGATAGTCTTTGGAAAATTCTTTTTAAGAAGGTATAAATTGAATGCTATCCCCGTACTGACAATCAACCAAACGAGTTTACCTGAAACGATTCTGAATATCCCTTCCGCTATTAATAAATAACGAGAAAGTAAATCAACTTGTGTGCTGCTTTCAATATTAAATTGGCTAACATAAAAAGCATAAACACATAATATCGTCAGCAACGATAGGTGAAACAAGAATACCTTGTCAACTTTGTCCTTATTTTTTATATAGTAGAGAACGTAAAGGATGAATAGAATAAAAACGACAGGCTGTATGAGTGGCCCGCTAAAACTTAAAAATATTGCACCAATAAAAAGCAAACTATGAATGAATAAACTAAGTTTTTTTCTTTCGATGGACTGAGCTCTTTTAAAGAATGGAAGTAAGTATAAAAGTAAAATAAGCAAGGGAAAAATATAAAAAAAGGTATACGTAATTGATAAATCTATAATCCCAAAGTTGTGATAAAATGACTGGTACTGAATAAATACCGAGGCCAAGAGAGCCACAACTAAAGCAGCGAGTAACTTATTTTTTTTCTGAACCCGAACGTAGAATAAACTAATGCCAATAAAAAATACGTGCAACAATCCGGCAAAAAGAGCGGAACTATAATACACACTTTGCACGGGATCGTTAAGTAATTTAGTAAAGGCAGAAGGAATAATATTAAACCATTGCCGCATAACAAAATGACACGAAATTCTGCCTGCCCCTGCATACTTTATGTTTTCAGAAATTGCCTTGTATCCAAAAGGATCTTTAAGAATTTCAGCATAGCCTTCGGAAGGAGCAACGATTTTTACAAGGTCACCATCAATAGATAAATTGGCGTACTGAAAAACTGATTGGGCCACGTCAAAAATAAGAACCATTGACAGTGCAATGATTATTAAATTAGTGTAACTATTTCTTCCGTTTTTCAAAATTCTATTTGGTGCCATAAATTTACGATAACATCTAGAAGATTGGACAAAGAGTCAATGTGTTCATTATTTTATGTATCAGTTCTTAGAAGATTAAAAAAGGCCTATCTCACTTTCATGAAATAGACCTCTTTTGTATATGAAGAAAAAATTGTTGGTTTCTCTTCCGTAAACCTCCAAAGTTTAGTGCACTTGCGTACTATAAAATTTGGAGGTTTTTAGCTTAACTACAACCTGTTGTTGTACCACAGTTCGGGCACATATAACAAGTTCCGTTTCTTAGTGTAATATTTCCACAGCTTTTACAAACTGGTGCATCAGCACTCGTTCCCATTAGTTCACGTTCGCTTTTTGTATCGCTACTCGCTTCACTCAAAACAGCATTAGGAGCCGGTGCTTTTTCAGGAGACTTAGGACCAACCTTAGCTCTAGCAGTCAAAGCCGTCATGCTTACTTTGGCAGCATCGCCATCTCTACTCGGCGAATCCCAATTAGATTCTCCGATACCCGTCTTAGTACCAGGTGTGTCTAATACATGTACTAAATCTTCACGGCTACAATACTCATAACCTAATACTCTAAAGATATAGTCTATGATGGAAGTAGCGTTCTTGATATTTGGATGTTGTACCTGACCTGCTGGCTCAAAGCGCGTGAAGATAAATTTATCTACAAACTCCTCTAAAGGCACACCATACTGTAAACCAATACTCACAGATATTGCAAAGCAGTTTAGTAATGAACGCATCGTAGCTCCCTCTTTACTCATGTCAATAAAGATTTCACCAAGTGTTCCATCATTATATTCACCCGTTCGTAAGAATACTGCTTGCCCTCCAATTTTAGATTTAATCGTATAACCACGACGTTTAGCCGGTAAAGTCTTACGCTCTACAATCGTAGAAAGTTTACGCTTCAACTTCGTATCCTTACTTGCCGTCATGCGTAGTTCCAGCTCCGCTAATAAATCATCGGTACTCATTTTAGCAGGATCCGTTACGATAGTTTCCTTGGTAACTATTTTTTCTACAACTTTTTCTGCACTCGTTTCAGTATCATCCTCTTCATCCTTGTCACTTTTGTTGCTCAATGGCTGAGACAATTTGGAACCGTCACGATATAATGCATTTGCTTTTAGCGCAAGCTCCCAGCTTAAACGATAACAATCTTTAATCTCATCAACCGTTGCTTCGTTTGGAAGGTTAATTGTTTTTGAAATTGCTCCAGAAATAAAGGGTTGCGTAGCGCCCATCATTTTGATATGACCATGTGCGTGGATATAACGCTCACCGTTTTTACCGCACTTATTTGCACAATCAAAGATTGACAAATGCTCATCTTTTAAATCTGGCGCTCCTTCTACCATCATGGTACCACAAGCATAATCATTTGCAGCAGCTATTTCTTCTTTCTTAAATCCTAAAGAAAGTAATAGGTTAAACTTCTCATGATGATATTCTTCCGGTAGGAAACCAAGACGCTTCAAGCATTCCTCACCCAATGTAAAGTGATTGAATACAAAGTCAATATCAAAGGCACTTTGTACAGCCTTGTCTAATTTCTCTAGCTCTTCTTTTATAAATCCTTTTTCGCTCAGCGTTTGGTGATTTATAAATGGAGCTCCTGCAAAGGTTCCGTGCCCTTTAGCATAGTTCACAATATTCTTTACCTCTTTCTCATTGTAACCTAAGTTTTCAAGAGCTAAAGGAATCGAATTATTAATAATTTTGAAGTATCCACCCCCGCTTAGTTTTTTAAATTTCACCAAAGCGAAATCAGGCTCAACACCCGTAGTATCACAATCCATTACTAGACCAATTGTTCCTGTAGGAGCAATTACCGTAGTTTGCGCATTTCTGTAACCATGCTTCTCACCCATTTGAACCGCATCATCCCAAGCTTTGGTAGCAGACTTTAATAAGTCCTCTGGGCAATGCTTCGCATCAATTCCCATAGGCTTAATCTCAATGCCTTCATAGGCATCACTCGCATCATAAGCCGCTGCACGGTGATTACGCATTACACGTAGCATGTGCTCCTTATTTTTATCATACTCAGCAAATGCTCCCAAGTGAGCCGCCATTTCTGCAGACGTTTTATAAGCAACACCCGTCATGATTGCAGAAAGCGCCCCTGCCATTCCGCGAGCTTCTTCACTATCGTAGGCAATTCCTTTTACCATTAATAATGATCCCAAATTTGCAAACCCAAGACCGAGTGTTCTATAATCATGACTCAATTGCGCCACTTCCTTAGAAGGGAACTGCGCCATTAATACAGAAATTTCTAACACCACCGTCCAAAGACGAATGATATATTCATAACCTTCGATATTAAACTCACCGCTCTTTTCGTCATACAAACGACGTAAGTTCATACTAGCTAAGTTACAAGCCGTATTATCTAAGAACATATACTCACTACAAGGATTAGAACCATTGATTCGTCCACCTTCCGGGCAAGTATGCCATTCGTTAATTGTTGTATCGTATTGCGTACCCGGGTCGGCACATCTCCATGCTGCGTACGAAATCTTATCCCACATATCTTTTGCGGGAATTGTTTTCATGGTGCTACCATCGGTACGAGCTGTTAGATGCCAATCTTCATCGGCATCTAGAGCGCGGAAAAATTCATTCGGGATACGAACTGAGTTATTTGAGTTCTGACCACTTACTGTTCTGTAAGCTTCACCCTCATAAGAAGAATCATAACCCGCCGCGATTAAGGCACCTACTTTTTTCTCCTCTTCTACTTTCCAATCTATAAAATCAACGATCTCTGGGTGATTTAAATCAAGGCTAACCATTTTAGCCGCACGACGAGTTGTTCCACCACTTTTGATAGCACCTGCTGAAC
>CAZTCQ010000081.1:0-3021 GCA_964612525.1 uncultured Chitinophagaceae bacterium | reverse complement strand
ACCATTTTAGCCGCACGACGAGTTGTTCCACCACTTTTGATAGCACCTGCTGAACGATCACCAATTTTCAAGAAGCTCATTAAGCCGCTTGATGTTCCACCTCCGCTTAAAATTTCTCCTTCACCTCGAATGTTAGAGAAGTTAGTTCCAACACCAGAACCATATTTAAATATTCTTGCTTCACGAACCCAAAGGTCCATGATACCGCCGCCATTTACTAAATCGTCATCTACACTTAAAATAAAACAAGCGTGTGGCTGTGGACGCTCGTAAGCATTCACCGATTTTTTTAGTTCACCTGTATTTTGCTCTACATAATAATGTCCTTGTGGTTTACCTGTAATTCCATATGAATTATGCAAGCCTGTATTAAACCATTGCGGCGAATTAGGCACACACGTTTGATTCATGATTGAGTACACCAACTCTTCATAAAATATTTTTGCATCTTTTTTTGTAGCGAAGTAGTTATACTTCTCTCCCCACATTCTCCAACAATCTGCTAAACGATGCGCAACTTGCTTAATAGAAGTTTCGTGACTCGTCGTTCCGTCTTTTTGAGGTACTCCTGCTTTACGAAAATATTTTTGAGCAAGAATATCAGTTGCGATTTGACTCCAATGTGCAGGAACCTCCACATCCTTCATTTCAAAGATTACTTCTCCATTCGGGTTACGAATTACAGACGTTCTGTAGTCATATTTAAATTGGTCAAATACAGGTGTGGTATCTGAAGTAAATTGTCTTTTGAATCTGAGTCCGGTGTTTTTTGCCATTTGCTTAATAGAGTTTTACTAGGTGTTAGGTGTGTTAAAAAATATTTTTTGCTTTAGAGAGAGTAATTTCCTGTGCTATCAAGGTGTTTTTTTTCTGATAGCGAAGGAAAAAATGTAATAATCAGCTTTGAAAATTAGCTTTCTCTCGATTGCTAAAGCGAATGTATTTCACATCATTTTAATTTCCATTTGTTAATATACACAGGTGTGTATATAATATAAGGAATGCTGAAAAGTCGTGCTGTATAGCGATGTGAATATTTATTCACTTTTTTTGGTGGAAAATTTAGGATTCTAGCATGGGCCAATTATCGAAAAATAACTTCTAATTTTTCTTCATTATACCCTTCATTTAGGAATCGAATAATCCTTTCTTTATCCTCGTTTCTAAGACTTCCCTCAAAAGTAAGGAAGGCCAAATGAACATTATTTTCAATAATGGAATCTGTATAGCGATTTGTTTTTTGAATGTAAGCACTGGTCAATGTAGGATACAAGGCCTTCAATTCTTTGTATACAGTTTTACTTGTTTCCTCTTCTAGTTTTAAACTATCCAACGCAAATTGTAACTGATCTAATTCCTGCTTATCAATTGATACTTGCGTACTAACAATCACTTCTTTTTCTTTCTTTATTCTACCGGTTGTCACAATCAGGTTTACACCCTTTAATTTATACACGTTCTCCAAGCGATATTTTAAAATGTTTACAATTGAATCTGATGGTTCACTATTTATGTAGCCTAGCTCAATCGTATTATCTTCGGCAATGACATTTTTTTTCCAAACATCCGTACCGATTACCGTACACTCATTTCTTACGAACTCATTCGCTACTTTATTAAACTTATTTTTTTGAACAATGTCGTAAGCAAAATAAACGCTCGGAATGGCTGTTAATAAAACCACCGCTACTATGACCGCTTGCGATCGTTTTTTCTCCTTGTCATTCAAGAACTCTTTATAAGGATATCGCAGGTATCGGACCGTAACGAAAGTCGCGACCGCAATAAAAACTGAGTTTATCAAGTAGAGATATAAGGCACCAAAGAGGTAATGCATGTTCAGCTCAGCTAAACCATAGCCCGCCGTGCATAAAGGAGGCATGAGCGCCGTGGCGATTGCCACACCGGGCACCACATTTCCTTTTTGAGTGCTACAAGCCGCTAAGATTCCGGCAAAACCACCAAAGGTGGCAATCAGGACATCATATAATGTAGGATATACTCTTGACAGTAATTCAGACTGAGCCTCATGAATGGGCGTCATGATAAAGTATACCGCTGAAGCTAGAAAACCTACCGTTAAAGCAAATACATAGTTGATCAAGGATTTTCGCAGCAGACCAGAATCATTAATAGCCGCACTATAACCAATACCTACGATAGGGCCCATTAAAGGCGAGATAAGCATGGCTCCAATAATTACGGCGGTAGAATTTACATTGAGTCCAAGCGATGCAATAAAAATTGCGAAAATTAAAATCCAAAGGTTGGTGGCTTTAAAAGGAACTGCTTTTGAAATCGTTTCGTAGAGCAATTCGGGCTGCTCCTTCTCGTCGTACAGTCTAAATCGTTTTAGAAAGTTTTCCATGCAGGACGAAAGTAAGAAAAAATTTATTCAAAAGTCCTTAACTGATTGCTATAGAAGGTCCATTCAGGAGTTTCAATTGTATCTTCAATATCGCTTACTTTATACCAAGGACTAATTGTCTTATTGCTCGGGTTTTTAAGGATATGAATTTCTTGAGCTGGCATATAAGATTGAGCGAGCATAAAGATTTTATCACCCTCCTCATCAACTGCTACATCCACGACTATTACGGCATGTCCTGGATGCCCTCCTTTTATAAAAACATCACCGGCTTGAATATTTTCAAGCTCTTTAGACTTTAATTCTTTTTCAAGCGAAGCCGTTCCTGCATACATAAAGACCCAATTCATATAGCTTCTGAATGAAACGTATGAAGAGTTACATTTTACATTCCGTTTCCACTTCACTGAATTCCCTTTTACGGTTGGGCAATAACCTTGAACCCATTTTGTATACTTTGCATTAAAACCATTCGTAAAGTTGAAATGAAGTTCATCATATTTTTTTTGCTTATACAAATACTCTGCCCGTAAGCGCATAACAGCATCTGCACATTGTTGTAAATCTTGGGTACCTACATCCATTTTTATAACGGCAGCTTGGGCGTTTTGATTTCCTTTTAAACTTCCATTGAAAAGTGCTACTTTTTTACC
>CAZTCQ010000080.1:9361-11851 GCA_964612525.1 uncultured Chitinophagaceae bacterium | reverse complement strand
GACTAGGTGTAGTTTGCAACTACACCTTAATATCTATAACACTACACCAATCGTACAAAATAATATAAAGGCGTAGATACAATCTACGCCTAGATTTAAGCCAACTATCGTTCAGCAATTTCAAGCTCTATATCCCTACCATAATAAAAACCAGCACTGGAATATTAATAATCCTCAGGATTCCTTACAATTCCTGCGCGTACTGGATTTAAATGAATATAGTTTTCTCTACTTTCAAACTTCTCTTTAGTATCTAATAATATCGCATGATTATCATGCGTCCAAAGCTGAAACGCTCCCACTCGCTTATTAAACTTTGCATGATACTCAAAAACAACTTTCATCCAATCTTTTCTACTTTCCTTATAATTTTCCAATAGTTGTTTCTTCAATTTTTTAGAAACATACTTTTTAAAATCACGAATTGCATCAGATAGTGATTCATTTTCAGACCGAACAATCAAATGAATATGATTTGTCATTATAACGTAGGCATAAATAACTAGTCCTTTTTTCACTTGACAGTATTTTAAATTTTCAATAATTACGTCCTTGTTTTCCTTTCGAGTAAATACATCTACCCAACCTACTACTTGCAAAGTCAAATAGTAAACCCCTCCTTGGTCTTTTATTTGATAGGCACTTCTTAATTTGTTAATATAAAACCTATAAAATGATATAGTGGCGTAGTTGCAAACTACGCCTAGATTAGATTTTCACAAACCTCAACGTTCTTGATTTGTCTTTGTAATTAAATCGAACAAAATAAAGTCCATTCGCTAAGTCCGAAACATCTACTGAAATGGAATTAGTAATAGTTTTCATTTTCATAATTTTTCCTTCAACATTCACAATGTTTATTAGCAATTCAGATTCAAGCTGTTTGTCTAACATAAAATTCAAGATGGCATTAGTTGGATTAGGAAACACGCTCAGTGAAATCGTTTCGCTGTCAATATGATCAATAGAAACAGTACTTAATGCCATAGCAATCGCAGCGGAAGCAGTCACTTTCCCATGTCCCCATAGTGCGTTACCCCCTAGCGGAATTGGGCCGGTTTTGTCGTCTTGTCGCGCAGTGGAAATTAATATATCTTTTACTTGTTGTGGTTGCAATGCTGGATTGGCTTCTAATAACAAAGCGGCTACACCCGCTGTGGCTGGACAAGACATTGACGTGCCAGAGAATGCAGCAAAATCATAGGTTCGCCCATTAAAAGTAGTACTGGCCGCTGTAGTATAATTGGCAGTTGTATATGAATTTATAGAAGAAATAACACTCACTCCAGGTGCTGTTACATCGGGTTTGATTCGCTCGTCATAGATCGGCCCTCTACTAGAGAAATCACCCAGTGGAAAGGTTATTTCCTCTCCTGTTGACGTCACAAAAAATGATGACCGGTGCGCCCCAACCGTAATGACACTTTCAGTGCAAGCTGGCTCGCCGATTCCATACTGATTATCTCCGGCTACACCATCATTTCCGTAGGCCAAGAAGTCTAAGCCCCAGTTACCTACTCCATTACTTAGTTCTACCACATTCCAATAGTGAACCGTTCCTGTTGCTGCATAAGAATGAAGTACAACTTTCAAATTTGTATTGGTATTTTTTACCCGCATTCTTTGATGTGGACGGTTATTATTTGGATGCGCTGAATCGATAGAATAATTATATTGAATCGTATCCAATCCAATAATCAACTGATCTGAAAAATATCCATTATCCAAATTCGTGTTGTAATACCGTGAGTTTGCAACTAATTGTCCGGATGCATTATAAACTTCAACGCGCGAATTAAACGGCTTTGTTGGCTCGCCCCACATAGAGATAGATTCTCCCCACATAGATGGATGGGCCGAATAGGGATAAAATTGAATTTGAGTTCGCATACTGTCGTTGGAAAATACTTTTTTAATATGAAAGTTAGCATCACCATTATTTCCTGCAGAAGATATAAAAGTTATACCCTGGGCAGATAAGGAATCGATTGCTTGACTTAGAAGAGACGTGCCATCCATAGTGCCTAGGTAATACAATCCGAAACTCATATTCACAATCAATCGTTTATTATCCGTATCTGCAATATTTTTCATCCAGGCAAATCCATCCAGCAAACCGCCAACATCTAAGCGAATAGAATTAAATAAAAATTCTGATTCAAAAGCTACCCCTCTATGTATTGTTCCTGCGCCACTACCTCCAGCAATTCCAGCAACATGATTTCCGTGGGTTGCATAATCATAATAGAGACCAGCCGTATCAGAGTTAGCATTATCAAGTTGAGCGGGAGTTAGATATTCTACACCATAACCAAATGAAGGTCGGTTACCCGACTGTTTAAATTGATCCCATGCTGCTCTTACTCTTGAGGTAGTTAAATTAGTATCCATAAACATAGGATGATCGTAATCAAATCCCCAATCTGCTATCCCAATTAATACATTTTTACCCGTATAACCTTGGGGTAAATTATATCCAGCCCATACGCT
>CAZTCQ010000080.1:0-9261 GCA_964612525.1 uncultured Chitinophagaceae bacterium | reverse complement strand
AATAGATTTCATAATAATATTAATTATTTGTAACGAAAATAAGTAAAAATAAACACTCGTCAATTTGTAATTAAAATGGCAAGTGTTTACTGAATTATAAAGTGGCCATCTTATTGAATGACTACTTCTCTAAAAAGCACTTCACCATTTGAGGTCCTCACTCGGATAATGTAAACCCCAGGAGCTACTGATGATAAATCTAACCGCCCCTTGCTAAAGCAAGAAACTACCCTACCACCCATGAGAGTATAGACAAGCACGCCTTCAATACGACTCTCTTTTCCTCCTAGTCTAATCGTAAAAAAACGGTTTCCAGGATTAGGATATATTTCTAACTGATTTTCCTCTTGCTTTATGGCACTGATATATTTAGGAACGTTAGTAGTTATTTGCAGCGCATCAAATAATGCATCAAATTGGCTATTGTTGGATTTGTATCTAAAAGCTAAATAGCTATTTCCCGCAGTAGCAGGAATAATTATTGACGGTAACTGCGCATAGATTCCGCCGTTCGTTAGATAGTCAGTGCTATCAAATTGTTTTAATAATTGCCAAGTGCTAGCGGCCGGATCCTGTGAACCAGTAATCAAATATATTCCAAGCGTATCTCCTACCTTGGGTTGTTCCACTCCACTTAAATTAAAAATTAATGAATCAATACTTCCACCAACCGAAAAATTAAAAACAGGAGAGACCATCCAATTATCCATAGTATTTAAACCACTCCCAACTGGTGACCCATGCACAAGAACCTCGCCCTGCAAAACAGCCACAGGAGTGTAAAACCAACTCGCACTGCTATCCGTCCCTAACTGATATTGTTGCCAACCGCTTCGCTCCGTAGCATTATCCCAACTAGTACGATATACTTGCGCGTCAGAGAACTGCCCCAAGAAAAGCAGAATGAACAAAGTTAGATAGTACGGTTTAGTTTTCATATTGCCTGAACAATTCTAAGGCGAATATCGTTCAAGTATAGATTACACCAAAAAAGAACTTTGGCAGAAAGCGAACTAAAAAAAGAAAAACAATTTAAACCAGCTTCGCACTTAGCAAATTCATAAATTCACTTTGCAAGCTAGCCGCCTTATCTCGAGCATACATTTTGTGAACCTCGTTAGCGTAATCTCCACCTTCTTTTTTAATCGCAATCACAGCATCTTGCATTTTTTGTGGTCTAGGGCCCCAAGTAAAAAGCACCTCATTATTCTCATCAATAGCGATTAATTTGGGAATGGACCGACCACCATTTGTGAGGTAGGCATCCATTATATCCAAGTTCTCATCCCGCAAAATGATTTGTAATTCAATCTGCTCACTTTGCTCGGCCATTTTATGAAGGATAGGCAAATTCTGGGCCGCATCGCCGCACCAACCTTCGTTTAACACAATCCATTTTTGCTTAGGAGCACTTGCTAAAACATTCTTCAATTCCTCACTAAGCTGAGCCGTTTTATCCCAACGATTCATACGGACAATATTCATTTTAGCATACTCAATCATGGCCTCCGACTGGTCCGAACCCGTGGTTTTACCGTCAGCCATCAAGCTATCTAGCATAGTCCGATAGGCTTCGTAGGTAAATAAATTTCTTCCTTCAAGATTAAAATTAAATTGCATATTCATTAAACGTATTACACTTGAAAAAATTACAATCAAATTTCAATTTTCTAACAGTCGGAAACGAATTGTCAATTTTGCACACGAGATACTTCTATTTTATATAACTTCACCCTTCATGAAAAATCTTGTTTTCTTCTCCATTTTATTCGTCAGCATTATTGCCATTAGTTGCAACTCTACCGAAGAGCGTGACTCAAAGAATACCTCTAAAAGAGAATCCATCTCGCCCAAAGAGAAACTCAAAGAAGCCTATCAACTTTTTAAAGAAGGAAAAGATGAAGAATCTGTTGCCCTAGCAGAGGAAGTGCTAAAAATCGGCAAAGACTCCAAAAACGATACCTTAGTAGGCAGAGCGCTCACCTCATTATGTCGCAATGCACAACGGGATCTTGACACCAATCGACTGGCCGATTTAAGCGAACAACTGAAAGAGTTAGCCGTAAGTTCGGGCAATGAAAAGTGGCTTATGTATCGCGCTCACCAAAACGCAGAGATGTGGCGCCTCGTCGGAAATATGGACCGAGCAGAAAAATACTACGACGAGAGTATGCGCATCAGTAAGGCAACTGACTCCAAGGGAATGTATATGATTGACCATTTCAATAAATCATTTGTTTCTATTGCCAAAGGAAAGTTCAGTGACGCCAATGATTTAATCAAAAAATATTATGCTCTGCGTTCAGAAGGTAAAGAAGCAAAAGCCACGGCGCCAACAGATCCTTATGGATTAATTGCCATCGCCTACTTGCTAGAACAACAACAGAATTACGAAGGCGCTCATGAAGTGGCGGTGGTAACACGCCGCTTATTTGAGGAACAAAATATTTTCCCCGAACCACCCGATGAAAAACCATTATTAGCTGTGGAGCAAAAAGTAAAGGAAAAACTAGATGCGGACACTTTTAAAAATATAAGTTTAAATTCTACATCGCAAACTGTAGCGAGTCTGTTAAAAAAATACTTGCCGTAAAGAATTATTACTGAGCACGAGAATAAGTTCAATCCAAAAAAAACTAACAGAAAAAAGCAAGATGAAGAACCCAACGAACATTGGAACTATAGTATCACAAAACAATCCTCAAGTTGCTTCACTTCTCGCAGGACTTGGTTTTGATTTTATTTTTATCGACTTAGAACACGGCTCTCTTAGTGACCAAACGATTGCTACAATAATCTTATCCAAGAAAAAGTGTAAAGTGTTTATCCGTGTGAGAGCCATTACAGAAGCTCACCTCAAGCACGCTTTAGATTTAGGATGCGACGGCATCATTGCCCCTCGCGTTGAGACCTTGGAGGAGTTAAAAATACTAGTTGATTACAGCCAGTTTCCCCCACAAGGAAAACGCTCTGTTGGCTTTAGCCTAGCGAATCAATTTGGATTAAAATTCAAAGAATACAATCAGAATTTTAAACCAATAATTTTTGCTCAAATAGAAAGCACTCAGGGATTAACAATGGCCGACCAAATCATTTCTAATGAATTTATTGATGGTATTTTTCTGGGACCTTACGATCTAAGCATGAGCATGAACCTAAGCGGAGACTTTCAGCACCCTACATTTAAACAGGCCATAAATTCAATCCAGGTTAGTTGTAAAAAGCACAACAAACTTCTAGGAACATTTTTAGCAAACGCTGAGAGGGCTAAGAAAGAAATTGAAGCAGGTTATGATTTACTGGCCATTGGTGTAGATAGTCACATTCAACTCATGGCTTATAAAAATATTATTCAGTCTGTTAGATAAAATGATTATATTCAAGGGATGAAAAAACTAGTTATCATCCTTTTATTATTTTCTACCTTGGGAATCAGTGCTCAAAACCAGGCTACTTTTTATACGGATCAAGGTGACTTTGTAATAGAACTGTATGATTGGCGAATGCCTGTGACCACTACGAATTTCAGAAATTTAGTGACTAGCAATTTTTATGACGGCACAATTTTTCATAGAGTCATTGATGATTTTATTATCCAAGGAGGCAATGCAGCTATAACGGGAGGTAACTCAGCTTCAGTCATTCAAGATGAGTTTGACTCTACAACTAGTAATGTGAAATTTACAATTGCCATGGCTAACTCAGGCCCCAACACGGGAACTAGCCAATTTTTTATTAATCTAAAAGATAACACTTACCTGGATTTTGACAAACCGCCTTCGACATCAAAACATCCTGTTTTTGGCGAGGTCGTTTCGGGCAGTTCGGTTGTCACAGCCATTGGTGGCGTAGCAGTCAATAGCAATGACCGCCCGCTCACCAATCTATTTATTGACAGTATTCGCATGACGTATTTAATACCGACCGGAATTGAGACTATTTATTTAAAGAGTGATCAATTTAAAGTCTTCCCGAATCCTATCTTATCGAATCAAAATTTAAAATTGAATATTTCCAAAAGTGAGAACTACGAAATATGTATTTATAATATCCACGGACAAAAAGTTTTTAATAAAAATTTAAACCTTTCGAAAGGAATCAATAATTTATCTATCCCAACATTCAATCAATTAAAAGCTGGTAATTACTTCTTGACGTGCTCTTCAGATTTTGACAATTTCAAAGCGCAACTCGTCATAAAGTAAAAGACGCCCTATTTAAATTCAATATGAACCCATTTCACCTTGCTTTCAAAGTAAAAGACATCGCTTCAACCCGAAAATTTTATATAGACATATTAAAATGTAAGGAAGGACGATCCACTGATAACTGGATAGATTTCGATTTTTTCGGACACCAATTATCTGCTCATGTTAATACTGACATTCCGCCAGCTGATTATTGTGGCGAAGTAGATGGTATCAAAGTGCCCATACCCCACTTTGGCTGTTTGTTAGACCAAGATACTTTTTCTTTTATTCAACACAAATTAGAAGAAGCCAATGTAGAATTTATTATAAAACCATACACCCGATACCCGGGGCAAACTGGCGAACAGCTAACACTATTTGTTATTGACTATAGCGGCAACCCCCTAGAATTCAAATCGTTTATCAATCATGAAGAAATATTCTTAGAATCAAACAAACCAATTACCTAGGAACTATCTGACCGAATGGAGTGCTACCAAACCTAATTTATGTAAATTGCGCCCAAGAAAATAACAGAGATCATGGGTGCGAATAATTTACAGAATTTCATAAAAAATGTTTTAGAAAACAGTCCAGCAGACTGGCTAAAACTTTCTACGCACCGCTTAGATATATATGATGAATCCTTAGCTAAAACACAGTTCTTAGAACAATTCGAAAAGCTGTTTTCTGATAATATCGCTGATAAAGATGCACTAGCCAGCTTACCAACTGCCTATGACTATATTCGTTTAGGCCATCCACTATCTTGCATTTTAGAGTGGACGATTGCAAAGGATAATAATCTAAATCCAGATAGTGTCATTAGTTTTTCTACTCGTACTATGGGCATACTGGCCGTGCTAAGAAAAAATTTATTAGATAATAAAGCCACGCAACTTTTATACACGAACGAACTACCAGCAAATTTCAATGCAGAAATTTTAAAACAAGTATATGGCTATAAATTAGAATGTAAAAGAGTAAAGGAGGGAAGTGCAATTGCAGCCTTTGAGGGTAGCACCATTTTCTTATTGGAAAGAGACTCGAGAGACAAAAAAAGCATTTGTGATTTTGATTTTTACAACAACATAGATTTTTATATTAACACAGACGACGAACTGGGTAGCATTTTAATTGCCCATGGCGAAGAAAACGAATCTTACATTTCGGAAATTCAACATGTTCGCAGAAGAGAAACTATTTCTATGACGCCCATAAACTGTCTTCGAGCGTTACAAGCCTGGGTGGGGATGCCTATTGAAAAACATCAAAGTGATTCGGAAACTGCAGCGCATAAAAAAAGTGTAATTGAATCTATTAAAAAAGTAACAGAAGCACCAACCGATGCACTTGTTTGTTCAAGCGGACTTTCTACTCAGTACGCCATTATGATGGGACTTGTACATTATGCTCAAGAACAGCATCCGGGTCAAGCCATAAAATTTGTTGTTCCACCCAACTGTTACGGAGGCACCAATGACCAAGCGCGAAGAGTGGCTGCCTGTCTAAAAAATGTAGAAGTGGTTGATTTGCCCGTGGATGGTGACAATGATATGGTTCAAAGTGTAGAAACTGTCCTTGACAAAATTGCCCTTGAAAATGCCGTACCCTTCATTATTGCAGAAATTCCAACTAATCCCCGAGTGGAAGTTCCTAACTTAGAAAATTTAAGAGACGCTCTGAGCCAAGAACGCAAAACGGAAGAGGGAGAAGTAGCAGTAGGTCCAGTATTTATTTTAGATCAAACCTTTTGCCCCAATTATCACTTCTTGGGTGAAGGAGAAATTTTATCCGAGGTGCGCACCTTGTCTTATGCAAGTGGGTCAAAATTTCCTAGTGGTGGAAAATGCACAGCAGGATATGTAGTAGGAAATAGTCAAACCAGCGCACTCCTGACTAAAATCGAATGGCACATGGCGCTCTGTGATAATGAAGCCACCGCCTTGCAATATGAGTTGCTTGCTCAGAATCTTCCTTCCATGAATGAAAGAATTGCAGATGCTTATAATAACACACGAGAGTTCGTCAACTTCATTCAAGAAAAACTACCAGAAGCAAAAATTAATTTTGTGTCTGAAGAATTAGCAGCACAAGGATTCACTCCATCTGTATTTTCCTTAGACCTTCCAACAAAAGGAGAAACCGCGGAGGAAAAAGAGAACTATAAAAGAGAACTCAATCATAAATTAATCAAACTTATGATTACTGAAATACCAACAGAAAGTAAATACTGTGTAAGTTATGGGCAACTAAAAGGTTGTTACTGGACCATCCCAGCGACCTCTACGCAAGGGACCACCAAGGAAGGAGACAAAGATTATATTGCTCGTGTAGCACTTTCTGCTAATATGGATTTAGCAAAGCACAAAGCGGTATTTGCTGATTTTGTAGCGAGTCTGTCAAGCTAATCATTACCCGATAGCCTTACTTGGTTAAAATTTCTCACCAGCGTTTCATTTTTTCTTAATTACTTTACATTATGCAGAGCTTTGAAAATTTTAAAATCAAAACACAATTGCTGAATGCGATTGATGACTTAGGTTTTAATGAACCGACCCCGATTCAAGAAGCTTCTTATTCCACCATTTTGGCGGGACGGGATTTTGTAGGCATTGCGCAAACGGGAACCGGAAAAACGATAGCCTACCTGCTACCCATTTTACAAGATTTAAAATTTTCTGATCAACCGCAACCTAGAGTTTTGATCCTAGCCCCTACCCGAGAATTAGTCATCCAAATCGTAGAACAAATTGAAAATCTAACACCCTACATTACCATTAGAACCTTGGGCGTGTATGGTGGAACCAATATAAGAACTCAAAAAAATGCCATCGAAGAAGGCTTGGATATTATAGTAGGCACCCCAAGAAGATTATATGACTTAGCCTTGTCTAACGTATTACGCTTAAAATCTATTAAAAAACTAGTGATTGACGAGGTAGACATTATGCTCGACTTTGGATTTAAGACACAGCTTAAAAATATTTTTGAATACCTACCCGAGAAACGTCAAAATATATTGTTTTCGGCAACTATGACGACTTATGTGGATGCGCTTACCAACGAATTTCTGGTTAATGCCGAAAAGAAAACAATGGCCATTAGCGGTACTCCATTGGATACTATTCAGCAAGAAGCCTATGGTACTCAAAATTTTTATACCAAGATCAACTTGCTCAATCACTTACTAAAAGATGAAGAACGCTTTCATAAAGTTTTGATTTTTGTATCCAGAAAAACCTACGCAGACAAACTCGCAGAGCTATTAGAATTTGAAGGTCAAACTTCTGTAATTCACGCGAGTAAGGAACAAAATCACCGTACCCGCTCCATTGATAATTTTGAATCCGGAGCAAGCCGAATCCTTATCGCCACCGACGTGATAGCCCGTGGGATTGATATTGACAACATCAGCACCGTCATTAGTTTTGACACTCCTTTTTATCCTGAAAACTATATCCATCGAATAGGTAGAACCGGTAGAGCGGGAGCCAAAGGACAATCTATTTTATTTTATTCAGAAAAAGAAAAGGAACAGAAAGCGGCCATTGAAGAGTTGATGAATTACGAAATCCCAGAGATTGATTTTCCTGCCGAAGTAGAAATTAGCTCCGAGCTAACTGACGAAGAAAAGCCTAAAGAGGATAACCCATATAAAGAATTAAAGCAACAAACAGAAATGGCAAAAGGCCTGTCGTTTCATAAAAAAAAGGATAAGAATAATATCGAACTGCTGCAAGAAAAAAGCCAGTTCAAAAAGAAAAAACGCAAGTTTAAAAAACCAATTCGACGCGGAGATAAAATTCAAAATTTAAAGAAAAAAAAGCGGAAGCATTAATTAGCCTATCCCCTTCTGGAGTGACTTCGTCTCATGAATCCAGACTAGTCAAAACTGATTTCAACTTCTCTTTTTGATACTCATTTATTTTATAATGCTCAGGATTCCAACCTAACAAGAAGCGAGTAAAATCGGCACAAGCAATGGGATATAATTTCATCCATTCACTTTTTAAACTTTCAAAGTCTGAAAGTATATTATCATTTTCTAAGGCTCTTTTTAATTCATCAAAATAAAAATGGAGTAATTCCTTTTCATCCCGAAATAACTCATCACTCTCTAAACAACTACCCAAAAAGTAGGCAACATCTTTCATTCCACATCCCCCACCAACATATTGAAAATCAACGGCAGCTACTTGAGTATTTTCAACTCCATCTGAAAAACAAAAATTAGCTAATTTGGCATCACCATGCACGATAGTTTGAAAAGTACAAGTGCTTAATAAATTATCTAACCAATGTGCTTTCTCCTGAACCTCTTCATTCTCTATTTTTTCAAACTCATCGGGTCGAGTTTCCAAATGCCAATAGGTTCCCGTAGCCCAGAGACCTTCTGGCTTCTGATGTAAAAACCTCGCATGAAAATGAGCTAACCATGCTAAACAAGTTCTTATCTCTTTCTCGCTTACTTCTTTTTTTACTAATGGAAATTCAGAACTAATATCTTCGAGAATAATCCACATCTCATTTCCTTCTGTGCAGGAACCAATGAAGGCTGGAACGCGACAATTTTCATCACAACGACCGCTCCAATTTTGATACCAACTCGTTTCTACTTGATAAGATTTTACTTTTCTGTCGTGCCCCGAAATCCAACCTTTGGGATGATTCTTTTTTCGCTCAAAAATAATGTGCTTTACTACTACCGAATTAACCCCCGCCCCAACGAATCTATATCGTTCAATCTCGCCATAGTCGTTCCATAAAGCTTGTATAAATTCAACCTTCTCAATAGAAGTGGCCTTGGTTTTATTTAGAAGGTATTTTTTAAACGGGACATTCATTGAAGCATTGAATCTAGAAAGCAAAAATAAGATGAAATAGTCCTACAAAATCCTCTCTTCTTTCTAGGTATCGTACTTTCGCGCTATGCCAAAATTTAAGTTTGACGTAAAAGAGATTGTACAGTATTTGGGCTTTGACAAGCTCAACGAAATGCAAGAGCAGTCTTTGGATGTAAGTAAAGACGAAGGCGACATTTTACTACTTTCTAAAACAGGCAGTGGTA
>CAZTCQ010000079.1:0-11874 GCA_964612525.1 uncultured Chitinophagaceae bacterium | reverse complement strand
CCACAAACTGAACGCTTAGCACCACGACGGTAGTAAGTCGTTGTTGTAATTGTACCTGGATTGTAAGCTGAGCTAGTTGCTCCACTTATTGTTGACCATGTAGAATTGTTCGTTGATTTCTGCCATACATACTGTATAGTTCCACCACTACCACCACTTGCAGAAGTTGTATTCGTAAGATTAGCAACATTTCCGCTGTTACAGAATGTCTGAGGACTTCCGATTGCTCCGGCTGTTGTAATTTCTTTATTTACCGTAACAGTTACTACGTTAGAATATAAATATGAAGTAGAAGTAGAACGTTTAGCTCTTCTTCTAAATTGAGTTGTTGCTGTAGTTGTTCCTTGATTATAAGTTGCAGCTGTTGCTCCGCTTATGTTAGACCAAGTACCTGAAGTACCTGTTCTTTTTTGCCATTGATATTGGATAGATCCTCCACAACCACCAGTAGCGTTATTTACACTAGTAAATGCAGGTGGGTTACCACTGTTACAATATGTATAGTTTGTAGCAATAGAACCAGGAGTTGTAATGTTACCACAAGGAGTGTATTTAATACAGAAGCTTGAAGGAACTACAGAACCAGCGCCGCTGCCTCCGATATGCTCTATCACCACTTTATCAAAACCATTTGTTAGACTAGCCGTACCGCCTAGTGCACCGCGCCATGAGGCTTGCACTACATTATCAGCAACGTCATTTGTATAAGGACTAGTATAAACTACACTTGATCCTTTGTACAATTTCAATCTCCATTTCTCATTAGTCTGAGTAACATTACCTCTGCTAGCATAACCATCCCAAGAAACAGCATCCGTAATAGAAACTGTCATTGCTCCTGACTTCGCAGAGGTAGGAATACCACTTGTTATTGTATGAGTAAGTTTAGAAGAGTTAATTAAACGAACCACAGAAGGAGCTCCTGTTGTTGGATTAATCGTTTGGCTCCATGCAAATTTTGTAGAACCTGAACAAATTGGAGTAGGTGCACAAAACTTAACTTCTTTTTTAATCCAGTTAGACTCTCCAGAATAAGCAGTGCAACCAACAGAACGTCGAGCACATCTTCTATAGTATGTCGTTTTATCAATTGTTGGAGGATTGTAAGTCAATCCAGTTGCACCCGGAATAACAGTATGACCAGAAGTAGAGGCCGTTGAATTTTTAATCCAGATATATTCTATTGAACCTCCAGATCCGCCAGAAGCAGGAGAAGTACTTGTAATAGTAGAGGGATTGTAAGGACCACATAAAGATTGGACTCCTGCAATCACACCGGGGTTTGTTACATTGTCACATGCAGAATAACTTACGCAAAAACTAGTAGGAACTACAGAACCTGCAGAACTAGCAGAAGGGTTAGCTACATTGTAATGCTCAAGTCGGATTTTATCAAATCCATTAGGTAAGAATACAGAACTGCCTAAGGCACCTCTCCAATATTCTTGTTCAGCACCGGTTGCCAATCCGTCAGTAGTGTAAGGCGATGTATAAACAACCGAACTTCCTTTGTAGAATTTAATTCTCCAACGTTCGTTTGCTTGATTTCCAGTATTTGATCTTCCTACATAACCGTCATAAGAAACGGCATCTGTAATTGAAACAGTAATAGGTCCACTTGCCGCAGCAGGAAAACCTGAAGTAATATCTTTGTACAAAACACCACCGCTCCAGTTTCCTAAACGAAAACTTGATGGCATTCCAGTAGATTGATTAATTGATTGACTCCAATTATATTTGTTAGAACCAGAACAATTTGAACTAGGCGCGCAGAATCCAGAAGATGCTGTTTGATCATTTGGATTACATGTTGGCATAGATGTTACCGTAGCACACCAACCGTCAGTTTTAATCCAACTTCCTGATCCCATAGCTCTTACCTGAACGTAATGAGCATTGGCAGGAACAGTACTGTTTACTGTGTACAATTGAGGCCCAGTCGGACTAGCTGAAAGAACTTTGTTTACATGCGCATCAGTTGAAGAAATATAATTCCAACTTGAGGTAAAATAAACAAATCCAACATAATGGTTATAACTATTGTTATGCGTTCCCGCATAAACTTTTAGTTGCAACTGAGAACCAACAGGTATTGTACCCGAGGCAATCGTTTGCGAAACCCAATTGTTGGATGAGTTTGTTATCTGAAAGTCTCCCGACTTTGAACCGCATTTAACCGCTCCAGTTCCCGCGTATAGATTTCCTCCGCTCTTAGACCAACCAGTAGTTCCACTTTCGAAACTAGAGTTAGACACCAAATTCCCTGAACAAGAACAAGATGCGAGCAAATTTTGATTAATGAATAGCGATAACATGATCATCGCTATGTAGGTAGTTATGTGTTTCATTTTTGCTAATTGTTTATAAATCAATGCGAAATACGCAAGATTTTAATCAATCAGCATCATATCACCTTTCTATTAACCAACAATTAACCAAAGATATTTTACCAGGAAGTAACTCCTAGTAGACGATAAATAAACAATAAATTAGCACTAAACAATAGTGAAAATATCGTGCCAAAAAATGAAATCCGCTTAATAAAGTGAAAAAACACTACAAAAAGTGAATATTTATTTAACTCAATAACAAAAAAAACACCTTTATTCAAAAAATAGGGCCGAAATCAGGAAAAGCTACTTGGATACAAAGGGTAAATTTGAGGCTAACTTTCTGAAAATTAATGGTTTACTAATATCAAGTTGAAATAAAATTACCAATCTATTAACAATATTTAGGTGGAAATTAATAAAAAAAATGGCCCAAATAAGGGCCAACAAGTTGATATATAATTAGTTAGATAACTACTTAGTCATCCGAACCGCTATCCTGCGGTTCATCGCACGACCAATATCTGTATTATTATCACCCACTGGGTGCATATCGCCATATCCTTTGGCATCCATTCTCTCTGCCGCAATACCATTTGCAATCAAAGCTTGTTTCACTCCCTCGGCACGATCATTACTTAAGGTTACATTATTAGCAGCATTTCCTGTATTATCTGTATATCCTCCTATTTTAATAGTAGTATTGGGTGCAGACTTTAATATAGCCGTAATATTATCAAGCGTTACTTTACTACTTGCTTTTAAAGAACTGCTCCCGGTCTCAAACTGAAGACCATCAAAGTTTATCCAACCTTCTTTTTCATTAGCCGTGACCTTTCCTGCTTTCACAAAATCAGCAAATTCTAAATCCGCACTTCCTTCGGCAAGAGATATAGTAGTTCCGTCAGCTAAGGTTCTTTCAGACAGCTCTCCTACTTTTCTTACTGCATTCCCATTTGCATCTAGCTCATAAGCACTGGAAACATCCGCCTGGTCGGCACAACAATCTCCTTTGCAATCAGCATCGCAATCACCTCCTGCTTTTGAACCTTCACAACAAGCCATCTCTTCTTTCTTCTCACACTTTGTGCAAGATTCTCCGTCTTTACAACAAGCTTTTTTACCCTCTCCTTCTGCACAACAAGGCTTCGTACAACCCGGAGGACAACACTTTGCTTTTGGTGCATTAGCCGCTGCCATTTGAAGGCGTTCTATTTTATCAGCACGGTCCATTTGAATAGAATCGGCATACAGATTAGCTAAGGTTGGCGCAATCACCAAGGCTACGATACTCATCAATTTTATCAAAATATTCATCGAAGGACCTGAAGTATCTTTAAATGGATCACCTACAGTGTCACCCGTTACAGATGCTTTATGTGGCTCAGAACCTTTGTAGAACATTTCACCATTTATTTCTGCTCCTGTTTCAAATGTTTTCTTTGCATTATCCCAAGCACCTCCAGCGTTATTCTGGAAAATACCCATAAGCACACCACTCACCGTAGCACCTGCTAGGAAACCACCTAGCACTTCAGGACCAAAAGAAAATCCAACTAATAAAGGAGCAATTATCGTAATCGCCCCAGGCAAAACCATTTTTTGCAAAGACGCTTTAGTAGAAATATCTACACACTTATCATACTCCGGTTGACCAGTTCCTTCCATAATACCAGGAATTTCTTTAAACTGACGTCGAACTTCTTCCACCATAGCCATGGCCGCTTTACCAACAGCTGTAATTGCTAATGAAGAAAATATGAATGGAATCATACCTCCAACAAATAAACCGGCTAATACATCTGCCTTATATATATCAATTCCATCAATTCCTGAAATTCCAACAAAGGCAGCAAATAGTGCTAAAGCAGTTAGAGCTGCAGAAGCAATTGCAAAACCTTTACCAGTTGCAGCAGTTGTATTTCCAACCGCGTCCAAAACATCCGTTTTCGCACGAACGTCATCTGGCAATTCACTCATTTCTGCTATTCCTCCTGCATTATCTGCAATAGGACCAAAAGCATCAATTGCTAATTGCATGGCAGTGGTAGCCATCATTCCGGCCGCAGCAATTGCCACACCATAAAGACCTGCACAATAATAAGAACCGTAAATCCCCGCGGCTAAAACTAAAATAGGCAACAAAGTACTTTCCATACCTATGGACAAACCACCAATAATATTAGTAGCATGACCCGTAGAAGATTGCGTAATTATGGAATTTACAGGACGCTTACCCATTGCCGTATAATACTCCGTAATGATACTCATGAGAGCACCCACCGCAAGGCCAACAAAAATGGCACCGAAAACTCCCATTCGAGAAATTTCAAAACCTCGAAGTTCCATCGTTTCTGGAAGTATAAAATATACCAATCCAAAACAAGCAACCAATGTAAGAACCATTGATCCCCAGTTACCCAAGTTTAATGCGTTTTGAACTTTCGACGTATCCAGTCCAACATTGTCACTTACGCGTACCATTAATACACCAACTATTGAAAGTACAATTCCAACACCGGCTATTAACATAGGTAATAAGATTGGAGACAAACCATTGTAAGCATCAACTAATACTCCACCACCTACACTCGTGACTTCTCTTCCTAACACCATAGTAGCCAAAACCGTTGCCACATAAGAACCGAATAAATCGGCCCCCATACCAGCAACATCACCTACATTATCTCCTACATTATCTGCAATAGTTGCAGGATTACGAGGATCATCTTCAGGAATTCCTGCTTCTACTTTACCAACTAGGTCCGCACCAACATCAGCGGCTTTTGTATAAATCCCTCCACCCACACGAGCGAACAAGGCAATACTTTCAGCTCCTAAAGAGAAACCAGTTAAAACCTCAATTACACGCTCCATCTCAAGAGTTTGAACTCCCTCGGGTGCAAACATGGCATATAATATAATGAATAAACCACCTAATCCTAAAACTGCCAAACCTGCTACACCGAGTCCCATTACAGAACCACCCGTAAAGGCTACTTTTAAAGCTTTAGACAAACTAGTTCTTGCCGCTTCTGCAGTTCGTACATTACTTTTCGTAGCAATACGCATTCCAATAAAACCAGCCAAGGCGCTAAAAACAGCACCAATTATGAAGGCGACAGCTATAGACCAGTGAGAGGACTCATGGCTCATACCTAACCAACCTAACAGCAAAGCCACTACAACAACAAATTTTGCTAGCATGGTATACTCGGCTTTTAAAAATGCCATAGCACCGTCATATATGTACTGTGCAATTTCTTTCATGCGGCCGGTACCTACACCTTGCTTTTCAACCCAAGCGCTTTTCACAAAAGTGTATATCAGGGCTAGTATACCGAAGAGAGGGACTAAGTAGAATAAATAATTCATAATATAGTTTTTAATTTATATAAGGGCGGCAAAAATAGGGTAGCCGTATTAAAAACAGTGGCAATCACGCTAAATTTTAAAGAGTAATTTTACTTTAAGTGTAAAGTGCCTGCTACTAAGAAAGCGAGCTTTGCTCTAGGGATCGGAAAATAGTAATCTCGAACTATGTTTAAGGCATCTTCACTACCTTGGTAAATTTCAAACCGATATTCGAATCCATATTAAAAAAGCGTTCCATTGCTTCAGTTCCTTAGACCACGAGGGCTTAAGTGAGTTTTTTGTTGAAAATGCGCATTTCAAAGCTTCGGCCTATCAAAATAGCATAGCAAATGAGGAGCCCAAAAAGTTCTTTTCTCAACAAAAATTTTTTGCTTATTGGAAAAGAATGCATCTACAATATCCATTCCCTATAACCGAGTTTGAGTTTTTTTGTAAGAAGGAGAAATATCTATTTTTAGAAACACCAAGCTAAACTTAGGATTCATCATTTTCGCAGAAGTTCATTGCTATGAATACGGCAAAGTTTTAAAGCTTTACCATAGTATATATAAGAGTATTGAAATAATATAAAAAAAGACTGTCTTGACGGACAGTCTCTCAATACTTTTATATCATTTCTCTGAGGCCTTTAAAAGGCTAAGGAAAAACGACTCCTTCAAAACTATTTACATCCACGGTAGGTATGGTAGCATTGAATTTTCTATTAATGGCTTCTATAAATCGATTGGCCACTAAGGCATACCCTCTCGGATTTGGATGAACCCCATCCAGACTAAATACTCCGCCGCTGATATAGTCCTTACTAAAATTGGCACCATTATAAACAATCCCTTTATTAAATTCTTTCATGTAGGAGTTCATGTCGGCTAAAGCCAAATCATAAGTGGAGGCAATATTAGAAATGATACTATTATAAGCCATTGTATGCGATTGAATATCCGCTACTTCTTTATCATCTAAAACGTATTCATCCCCTAATGCTTTGAAAGGGCTAATCCCCCATTGTGCGCAACGAATCGAATCGCCCGGCGTAGTAAGTAGAATCAATTCATTGGGTCGAGCTTGACGAATTCGCAAGGTCCCATTAATCACTGTAGTGTCTTCTATAATATATGGATTGGCTCCTGCTTTCCAAACGATATCTGGATGACCCACTTGTCTGTAAAGCAAATTCAAAGTGTCAGCCGCTCCCTGCGTTAACACAACACCATTCCACGGAATCGTGGTAAAAAATGGAACAGAGGTAACATCAGGAATATTGGCAATTACACCTTGAGCTCCTGCTCGTCGAACTAGCGAATCTACTGTGGCAGTGAGCGCTGCTCCCAACTGAGCAGGATTTGTCAAATCGCCCGGAAGCGGAAAGGCAGGATCTACCTCCCCAACACCACCACCCGTAGCAAAACCTAAAACGTCATTGCTACCCAACCAAAGTGAGAAGAATGTTGGCTTGGCTCTCAGTGCTTCTTTTAAAATAGAAGTACCACCGGGTATTAGTGCAATACGCCCTAGAAAAGGATTCAGCGCAGAATAAATATCGTTGACAGCATCCACCGCTCGAGCACCAGGAATTCCTAATGCATTAAAAGGCCCTTGTCCTGAAACACTAGCTAAAGAAACAGCCGTACCCGAAACAGTTACGGGACCAACACTTGAAAAACCCTGACAGTTCATAACATTACGGAGAACACTTTGAGTTCCACCTGAACCATTATTCCCTGGCCCTTCTGGTAAATACGGAATTTTAAACTCTCCACCGCCGACTCCTGCAAACTGAGTTGCTAGCATTTGAGCAAATGAATTCGTTTGTCCGTCTCGAGTCAATGCTCCATCAGCATAGCCGGCCGTTAAAGAATTTCCAATCGCAACATAATTACTAAAATCGGCATCGCCGGCTGATGGAATAAATCCTTCTAAATTGGGCTTACAAGAATAAAGACTTGAAAGAAATACAAAGGACACTGTTATATATATTATACGTTTCATATTTTTTTTATTTTGAGGGTACTCTTCTTTTTACTCTTTTATTAAACAAATAGTTGATGCCCACACCGGGTATCATCACTTTAGTACGATAGGTGCCATGTAATTGGGTTTCGGTATTTAGCGTTAAACGTTTCGCCACGTCTTCATATAATAATGACACGTCTAAACTCAAACGGTCTTTTAACCAATAAGTATAACCTGCGGATACGCCTACTTTATCATTGTCAGGCAATTCAGGATTTACAAACGCATCTTGCACTGGTGTTTGATCATAAAACAAACCAGCACGAACCGTACTGCGTTTTCCGGCATCCCATTGCAAACCTGCTCTAGCCGCATAGGCGTTTTCATAATTTCTTGGAGAAGCCTCGTCGGTCAAACGATCGGTATTATCACGATAATCAAATCCTAGAGATTTGAAAGAATTCCAAAATGTGTAATTTAAGTCTAAGGCTACCGTTACTTTTTTAGATAATTTATAAGCGGCACCTACTCCAAGCTCTCCAGGAAGAGGCAGCTCCGTTGTAAAAGCTGTATTCGGAAAACTTGCTTCGGCAGCTTGGGGAATATTCGTAAAAGTTGCTTTACCATTATCTACTTTCATGTCCACTCTGGAATGGTAAGTTGCTCCAGCACTAAATCGTTTGTTGGGTTGAAAATAAACGCCCAAATTATAACCGAGTCCTTGCGCATTTCCCTCTAAATTTCCAGAAGCTTCTTTATCACCTGTTGAATTTAAAGGAATTTGTCTATTCAAATCCACATGACCTAGGGAGTAAACAAAACCACCACCTACGGAAAAGTAATCATTTAACCTCCAAGAAATGGTAGGTTGAATAAAAACATTGGTCAAATTAATACTTGTCAAAACATAACGACCGCTCCAATCGGTTGGGTACTCTACTCCACTACCAAAAGGAGTATACACTCCTAACCCAAATTGCAAGGGAGTATTTTTAATTTGATAGGTGGCATATAAACTGAAAGGGGTAAAAAGTTGGTTTACTGCATCCGTGCGTTGATTGGTATTAGCATCCAAAAATTGAACGCGAGGAATAATTCCGCTTACGCCCACACTCAGTTGATTGCCCACAAAGGCCATACCAGCCGGATTAAAATAAACAGTGGCTGCATCTTGTGCTAAACCTATTCCGGTGTGAGCCATACCAATTTGCCGCTGACCTTGCAAACCGATTTTAAAACCACCTGCCCAAATCGCGCCATGCGCCAGGGTAACTAGGATCATTATGAGAAGAGTCTTTTTCATAAATTGCTTCATTTAATTTTCAATGGCTAAAGATAGTGGGCAATGTCATTGTTATCAAAAAAAATGTTAACAGATTAAATCAGTAAAAATATCACTTCCTGCCAGGGCAACAAATCCAAGCATCCCCTCTCAATTTTTTGTAATGAAAAACAAATAGTAATTTCAACCAATCATGAGTAACAATAATCATATCAACTACATCGAATTTTATGCAAACGATCTAGGTAAAATCAAAGCATTTTACAATCAAGTTTTCGGTTGGTCGTTTACAGATTACGGACCAAACTATACTTCTTTTGAAAGTGCCGGGATTGATGGAGGATTTGAACAAACCGACGAGCCGATCAAAAAAGGTGTCTTGGTAGTTTTATATCATGAAAACTTAGAATCCGTGATGCAAAAAATAAAAGAAGCGGGTGGCTCAATCACCAAAGAAATCTTTTCATTCCCGGGCGGTAAGCGTTTTCAGTTTGACGATCCAAGCGGCAACGAACTAGCGGTTTGGCACAAAGTAGAATAAAGGCTGAATAGCGTGTGCACAGAATACGATTCAGATTCTACCGTATTCTTACTTTTCGTATTTACTTTAGAGCAAAATTATGAAATACCTAAATCCTTTATTAGTTCTACTCAGCCTGACAATGGTCATAACAAGTTGTAACAATCAATCGAATGATTCCACAATGAAAAACAATCTTTTACTCCAAGACTGGACTGGTCCTTATGGTGGCGTACCTGCATTTGACAAAATGAAAGTCAGCGATTTGAAGCCAGCTATCCTCGCCGGCATGGAAAGCAACTTGGCAGAAATAGATTCCATAGCCAACAATCCTGAGGCGCCCACCTTTGAAAATACAATAGAAGAAATGGAACGCGCAGGCAAAGAGTTAGATTTAGCTTTTCAGTACTACGGGATTTTTAGTAGCAATATGTCTACACCTGAGTTTAGAAAAATTGAAGAAGAACTCTCGCCAAAAATTTCAGAATTTTCTTCGAAAATCACACAAAACGAAAAATTATTTGCAAGAATTAAAACGATTTACGAAGCCTCAAAAGAAAATCCATTACCGGCTGACCAACAGCGAGTTTTAGAATTGAAATATAAAAGTTTTGAAATGAACGGTGCTGAATTGGATGCAGAAAAGAAAAAAAGATATGCTGAAATCGAGAAAGAACTTTCTGGTTTGTACACCAAATTTTCAAACAACACTCTGCATGATGAAGAGAACTACGTAACCTTTCTTAGCGAAGAGCAGCTGGGCGGACTGAGTGATGGATTTAAGAAATCTGCCGCCCGCATCGCTGACGAAAAAGGTGAAAAAGGAAAATATGCTATAACCAATACCCGTTCATCCATGGATCCATTTTTGACTTATTCCACGGAGCGCGATTTAAGAAAAAAAGTTTGGACCAACTATTATAGTCGTGGAGATAATGGCGATGAATTTGATAATAATGAACTCATTGCTCAAATACTAAAACTCCGCAGAGAAAAAGTAGAATTACTAGGTTATAAAAACTACGCCGAGTGGCGCTTACAAGATCGCATGGCTAAGAAGCCTGAAAACGCAATGAACCTGATGACTAAAGTTTGGAGTGCATCTATTGCCCGTGTCGATGAAGAAGTAGCAGACATGCAAGCCGTGGCAGACAAATTGGGTGACAGCATTACAATTGAACCTTGGGACTATCGCTACTATGCCGAAAAGGTTAGAGTAGAAAAATATGATTTGAACTCCGAGGAGGTAAAACAATATTTACAGTTAGACAAGCTTACAGATGCTATGCACATGGTAGCCGGCGAATTATTTAATTATAAATTCACACCACTTGAGGTCGGAACGGTTCCTGTTTTTCATGAAGACGTAAGAGTGTGGGAGGTAAATGACATTACCACAGGAAAAAACGTTGGCCTTTGGTATTTGGATCCCTATGCGCGGGAAGGAAAACGCTCCGGTGCTTGGGCAACTACGTACAGATCCTACACAAATTTTGACGGGGAGAAAAATGTACTAGCCTCAAACAATTCCAACTTTGTAAAACCTGCTCCTGGTGAAGCGCTTTTGGTTTCTTGGGATGATGCCACTACTTTTTTCCATGAGTTTGGACATGCTTTGCATTTCTTTTCGGCTAATGTAAAATACCCTACTTTGAACAGCGGTGTGCGCGATTATACTGAATTTCAATCACAATTATTGGAGCGCTGGTTAAGCACAGATAAAGTAATTAATGGTTATCTAAAACATAATAAAACCGGCGAACCCATGCCTGCAGAACTCATTGCAAAAATTAAAAAAGCTGCTACCTTCAATCAAGGTTTTTCTACTACAGAATATTTAGCTTCTGCCTTGATGGATATGAAATTGCACTTAGCCGACCCAAGCAATATTGATATTGACAAATTTGAGCGCGAGACTTTAGCAGAGCTTAAAATGCCGAAGGAATTACCGATGCGCCATCGCACGCCACATTTTGGACATGTATTTAGCGGTGAAGGATATGCTACTGCATACTACGGTTATATGTGGGCGGATGTTTTAACGAGTGATGCCTCTGAAGCTTTCCGCAATGCACCCGGTGGTTATTATGATAAACCTTTAGCAGCGAAAGCAATTAAATATTTATTTGCACCGCGCAATGCCATTGACCCTGCTGAAGCGTATCGTTTATTTTGTGGACGGGACGCCGATGTAAATGCGCTTATGCGTGATCGTGGATTTCCTGTAAAGTAAAATACAATCGTTCAATAAAATTTAGAGGTCGGCTATACAGACCTCTTTTTATTAGATTTTTGATTAAATGAAATTATCCGTGTGTATCCGCAGATAAACGGATACAAACGTTTACGTTCTTTACTATTGGGATTTGGTGTAAATTTGAAAGAAATAAGCCGTATTACGTACTTAGCAGATATAT
>CAZTCQ010000078.1:0-12195 GCA_964612525.1 uncultured Chitinophagaceae bacterium | reverse complement strand
ATTATGTCAGATACTACCACTGCTCCTTTAACTGCCAAGGATTTTGCCACGGATCAAGAAGTTCGTTGGTGTCCTGGCTGTGGAGATTATTCTATATTAAAACAGGTACAAACCGTACTGCCCACTTTAGATATTCCGAAGGAAAATATTGTTATTATTTCTGGGATTGGCTGCTCATCGCGTTTCCCTTATTACATGAATACGTACGGAATGCACTCTATTCATGGAAGAGCACCCGCGGTAGCATCTGGATTAAAAATGACGAGGCCCGAATTAAGCGTTTGGATTGTGACTGGCGATGGCGATGCGCTAAGCATTGGAGGGAATCATATTATTCATTTACTCCGAAGAAATATAGATGTACAGGTATTGTTGTTTAATAATCAAATTTATGGTTTGACCAAAGGTCAATATTCTCCTACTTCAGAAACACAAAAGGTTACGAAATCTACTCCCTTCGGAAGTATTGATAATCCGTTTAATCCAGCTGCTTTGGCACTAGGAGCGGACACTACTTTTTTTGCGCGCAGCATGGATCGAGATCCAAAACATTTGCAAGCGATGCTCAGGCGGAGCGAAGGGCATAAAGGAAGTGCCTTATTAGAAATCTATCAAAACTGTAACATTTTTAATGATGGTGCCTTCGGTATGATGACCGATAAAAAAACAAAAGCAGGTGTCACTTTGATGCTCGAGCAAGGGCAACCGTTAATTTTTGGGTCTGAGTTGGAAAAAGGAATCCGATTAAATGGTTTGAATCCTGAGGTTGTATTACGTGCGGATTATTCGGATGATGAATTGTGGATTCATGATGAAACTGATTTAGCTAAGGCTCAATTATTGGCTCGCTTTTTTGATGATCCGAGAGAACAAAATGCTTTGCCAAGACCTTTTGGCGTATTATATGCTATTGAAAAACCAACGTACGAAGACCAACTGAATGATCAAATAGAATATGCTAAGGAGCAAAAAGGCTTGGGTGACTTGGATGCACTCATTGCCGGAAAAGCAACTTGGGAGGTAAAATAGTATCATGCGAAAAACGATTCTTTTTTTGTGTTTCGTTTTGGCAGCAGCCTGTAATAAGGATGAATTTTGTATTCAACCGCAAGCGGTGGCTATGACGATGAACTTTAAAACCTATGATACTTCATTAAATCTTGTGGATACACCTTTGGTAGAGGCGACTGTTTTTAACCTTGACACCTCTTATTTTTTTGTGGACAATGCTGTGAGTTTGACTCGCGCTAGTGTTGCTCTGAAACAAGGCCAATCTGCTCAGACGTATGTGATTCGACATAGTAATGAGAATGATACCGTCTTGATTCGGTATCAGACCGATACTAATTTTATATCGAACGGATGTGGGTATCAAACTTTTTTCACATTAGAAAGCGCCAGTTCTCGCAGTAGTAGAATCGACTCGGTGAATATTACGAGCGAGCGGGTAGATAATTCAAACACAAATCCTCATCTTGAAATTATTTATAAGTAATCTTTTCTTCCTTTTCATTTTTAGTTTTTCGCTTTTTGCGCAAGAGCGAATTGATAGCACCTCGGTGATTCAAACAGATAGCGTGAAGGCTATCGCCAAAAAAGAAGTGTACGAAAATCGCTTTAAATATTATCGTGTGGGTTTGGATGTATCTAAGTTGGTTCGGTCTACTTTGACAGATGAGTATTCTACTGCTGAGTTTTTGCTAGAAACTATTTATAAACCCAAGTTACACATTGTTGCGGAGGGCGGCTGGGCACAATCTAGTAAAGAAGGACTGGCTAGAAATATTAAGTTTAGCTCTTCTTCGTTTTTTTTACGAGCGGGTTTTGATAAATATTTTTTTGGAAAATTATACAAACAAGATTTAGATAATGCGTTTGTGGGCTTACGCTTAGGAAGTGCTTTTCTAAATCGTCAGCAGGCTGAAGCTACTTTGTGGGACCCTTTTTATGGAAATCAAACCCTGATTTTTGAGCCTGACCAAAGAATTTTGCATTGGATAGAACTCACCGCGGGCTTTCGAATGGAAGTAGTGAAGAGTATTTTTTTAGGATGGAATATTCGGGGAAAAACTTTTTTGAATGGAGGTAAATTAAAAGAACGCACACCCATTTATTTGTCCGGATATGGCATTGCGGAAAAGCAGCCGGGGATCGACTATAATTTTTATTTACTGTATGGTTTTGGCAAACGGTAGCAATTTTTTTTTAAATCTACACAATAAAATTTCTTCTTTGCTCGTTAGTAAAACGGTGGCCATTAGGAGTTGAAGAATCTATAGCTATCCAAGACCATACAAACTGATTACGGACCCCAAAGTGGCGTACAACTTATAATTGAAAGTTCGCGTGTTCCGTCTGAATTTAATTCGATAAATTCCGTAACTTTTTGTTGCTAAAATTTTGCTAACTGCGAATTGTGGCGTTATTTGGCAAACGGTTTTGAAGGCGAATAATTTGTAGGGGATTAGTACACTAAAATTTCATCATTTTTTCGACTTCTGTAATTAAAAAAATAAACAGGATTATTGAGTAGGAAATAAAATTCTTGCATATCTTGTGCAAGTATTTGTTAATAACTAAAAAAGAAATACATTTGTTATCTTACTCAAAAAACACAAACGAACGTATGATGAAAAACTTTTCATTGAAGGCAGTTATCTTAGGAGTCATTGTGGCAGCATGGGGCTGTAACGGAGGACCAAGAGGAGAATTAGTAGGGAGTCCCAGTCGCATAAACCACAGCGACCCAGTGCCGAAAGGAATGGTCTGGGTACCTTCTGGAGTTATGCACATGGGCGCTAGCGATCAAGACATTCGAAATGCAGGGGATGTAAAAAATCGTGTAGTTCAGATGCTTGGATTTTGGATGGATGCTACTGAGGTAACCAATGCTGAATATCGTCAATACATTGATTGGGTTCGTGACTCTACGGCTCACTCCTTATTAGGAAATTATAAAGACAACGAAGACGGATCGCAGAGCATAGATTGGCGAAAAAAATTGCGTTGGTCTGACGAAGAAGTTCAAGATGCGATGTTAGCTTATTATATACCCGCTAGTGAAAGCATTTGGGGTAAGAAGGAAGTGGACAATTATAAATTTGTATACAACTACAAATCATTTGACTATGATGCCATGGTGCGTAATCCGAACAAGGCGCGTTCCTCTTTTGTGAAAGACTACATGGTGAAAGCCTACCCTGACACTACCGTTTGGATGAAAATGTTTACATACTCTTATAATGAACCGATTACACACCAATACTTTTGGTACAAAGCATTTGACAACTATCCGGTTGTGGGTGTAAACTGGTATCAGACACAAGCTTTTTGTGATTGGCGCACTCAATATTGGAGAAGCTACAGAAATTCCAAAAAATTATATTTAGAAGGAGAGTTTAAATTACCGACTGAAGAACAGTGGGAGTGGGCTGCTCGTGGAGGAAGATCACAATCTCCTTACCCATGGGGCGGACCGTATGTCGTGAACAAAAAAGGATGTTACTTAGCTAATTTCAAACCGAATCGTGGTAATTATGGTGCTGACGGAGGTTTGTATACTGTGCGTGCCGATGCATATTGGCCGAACGATTATGGCTTATATAATATGAGTGGTAATGCGGCTGAGTGGACTATGTCTCCTTACATTTCCAATTCTTATGGGTTTGTAGCCGATATTAATCCTGGAGTAAATATTGATGTGAAGGATTCCGACCCCTTGTGGCACAAGCGTAAGACAGTACGAGGTGGTAGCTGGAGAGATGTAGCGTACTATCTTCAAGTGAGTTCTCGTGATTACGAGTTTGCGGATACAGCGAAGGCTTACATTGGATTCCGTACCATTACACAGTATGTGGCTCCTTCCCTGACGAATAAAAGACCAGGAAAAAAATAATTGAAAAAATATAACAACATTTAAAAAGATATTTAAAACATGAGATCGATTGCATTATTCTTTGAAACAAAGAGAGGTAAGTACATTAAAAACCTTATCATCGGTATAGGAGCTGCCGTAGTATTAATTGGAGCCCTTGCTAAACTAGAACACTGGTGGTGGGCGAGTTACGCCTTGATTGTGGGTATGTGTACGGAGGCATTTATTTTTGCCTTGTTAGGTTTGCTACCTCCTCACAAAGATTACTATTGGGAGCGTTATTACCCAGACATTGATAAGAATCCTCATGTGGAAGCTTATAAGAAAGGAACAAAATTTGAAACTCCAGCCTTCGCTGGTTTAGGTGGGGCCTCTGGAAGTGGCTCTTCGGCTACAGCCTCTTTAGACAAAATGCTGGAGGATGCTAATATCAATCCTGCTAATTTGAATCGACTGAATGACAACTTTAATAAATTTAGTGCAACGGTGGATCAAGTAAAGGACATTAGTGGAGTTGCTGATGCAACGAACGAATATAGCTCAAAAGCAAGAGAGGCGGCTTCTGCATTGACAGAAATGAAAGATACTTTCATGGGCGCTTCTAATACATTGGCTTCATTTAACAATGCTGCTAACGAAACAGCAAAATTTCATGACCAAGTAACGGTCTTGACTAAAAATTTAGGGTCATTAAATCAGATTTATGAAGTAGAGCTTCAAGATGCAAACAATCACTTGAAAGCTATGAATAAGTTTTATAGTAATTTAGTGAGTGCTTCTGACGCAATGCAATCAAGCGTTGATGATGCAAACCGTGCCAAAGAGCAAATGGGCGTATTAGCAGGAAACTTGAATTCATTGAATCAAGTATACGGCAATATGCTTTCCGCTATGCAGGGTCGCTCATAAGCGGTAAAGACGATACAAGAGAAAAAGAATTAAACAAAAACAAAATATTTCAGATTTAGAATATGTCTTTACCTAAGGAACCCAGACAGTTGATGATCAACTTAATGTACCTAGTACTAACAGCGCTTTTGGCGATGAACGTATCTAAGGAGGTAATCAACGCCTTTACGATTGTAGATAAAAGTATCGAGAATTCGAATGCGAACATCGACAATAAAAACGCTTCAACTATGGTCAATCTTGGCGAAGCACTTAAAAATCCTAAAAACGAGGCAGAGAAAAAGGAAAAAATTACCACTGCAATTGACTTAGCTGAAAAAGCTCAAGCGACTTCAAAAGCTATGATTGATAAATTGGACTCTTACCGAGCAATGATAGTTGAGCGTGCGGGCGGAATGGCTCCGAACGATGATGGTGAAATGCGCATAAAAAGGGAAGACGATTTAGAAGCAGCGACTAGTTATATGATTGCTGAAGGAAAGGGTGAGCAAATGAAAAATGAGCTGACGACTTTCAAAAAAGAATTGGCTGACTACGTCAACAATTTACCGGATAATATGAGATTGTCAAGGGAAGAAGGTTCGTTTGCTGAAAAACTCCCTTTAAACTTAGAAGTTGATGGTGGAGGTGATTGGGCTGAGAGTATGTTTACTATGGTGCCTGCCGTGGCAGCCGTCACGATCATCGACAAATATAAAAATGACGTAAAAAATTCGGAGTCGGCTGTTCTCGATGAGTTGTGGGCTAACGCAATGGGTGAGGCTACGCCTAGACCTACTGTGGTGAAAAAGGACTTTAATAAGTTTGGTGTGATTGCTAGTCTAGACAACAGTTATGCTTTACCGGGTCAAACCATTAATATGCGAGCGATGCTAGGAGCTTATAACGCTAACTCTGCTGGACTTAGAATATGGATTAATGGTAGACAAGTAAGTGCAAAAGACGGTATTGCGGATATGAAAATAAAAGCAAACTCAAAGCCGGGAAAACATTCTGTAAGAGTAAGAGCACAGTATTTAAAAAAGGGTAAAAATGATCAGGATGGTACCGGTGTTTGGACAAGCGTACCCGAAGAAACTATTAATTATTTTGTAGGTCAGCCACAAGCTTCCATTTCTTTGGATAAGATGAAGGTGTTCTACAAAGGATTAAAAAACCCAATGACTATTGCAGCATCTGGTGTACCATTAAATGATTTATCTGTAAAAGCAGGGCCGAATATTAGTCTTCAAAAGACAGGGCCTGGTAAATACAATGTATTAGCGTCTAAAAATAGTGGTAAAACATGGGTTGAAATCACAGGTAAAAGAAGTGATGGTTCCACTGAGAATTTTGGTAAAATTGAATACAGGTTAGGAAGAGTTCCAGACCCAGTTGCTTATGTTGCGCAAAAAACTGGAGGTGCCATACCAGTAAACGCTATGAAATTACAAAAGGTGGTAACGGCTAAGTTGCTTGGATTCCCTTACGATTTGGAATATAAAGTTACTAGTTTCACCATGTTTCACGTTCCTAGAAGAGGCGAAGCACAAGCTCCCCTTCCTGTGAAAGGCCGTCTTCTGCAGACTTCTGGCCCGAAAGCAGTACTTGATAGGTTGAAGGTGGGAGATCGTCTTTACTTCGAAGATGTAAGGGCAGTTGGACCTGACGGCGAAACCAGAAAATTAGGAGGTTTAAGTTTTTACTTCCCTAACTAATAAAAGTAGAATACGAGATAGAATTAAAGTTTAAAAGAAATAAAAATTATGAAATTACGCAGTTTAATCATTTTATTATTGACCCTCACGCTTACTCCATTAGCCTATGGGCAAACGAATGACCCGAGTTCGAATGCCAATTCGTATAAAGCAGTAAATGACTCCTGGAAACCTTCTTTGCGTAAAGATGGTGTAATAGATCGTGTTCCTCATAAACACATACTTACTCCCTGGCAGTCTATCCGTGAAACGGACGTACTATGGAAAAAGAGAGTATGGCGTGAAATAGATACTCGTCAAAAACAAAACTACCCATTCCGTTATCCTGGTGATGAGTACAGTGGAGGAGGAAATTATATTGAAATTTTATTAAACGCAATTCGTACCGGAAAGGTTACAGCCTTTAGTGATGAACGTTTCACAACTCCTCTAACTTACGAGGATGTAATGTCTCAGGTAACAGGTGATCCTGATACTACGGTGGTAGAAAATGAATTGGGTGAACTAGAATATCAAATCGTTCAGAAACAATTTGATCCAGACAACGTAACAAAGTTTCGCTTGAAAGAAGATTGGATTTTTGATAGAAAAGTTGGGCGAATGGTTAATAGAATTTTAGGAATTTCTCCTTATTTGGATAAATATTCTAATGAGAGTGGCGCTCTGCTAGCCTCTTATGCTATGTTTTGGGTTTATTATCCAGATCTAAGAGAATCTCACGTAAAGTATGAGGTTTATAATCCTAAAAATGATGTCTTTAGAATGACATGGGATGATTTTTTTGAAAAAAGAATGTTTAGCTCTTTTATAGTAAAGTCAACTTTCAACAATCCACAGCAGAACGATATTCGCTCTTACAAAGACGGAATTTATAAGTTATATGAATCTGAAAAAATTAAAGAGCAAATCTTTAATAAAGAGCATGATCTTTGGGTGTACTAGTGATTGTCACGCCAAAGTAATATTTAACGAAAACACTAACACACTGTCCTTTGGCAGTGTGTTTTTTATTGGAATACACGCAAGATTCACTTGAGAACATCGTCTTATATATTACCTTTAAGTCCTTTAAAAAAATAACATATATGAGAATCGTAAAAGCACTATTTATTTTAATTCTGACTGCCTATGGTTTACCACTATTTGCACATGGTGATGATCCCAACGAAAATATTACCCCATATAATGATGCCTTAGAATCTATTCAAGGCTATAAAATACAACACTTAAAAAAACAAGCTGCCTGGCAAGGTTTTATAGCCCAAAACCCTGATTGGGGCGCACGTTTTAATAGATACACGCGTTTGCCGCACCGTGCACTCGGCACGCCCATCCAATTGGGTAATCCACAGCAAGATGCTGTCGCTAAGTCTTTGCAGTTTTTGCAAAATCAATTAGCGGCTTTTGAGTTGCCAGTGCAGGAATTAATTTCTACAAGAAATTTTAATGATGGTAAATACGTGAATGTAGATTTCAAACAAGTGCATCAAGGAATGGAAGTAATGTGGAGTCGAGTTTTATTTAGATATTCTCAAGAAGGAGATTTAGTATTGTTTGGATTAGACGCCCATAGAAACATAGCTAATAACTTACCAATGAGTTTAACAGCTCAACAAGCCCAACAAAGTGCTGAATCTGCTTTAGTCGGAACGGTTATACAATCTAAGGTCTCTGCCAATAAAATGATTATACCCGTACCGGTTGATGGGAACTATGAATATCATGTTGTCTTTGAAGTATTAACTGATACTAAAGATGATGGGCAGATACCGGGCAAGTACCTTTCCTACGTGGATGCGGAAACTGGTAAAGTTTGGTACAGAGATAATGAAGTGAAGCAAATTGGGTTTGATGTAAATGCGAATATTTACCCAACGAACCTATACAATCCTAGCCAAATTTTTCCACTTAAAAATTTACGAATTACTAGCGGAGGTAACACATACTACACGAATGCTACTACGGGCAATGTGAATATACCGGGAACTACTTTTTCGGGAACGATTCATTTGGACGGAAGTTTTTGTGACATTGTAACTACTCAAAATGGAACAACATCACCTTCTATTGCTCCTTCGGCCATTATGAACAATGGAACCTTCACTTTTCCTACAGCACCGGTTGAACCACAAATTCAACATTTTTCTGCTTATTACCATGTGAATGAAGTTCATGATTTTATGAAACAACAGATGCCCTTGTTTACAGCTATGGATAATCCGCTAACAACAAGAATTGATAGAACCGATGGTTCTTGTAATGCGTTCTATAATGGAAACAGTATCAATTTCTACGAGACTGCCGGTGGTTGTAATGCTTTGTCACTAGTAAATACAGTTGTGTATCACGAGTATGGTCATGGTATCTCAAATCAGTTTTATGCTTCTCAAGGTCAAAATTTCCGCAATGGAGGAATGGGCGAAGGTTATTCCGATGTGTGGGCTACCTTCCTTAACGACGGACCGATAGTTGGGGAAGGAATTACTAGTACCAACTCTAATATTCGACGTTATGACATAAACCCTAAAGTATATCCACAGGATATTCAAGGTCAGGTACATGCTGATGGAGAAATTATTGCTGGAGCTTGGTGGGACACTTACCAATATTGGGGTTCTTTAGATAGTATTTCTTATTTATTTGGTCAGTCGCATTATGGATTAGCCAATGCTGCTAATGGTAATGAGGGCGAATTATACTTCGATATTTTAATTGACGCTCTGCAATATGATGATGACGATAATAATATCGGCAACGGAACACCTCACTTTACCTTCATAGTAAAGGGTTTTGCGGATCATGGTATTTATTTATTAAACAATTCTGAGGTTTTGCATTCTGGTTTGGGTTACCAAGTATCTGGTACTCCACTCACCCTGGATGCAACGGTACTTTCAGATTTTTCGCCTTTTGTAGGAGATGTGACAATGCGTTACAGAAAAAGAGGAACGACTGGTTCTAGCTCGGTAGTTATGAATAAGAATGGGCTCGATTACGACGTACTTTTTCCATCTCAAACCGCAGGTGATATTTTTGAATATTATTTTGACTTAGCTGATAACACAAATAGCTATGAGGTTGACTTTCCTAAAAATTCAGAATTTTCAATTTCAACAATTCAAAGAAACATTCCTTACTACCTTATGATTGGTTACACGCCAAAATATCAGGAGTTGTTTGACGGCTCTTCAGCCCCTAGTGGTTGGACTATTGGAAATATGACTGGTGATAATGCTAGCCGTGGAATTTGGGAACATGGTGTTCCGGTACCTTCTTTTGCTGATATTAATGACACTTCAACAATTATTCAAACGTACAGAGATGCCAATTACGGTGGAAAATGCTTGGTGACCGGAAACGCGGTGAGTGCAACAGCCTCAATTGGAAGTGCCGATGTGGATGGAGGGACTACTTCAGTATTATCTCCGTCCATTGATATTTCTTCCTATAACCAACCTGTTCTGGGTTATTCCCGATGGTATAGTAACAGTCAGGGTAGCAATCCAAGAAAAGACTTTTGGCAAGTTCAGTTGTCTTATGACGGTGGAGGTAACTGGTTTAATGTGGACAGAACCTTAGAGCCAGATAGAGCTTGGCGTTGGCAAGTCGTTCCTTTGTTTAAATCACAAGGAACTAATATTCTAGTTCGCTTCAGAGCTAGTGACATCGTACAAGGAAATTCTGGAGGTTCATTAGTCGAAGCGGCAATTGACGCTTTTGAAATTTATGACCTCGGAGAAACACCCTTGGCTACTACCGATTTTGAAGCCTTGGACATGAAAGTTTATCCAAATCCTGCTTCAGAAAGTGTAACGATTGGCTTACCAGGATCTGAAAAAGGGAGCTATGAAATACTAAGTAGTGTAGGACAAGTTTTAAGTGTTCAGCCAATTGCGCCGAACCAAAACACTGTAAGGGTTGAAACGGCTCACCTAGCTGACGGGATATATTACGTAAGAGTGTACCAAGCTGGAAAAATGAGTATTGAGAAACTAACAATCCAAAAATAATGGGAAGGATTGTTCATAAATTGGTAAAAATCCCACCTACAGAAGTAGGTGGGATTTTTCGTTCGCCACTACCTTTGGATCAACAAAAATTAAAGGTCTACTATGGAAAAGTTACAACAAGTTGCATCACAAGTTCGCAGAGATATTGTTCGCATGGTGCATGAAGTGCAAAGCGGACATCCAGGCGGTTCGTTAGGGTGCACTGATTTTTTAGTGGCTTTGTATTTTGATGTGCTGCGTCACAATCCTGAAAAGTTCAGCATGGACGGTGTAGGAGAAGATTTATTTTTTCTCTCGAATGGTCATATTTCACCCGTTTTTTATAGTGTGCTAGCTCGTTCGGGTTACTTTCCTATCGAAGAACTCAATACGTTTCGTAAAATAGATACGCGCTTGCAGGGGCACCCTACTACGCATGAAGGCCTTCCGGGAGTCCGAATTGCTTCCGGTAGTCTGGGACAAGGTTTAAGTGTGGCCGCAGGAGCAGCTCTTTCAAAAAAAATGAGTGGCGATGATCATTTAGTTTTTTCTTTGCATGGCGATGGAGAACTTCAGGAAGGACAAAACTGGGAAGCGCTTTTATTCGCTGCGCATCATAAATTAGACAATCTTATTTCTACCATAGACTTCAATCGTCAGCAGATTGATGGTAGCACGGCTGACGTGATGAATCTAGGAGATATAAAAGCAAAATGGGAAAGCTTCGGGTGGCTTATGCTTGAAATGAAGGGAAATGAAATGGAAAGTGTATTAGAAGTTTTGAAAGAAGCTACATCCAAAACAGGTCAAGGAAAACCAATCGGTATTTTGATGCATACCGAAATGGGCGCTGGAGTAGATTTTATGGAAGGCACTCACGAATGGCACGGTATAGCACCCAATGATGAGCAGCTTAACAAAGCTTTGGGGCAGCTAAATGAGACGCTGGGTGATTATTAATTCGTAAATTTACAGTATCGGAAAAAAGATTACATATTATGTATTCCTTCTGGTATGCCTACTAAGTTTTTCTTCTCAAGCTCAAAATAAGAAGACAAGGATTCTTTTTATACTAGATGCCTCGTCTAGTATGACTTATGAGTGGAATAAGGATTACAATCGCTTTGCAATTGCACAAAATATACTTTTGCAAATCGTAGATAGTATTTATGCCGTAAATAATGAAGTTGAGTTTGGTGTACGCTTGTACGGAACGGATTATCCCGCGCAAGATAAAAACTGTACGGATTCTAAATTGCTCGTCCCCTTCAATCTTCAAAACGCGCAACAAATCAAGCAATCTTTAAAATTTTCTAACCCAATCGGGTGGTCACCCATAGCCTACAGTTTGCGCGAAGCTGCCGAAAATGAAATCAACAATACCGCTCTGTATGACTACAGCATTATTTTTATTACGGATGGCGGAGAGTCTTGCGGCGGAGATATATGTAAAACGTTTTTAGACTTATTAAAAAATAAAATTAGCATTACACCTTACATTATAGGACTTGACAAAAATAAAACGCTCAAAACCTATTATGATTGCCTTGGGAAATTTGTGTCCGTGTTAGACGTAAATGATATTCCTACTGCGGTTAAATTAATTGTAGATGCGAATCGACCTATTTTAAATAAGAAAAAAAGTCTGAATTTAAATACCGTTTTTTCTAACTCGCCAGTAAAAAAGGACACTACCATCAAGGTAAAAAAAATAGTAAAGCCTAAG
>CAZTCQ010000077.1:0-12380 GCA_964612525.1 uncultured Chitinophagaceae bacterium | reverse complement strand
CCTAGTTCAATAAAAGAATGATACTCACCATTTTGGAAAACACCTAAATCACCTTGTGTATCATTTAAAACCGTGACTACCTCGCCTAGTGCTACTTCTGGAATAAATGTGCCAGCTAAACCAATGAGAATAAGACGGTCATACTTTTTTTTATGTAATTGGTTCAGAAGGTTTTTGGTCAGTAAAATGCCACCGACGCCACAGATTAATTTGTCTAGCTGTTCATTTTCACAATAAACAACATCCATTTCCATCTGAGTAGGTGCCAGGAGTAGGATATTCATACTCCACAAATTTACAAAGATTCTCTAGTATAACAACTTTCTTAGAGATTAAGAATTATCCTCTTAATTTGCTCGTAAATTTGCATTCCACCTTATAATGGAAGTAAAGACAAAAAATAATTTCGAATGATTTATGTAACTAGAATAGAGCACTTTAACGCAGCTCATCAGCTGTGGAATCCTGATTGGAGTGACGAAAAAAATGCAGAATTTTACGGCAAGTGTGCTAATAAAAACTACCATGGGCACAATTATGAATTGCACGTAACGGTGAAAGGAGAGGTGAATCCTGAAACAGGGTTTTTAATAAACGCCAAGGAGCTTTCTAAATTGATAAAAGATATCATCATTGAAGAAGCCGATCACAGAAACTTGAATGTAGATGTGCCTTTCATGGAAGGAAAGATGACGAGTGCAGAAAATTTTACCATCGCTATTTGGGATGAATTAAAATCGGAAGTTGAAAAACTCAACGCTAAGATGCATTATATTAAACTAGTAGAGACACCTAAAATATATATAGAATATTATGGCTAATTACAAGAAGATAGAAGAATACGACAAGAATTATATGGGTAATATGGAGAAGCATATTGCTGAAATGATTTCATTAGTGGGAGAGGATGTGGGTCGTGAGGGATTAGAAAAAACACCTTCCCGAGTGGCCAAAGCAATGGCTTTTAACACGCAAGGGTACGAGCAGGATGCAGTAGAAATAATTAACTCTGCTAAATTTAATGAAAGTTATAGTGAGATGGTTATTGTAAAAGATATTGAGCTATACTCTATGTGCGAGCATCACATGCTTCCATTTTATGGCAAGGCGCACATTGCTTATATACCCGACGGTCAGATTACGGGTTTAAGTAAGCTGGCTCGCGTAGTAGATGTTTACGCCCGAAGATTACAAGTACAAGAACGAATGACAGATCAGATTTTACAAGCGATTAAAACAGCCTTGCAACCAATAGGTGTTGCTGTAGTGATAGAAGCGAAACATTTGTGTATGATGATGCGCGGCGTACAGAAACAAAATAGCAGCACTACTACATCTGCATTTAGCGGAGAGTTTCAGACCAATACTAAAACGCGTAATGAATTCTTAAAATTGGTAAGCAATAAACTATCGTAGATCAATTACTTCTACCTTTGGATAGTTGCTTTTATTAAAAACAAACATTTTATCACTCAGTGAGGGGTTTTTGGTGTAATTCGTAATGCTATAAGCATAGGTGTTACCGTTTTTGTCATACACCTTGCCGCCGGTAATTAAATTCTTTTTTGTATCTACTTTCAGCATGACTTTTTCATATTGAACTGATTTTTTTAACGGAATTAATCCAATGTACATTATGTTATTTTTCAGACCGAGGTATTTATAACCATATTCCTTCTCATAGAAATTGGTAAAAAGTTTAGACGGCGAAAAGGCGTCTTCATTATCTTCAAATTCTGAGATTTGTACTTCGTTATTCTCTTTCAAATAGGTCCAAATATTTTTGGCGTCACAATAAATTTCTTGACCGCTTATTTTTACTCGATACTTATCTCCCTTCATCATCACCGTCCCGGCTTTACTTCCTTGGCTTTTTCCTTTTTTATTCTTGATGGTAATTTTAAAATTTGCCTTCATTGATTTCAATGCCTTTAGGTTTTTACTTACCTTGTTCAGAGCATTTTTAGCTTTTACATCGCCTTGAGCCAATCCATTTAATGAAACACAAGATACTAAAAGAATAAGAAGCAAATTTTTCATATGTAACTATTGAACTTACAAAGAAAAATAACAATTTGCTAATAGAAAGTGAAGTGCAATATTCAATTGCTTACTAGCTGTTAAACCTTGTCCTGAATGGTGTAATACACGCATGTCGTCAGGAAGTTTCTAACAAAAGGAACCGCTCCAAAAAGCCAATTTTGTTTGCGCGGCTTTAGATTGAATTTATACTTATAAATTGGGTTGAAAAGGAACCATTGTTTTTCTACAACTTCCATATTGCTTTTTTTGACGATTCGTTCAAACCGTTCAATGGTAATTCCAAAATCCTTAGTCTCCATCATGAAGTCAATGTTGCCTTGTTTCTCCTTCATCACTTTTAAAAAACCTCTGTAAATAGGTTTCGGCAAAATGTGATAGTAAGGCATTTTGGAGGCCAGCTTTGAAGTTAATATTTGTTGGTGCCCTCCAAAAGGCATGTACCAAGGTGGGAAACCAAAAAATATTTGTCCATTGGGTTTTAAGAATTTTTTTAAATGAGGAATAAATTCTTCCTGCTTTGGGACATGTTCAATAACGTCTTTTAAAATGATAAGATCGAATTGATTTTTATATTTTACAACGAACTTCTCATCATAAACATTTTGCATTTGGATCGTAGCCTGCCCTTTTTGTACAAACTCGGAAAGAAAATTATTGGCAATCTCAATTCGAGCCTCCACTAAATCTACTCCTACACATTTACAGCCTTTTTTCAAGAAAGGAAGCATAACACCACCATCACCACATCCCACATCCATGACTTTTGTTTGGGCTGTGATTTCTTTTCCTTGCTCGATAAAAGGAATCACATAGTTCTCACAATTGACAACTTGCTGCTCAAACCTGATTTTTTCGTTGATATGTTGTGGTAACATAGGTGGGCAAATATAGAGTAAACCTACGAATTTTCTTCGGGAGTCATTCGTTCCATTTGGCGTTGAATGGAGTCCTCATGCACAAGTTCAAATATTTTTCGAATTAGCTCCGCGTCAAATTCTTTTTGAGCCCATTCGGTTCGGCTCTCAACAATTTCTCTCCAGCGCTCTGGCTGGTATATCGGCATATTATTTTCAATTTTAATATCGCCTAGTTTTACGCCAATATTTTTTCTCTTTGCCAAAAGATCTACAATTTCGGCATCTACCGAATCCATAACTTGACGCAAATGTTCAATTTGAGCATTGGCACTGTCATTGTTTTCGCCTTTTCTCAGTTTTAAGTTTTTAATAAGTGCTAACAAACGCTCTGGTGTGATTTGCTGTTTGGCGTCACTCAAGGCTTCATCGGGGCTGGGGTGAGTCTCAATCATGAGACCATCCAAATCTAAATCTAAAGCTCGTTGTGCTACATCGGCCAGCAAATTTCGTTTACCACAAATATGGCTCACATCACAATAAATAGGAATGTTTGGATAACGTCTTTTTATTTCAATTGGGATGGCCCAATTAGGTTTGTTACGGTATTTGCTACTTTGGTCATACGAAGAAAAGCCTCTGTGGATACAGGCAATATTCTTCGTGCCCGAAAGTTGAATTCGTTCAATGGCGCCCGCCCATAATTCTACATCGGGGTTGATTGGATTTTTTATTAATATCGCTTTACCCGTTCCTTTGAGCGCATCGGCAATTTCTTGAACGGTAAATGGATTGACCGTGCTTCGTGCACCAATCCAAAATGCATCAATGTCATATTTCAGAGCAAGTTCTATTTGCTCGGGGGTGGCGACTTCCGTGCAAACTTTTTTGCCTGATACTTTTTTTACCTCCTGAAGCCATTCCAAGGCCTCTTGTCCTTTTCCTTCGAAATGTCCAGGTTTACTTCGTGGTTTCCAAACGCCGCCGCGAATCATATTCACATAATCATTCTTCTGAAAAGCCTTGGCGATAGTTAGCATTTGCTCATGACTTTCGGCGCTGCATGGGCCAGCAATTAAAAAAGGTTTGCTTGAAAACATTCTTACAAAAATACGAAAGGGAACAGCGGTAAGAGTCTTTTTTATTTTTTTTGTGAAAACAAGAAAGGTACTACAGAAAAAGTTATCTTTTAGAGAGCGTATTACAAATGAATTAAAAGTTAGCCCAAAAGACTTTGGATATCTGCTTCTATTTTCGCAGGTTTTGTAATGGGGGAATATCGCTTAAAAGCCTTACCGTTTTTGTCAATTAAAAACTTCGTGAAATTCCATTTTACTTTGCTGCCTAAGATGGACCCCAACTCACTTTTTAAATGTTGGAAAAGAGGGTGAGTCTCACTACCGTTGACATTGATTTTTTCCGTGAGTTGGAAACTTACACCGTGATTTATTTTACAAGTCTCTGTAAGTTCTTCGTTGCTCAAGGGTTCTTGTCCTAAAAATTGATTACAAGGAGCGCCTAAAACAACTAAGCCTTGATTTTGATATTTTTGATGCAAAGATTCTAAACCTTCAAACTGCGGAGTAAGCCCGCATTGCGTGGCAGTGTTTACGATTAAAACTACTTTGCCTTTATAATCTTCCATAGAAATTGTCTCGCCAGAAGGCTTATTGATTTGTAAAGAATAGAAGTCCATATTGATTCAATTTATGTTAGAGTGCAAAGGTAGGCAGGAGCGTTTGAAACTCTTTCAGTATTTTTTTTAAAGAATTTTAAACAGGAAGAAAGATTCATTTTTTACAAAAAGTAAATAACACCTAATAAACCAATACCACCCAAAACAATAGTATACGGCAAGGCCATTTTTATCATTTTGACATAAGATAGTTTTATGGCAGGAGCTAAAGCGGAGGTGAGTAAAAACAAGAAAGCTGCCTGTCCGTTGGGGGTAGCTACACTCGGCAAGTTCGTGCCCGTATTAATGGCAATTGCCAATGTTTCGTACTCAGCACGGTCAATTTTACCAGCCGTAAATGCGGCCTGAACCTCATTAATGTAGACCGTTGCCACAAAAACGTTATCACTAATCATAGATAAAATACCATTGGCTCCATAGAACAAGGCAGGCTGTAAAGATTTATCTTGCTCAAGAACAAAATGAATAATGGGTTTGAATAAATGTAAATCATGAATCATACCCACGATTACAAAAAAGACAGCGAGTAAGGCAGTAAAGGGGAGCGCCTCCTCAAAGGCATGACCAATACTGTGCTCATCAATAATGCCCGTAAAGGCTGTCTGTAAAACAATGATAGCCAAACCAATCAGCCCCACTGGTGCCAAGTGAAACGCCAAAGCGACAATCAAAAAGATAGCAGAAACGGCCTGAACGATTAGCGCAAATTTCTCAGATTTAGTTCTTTTTTTATCTTCTTCTTCTAAATACCCTTGAATAATATTTTTAACCTGTTCGGGCAATTTGGCACCAAAACTAAAGGTGCCCGTAATTTCTAACAAAACACAAGTCAACAATCCAGCTATTAAAACAGGGATCGTTATTGGAGCCATGGCCATAAAAAAATCAACAAAATCCCAACCCAGTTTATCACCGATTAAAAGGTTTTGTGGCTCACCTACAATCGTACAGACTCCACCAAGCGCAGTTCCTACAGCGCCGTGCATCACTAAACTTCTAAGAAAACTTCTAAATTGCTCTAAGGTTTCACTGCTCAGCTCTTTTCGATCCATGACTCCGCTGCCGTCAAAATCGCCGTCACCGGAATGGACACGTAAATACACTTGATAAAACCCTACGAACACGCTAATCAAAACAGCCGTAACGGTGAGCGCATCTAAGAAAGCACTTAAAAAAGCGGCTATAAAACAAAATAAAAGTGAGAGAACAATTTTGGAGCGAACCCTAACGAATATTTTACCGAAAATAAACATGAGCAACGGCTTCATAAAATAAATACCCGCCACCATGAATACTAGGAGTAGTATCACTTCAAGGTTACCTTCTATTTCTGTGAAAACAGTTCCGGGGCTCGTGAGTTTGAGTAGCACCACCTCAAAAGCAATTAAGCCACCCGATTGTAAAGGGTAACATTTTAGTGCCATGGCCAAGGTGAAAATAAACTCACCAATAATAATCCAACCCGTTGCGGTAGGACCTACTGTATAAAGCAAAATTGGGTTGACTACTAAAAAAGCCAAGATGGTCATTTTAAACCAACGAGGAGATTTTCCTAAAAACGAATTTAATAATTCCATAAAATACTGCATCCCATTGTGAGGATAAGTGCAATATTAGCTTTCAATTTCCGTGAAATCAAACAACTGAAGCTTCTAAAGGGGAATTCGTCAGAAATTATTTTCTCTGGAGTATTGGTTTTTTTAATCTGTTCTATTTCCATTAGGATAAAATCATAGTCTCCAAATTGTCATGCGCGTAGTTATAAGGAATATATTCTAAGGAAGGAATTGGTTTAGTTATAATCAAGCTAGCTTTTTTTCCAATACAAATACTGCCTAATTCATTTTGCATTCCCAATGATGCCGCACCATTAAGCGTAACGGAATTAATTGCCTCATTGGGTGTCATTTTAAGTTGTGTGCAAGCTAAGCTCATCATGAAATTCATGTTGCTACTAGGGCAAGAACCTGGGTTGTAATCCGAAGCGATTACTACTGGGAGATTGGCGTCAATCAAAGCCCGAGCTGGTTGATAATTCATGGCCAAGAAAAATGCGGCCCCCGGCAATAAAACAGGTAGTGTGTTAGAATTTTGTAAGCACTTAATTTCTTCCTCTCCCAAAGATTCTAAATGATCTACACTGATGGCCTTGTGCTTTACGCCTACTTGTATGCCGCCACTGTTATGTAATTGGTTCGCATGAATTTTTGGCACCAAGCCATATTTTGCTCCGGCTTCTAAAACTTGCTCAGTTTCGTCTACTGAGAAAAAACCTTGCTCACAAAAGGCATCTATATAATCTGCCAATCCTTCATCGGCAACTTTGGGTAGCATCTCGTTTATTATTAAATCCAGGTAGCCCTGATGGTTTTCTTTATATTCCAACGGGTAGGCGTGAGCCGCTAAAAAACTGGCTTTGATTGGAATGCGTTTTAATTCTTTCAAACGGCGGATAACTCTAAGCATTTTTAATTCTGCTTCTGTGTTTAATCCGTAACCACTTTTTATTTCTATCGCTCCTGTACCGTTTTTAATAGCTTCTTCTAATTTAGGAATAGAAATATCAAAAAGCTCATCCTCTGATATGGCTGCCATTTTTTTTGCCGAGTTCAGAATGCCACCGCCGGCAGCAGCTACCTCAGCATAAGTTTTTCCTTTAATGCGCATTACAAATTCGTCCTCACGACTAGCTGCATGGACTAGATGTGTATGAGAATCAACATAAGTTGGGAGAATCATTTTGCCACTGGCGTCAATCGTTTTATCAAAATTGGAATTCAACAATTCCTTATTCGCCATTCGCTCATCGCTATTCGCTGATTCCATTTCTCCAAATTTCGCAATCAAACCATTTTCAATAATTAAAAAAGCGTTTTCAAGGCAAGGCAAAGTATCCATATCGTGACCGAATACTTTATCTTTACACTCGGCTTGGGTTTCTACTTGTACTAGTTTTTTGATATTAGTGATTAGAGTTCTCATAGTCAATCGTAAATGTAACAACTCTTGAATACGCTCGGAAATATTTTTAAGGTTCATAGTTTTGGCGAAAGCCATGGTCCGGCCGTTGGTGCGGTCATTGATGGTTGTCCTGCTGGCTTAGTATTGAATCTTGAGGCGATTCAGCACGCTGTAGATAGACGAAAAACGGGTCAACATAGTTTTAGCTCGGCGCGAAAAGAAGAAGATACTGTAGAAATATTATCAGGTGTTTTTGAAAAGAAAACCTTGGGAACTCCAATTTGTATTTTGATAAAAAATAAAGATGCTCGTTCCAAGGATTATGACAAACTTAAAGATGTTTTTCGTCCGGGGCATGCTGATTTTTCATACCAAGAAAAATACGGTCATCGAGATTATAGAGGTGGAGGGCGGAGTTCGATAAGAATTACGGCGGCCATGGTGGCAGCTGGTGAAGTAGCCAATCAATTAATGAACGCGCTCTCAAAAACTGAGACGAATGTTTTTGTGAGTCAAATTGGAAACGCTCAATTTGACATTTCATCCTTAGCAGAAAATGGTTTGACCGAAACGGAAAAACTATTTTTAGAAAATTCAGACAAGAATTTATTAAGTGCAAATTTTGATACCGCGGTAGAAAAAGAAATCAAAACCACTGCTAAGGAAGGAGATACCTTGGGCGGAAGAATTACCACCCTTGTAGAACACTTGCCAGCCGGAATAGGAGAACCCATTTTTGGTAAATTACAAGCCGAGCTTTCGCAAGCTTTGATGAGTATTAATACGGTGAAAGCACTTGAGTTTGGTAAAGGTATTAAAGCCGCTGCGATGAGAGGAAGTAAGCACAATGACGAGTTTATTTCTGAAGCAAAAAAAGCTAGAACCCAGACAAATCATCACGGAGGAATATTAGGTGGAATGAGTACGGGGGAGCGTATTAATTTTTCTGTTTATTTTAAGCCAATATCAAGTATTCGAAAAGAACAAAAAACGATTAACGAGAAAGGAGAAACAGTGGAAATAAAAATAGAGGGACGACACGATGTCTGTGCAGTGCCACGCGCTGTGCCTATTGTAAAAGCTTATACGCAGATAATATTAGCCGATTTAATTTTAAAAAATAGAAATGCAAAAATTTAAAAATAGAATCATGATTTTGGGAGCCGTTTGGATTACGCTTTCCTTTTATGCTTGTCATGCTCAGAACAAAGTCGTTAAAGCAGTTGAAACTTCAGTGGCGAATATTGACACCTTTGTCTCGAAAAAAAATCTGCTTGGTGACCCACTCTTGGACTTCAAAGCGTTTGATGCGAAAGGAAATACCTTCTCTCAAGAGAATCTCACAAAAGGGCAGCCGATTATGTTTGTGTTATTTAATCCTAGCTGTGGTCATTGTCAAGAGCTTTTAGTTCAGGTTCGAGATAATATTGCTTTATATGAAAATGTGAATATAGTTTTCTTAACAGGCAAACCCTTGAAGTCTGTCTTGCCAAATTATGTCGTGAATGTAAAGGTTGATAAAATGAAAGAAATTAATGTGGTGTCGGACGAATCAGAGGTGACCATGAAGCTTTTTGAATATCAAGGAATTCCTCAAATCATGTTGTACGATAAAAATCATAAGTTGAAATTTATTTATTACAAAGAGGCTACTAACAAACAAATTTTGACGAAGTTGAAATCATAAAATATGCTTTATCCTTATAAAGACATAAACGTAAAAGATGGTTACAAACCGATCTTAACTTGGCTGTTTCTGTTGATTAATGTTGCTGTATTTATTTACTCGATTTCTTTGGGAACGCGTGGGTTTCAATCCTTTGTTTATCAGTATGGGGTGATACCAGCAGAAATCACTCATGGGCAAGATTGGCTTATGGCTTGGACGAGTATGTTTGTTCATGCGGGTTGGATGCATATTATCGGAAATATGCTTTTCCTCTATGTATTCGCCGATAATATTGAAGCTTTAGTCGGACACGTTCGTTTCTTTTTCTTTTACTTTCTTGGGGGTTTGTCTGCTGTTTTATTACAAACTATTATGGATTGGGACAGCACTATTCCAATGGTAGGAGCTAGTGGATGTATTTCGGCCGTTTTGGGCGCTTATTTAGTAATGCTTCCACGGAGTAAGGTGAAGCTTATGTTTTTCTTTTTTGTTCGGTTTTGGGTGCCTGCGGTCCTGTTTTTAGTTTTTTGGGCAGCTCAACAATTCATGGCCAGTTTTGGTTCGATTGCCAAAACACAGGACACGGGAGGAGTAGCCTATTGGGCACATATTGGTGGTTTTGTTTTTGGAGTGGCCGCCGGGATTTACTTTCGCTTGACTCGAAAGTATAAATAGATTTTCTAGTGGGTATACGCTTATTGCTTGTGAGGACTCCCTCCATTAAAAGAAGTTGCTAGAAAGACATAAATTCTACATCGTTCATCATTACTTATATTTGCAAGAATGTCAATTGAGGTAAAAAATATTACAAAAACTTATGGCGAGCAAAACGCTGTAGACCAAGTAAGTTTCAAAGTAAAAAAAGGTGAGGTTGTAGGTTTTTTAGGGCCCAATGGAGCGGGAAAATCCACTACCATGAAAATCATCACGGGTTATTTGCCAGCAACGGAAGGCGAAGCATTTGTGTGTGACACTATAGTAGATGCTGAAAATATTGCCACTCAAAAAAAGATAGGTTATCTCCCTGAAACCAATCCAATGTACTTAGATATGTACGTGCGGGAATATCTTGCGTTCTGTGCAGGCGTGCATGGTTTAAAAGGTAAAGCGGCAACGGAGCGAATTGAAGAAGTGATTCAATTGACGGGCTTGACGCCAGAAAGTAAAAAAATAATTGGTTCTTTATCGAAGGGGTATAAGCAAAGAGTAGGCTTGGCCCAAGCGCTTTTGCACAATCCCGAAGTATTGATTTTAGACGAGCCGACATCAGGTTTGGACCCCAATCAAATCGTAGAAATTAGAAATCTGATTTCAAAAGCAGGAGAGGAGAAAACGGTTTTGTTAAGTACGCATATTATGCAAGAAGTTGAGGCTATGTGTGACCGAGTGATTATTATCAATCAAGGGAAAATAGTGGCGAATGATAAACTCAAAAACTTACAAGAAAAACATGGCAACAAAAGTTTGGAGGATATTTTTAGAAAACTTACAAAAAGTGCAACCCAAGTAGAAACGGCTTAACCTTTTCTATTTGATAGCGGAAGTCGGTTTATAATTTGTAACATGATACGGACCTTTATTATTTTCTTTTTAATTTTTCTTCCATTTTTTGGGAAGACCCAAACGGTATCTGAAAAACCGGCTGAAAAAGAAAGAAGATTTTCAAATTTTTTGAGTACCTACGATTATCGAATGGCTGTTCAAAATACGGGGATAGGAATGCCACCCAATTTTGTCAACGGCAAATTACATCCTGGCTTTTTAGTAGGATTTCAAAAGAACATAAAACCACATTCGCGATGGGATTATCATGTTGATTTTGGCTATTTTGCCATTCACTCTTTGCAGCGAACGGCTTATCTCAAACCAGGAATTGGCTATGCGATTCCAATTGCTAAAACTTTTGAACTAAGACCTTCTCTGAACTTAGGATTTATGGGGGTGGGTCAAATTAATGATGAATTCAAATTTGTAAATGGTCAATATGAAAAAGGAGCTCGTCATAGATTGCAGATAGCGCCTGGTTTTGGATTAGAAAGTTTTTTTACAGTAGTTAAGAAAAAAAATAGAGAATTCCAGGCAATGCTTGCCTATGAGTTTGGTACACAACTTCCGTTTAGTTCCTTGTCGAGTATTCTGCCTTTGAATCAAATAAAAGTGGGTGTACGTATAAAAAAATAAGTATGAAATTGAGAGCTCTTTTTTTACTCTTTGTAATAGGTTCCATTGCGTTGACTTCATGTCAAAAAAGAGAAACGGATGAAAGTGCGGTAAGTTGTAGTAATAATTTTGGTTGGGCGGATAGCAGTGAGGCACATCCTAAAAATGCGGTACTCTCTCAAATGATTTCAAAACTCACTGAATCAGGTATGCCAGGCATCAGCCTTATGCTGGAAGATTCAAGTGGTATTTGGTATAAAAGTAGTGGCTACGCTGATATTGAAAACCAAACTAAAATGCAGCCTTGCCACTTAGTAAAAATTGCCAGTGTCACCAAACTGTTTACCGCTGCTATGATTTATCAATTAGTTGACCAAGGAAAAATCGGTTTGGATGAGTTAGCTAGCAAATACATTGACAAAAAGCATATTGACAAAATTGAAAATTTAGATAAAACACGCATTCGGGATTTGCTGGCGCACAGCTCTGGAATTTATGATGTAGTGTTTGATTCAGAATTTATTTTATATACCTTCAATAATTTAGGGCAGGCAAAAAGCTATGATGAACTACTAGAATTTGCTCATGGTAAAAAAGCTGCTTTTACCTACAATACTGAACAGAAATATAATCAAACACTCAACCACGTAGTGCTAGCTATGATAGTAACTAAAGTGATTGGGATGGATCAATCTAAAAAATTGAAAAGCGATATTTTCAATACTGTTGGAATGAATGATAGTTATATCCGTCCACAGGAAAGTATCCCTTGGAATGAGGTAGCTAAAGGGTATTATGACTATCGAAAAGAAGGAGTATTGCAAGACTTAACACCTTTGGTGACAGGAGACGGCAGAGGGTTTACCGGAATTTACAGTAATGTCAATGATCTTAGATTATTCGCGAATGCTTTATTCAGAGAAAGAAATTTAATGAGTGGAGCTATGTTTTCGGAAATGACTACTAAGTTTAGTTCAGACCCTGATTTGAATTTGGC
>CAZTCQ010000076.1:7435-12608 GCA_964612525.1 uncultured Chitinophagaceae bacterium | reverse complement strand
TGTTTAAATAAAACAAATTATATCTAAACATTTTTGGCTGAGGAGCTTCCTTTTATTAACTTCAAGTTTACATAAAGTTTAAAACAACCCAATTGCAAAACAAATTCAACATTTGAGTATTAAAACAGAAGCTAAACCATGTTTAAAAAATTTAATTTAACCGACAAGCTACTTTTTGTAGCCGCCCTCCTCTCCTTGATTTTTTCGGAAATCCTATTCTTCAATGGAGATGAAATCCAAGCCATATTTATTGGCCTTTGGGTTCCGTCCATTTTATGTTTCGGAATTTATTTACACCTTATAAAAAAGAACAAAAATGACTGATTTAATCCCATATTTTGCCGTATTCATAATGATTCTTTTTGGCGTAGGATTTATTCTGGCTATTATTAAAATGAATCAAGATTAAACAAAACGCTGAAAAACAAAAGGGCTTAGTTTCAAAATCGAAACAAAGCCCTTAAAAACAGTTTTAGGTTACATCCGGTTCGGGCGGATAAAACGAATCAAATTAATTGACTACTTGTAGACTTTCGGTGATTTTCTCACCATCTGCCGTTTGAATGATTACCAGGTATACCCCAGCAACATTCCCATTTAAGTTAACAGTCGAACCCGAAACAGCCTTATCTGAATAAACTACTTGTCCCATAGAATTTACGACAGTAATATTCTCGACGTTTTCCCAATTGGTTAATTTCACTTGACCTCTCGTTGGATTAGGTAGCACGGTAATCTTATCAACTAACGATGAGAAATTTATCGTTTTAATTTTAGACAAGCGAGACGTATAATCCATATCCACTTGTTCTAATCTGTAATATACTGAACTGTATTTTTGAAGTATATTTTGAAGGGTAAGATCCGTAAAAGAATAATTTTCTTCTTGAACACTATTGCCTACAGCAGCCACGATTCCCACTTCTGAAAAATTAATACCGTCCACTGAGCGTTGAACAGAAAAGTGAGAAGCATTTTTCTCAGAAACAGTACCCCAATCTAACTCAACTTTATCATTCGTAAACACAGCTTCAAAATTGGCAAGACTGACCGGAAGCGGCGAAGTAACTTCTATTACCATAGGTGACATCAAAACACCTTCATTAGTAGTCACCGGCACTTCTAAGTTATAAACGCCCATTTGGTCTGCGCTGAAAGTAAAATCTCCATTAGGTGAAACTGTCATCGCATAATTACCAACTCCTTGGTTTACCTGTACTTGAGATCCATAAGTATATGGTCCGCCCACATCATTAGAGGCTAAATTTCCAACCAGCATAGAAGATCCTTGGCTAAAAGATGGACTTACATTATCGGGCACGGGACCGTTCACCGTAAATCGTAAATCACTATAAATTACTCCTAATGGAGTACTCGTAGGAATTTCAAAGTGATAATTCCCGGCTGCTTCTCCATCAAAGAAATAAGAACCGTCTGAATTAACCGTTAGAGTATATAATCCAGCTACACCATCTTCGCCAACTCGTTCCGCACCATAAGTATACTGAGCGTTTATATCATTTGCACTCAAATTTCCTGTTGAGAGTGCTTCAAATCCACCATTTAAATCGTTAGCAAGATCTAGCGTACTACCATCGTCAACAGGTCCGTCCACTACAATAGTTATAGCACTTGACAATACACCATTTAAAGTAGTCACCGGTACGTCAAAATTATACACCCCAGCTTTATCCACCGAAAATGACATATTTCCATTGGTGCTAACATTGAGAGTGTAACTCGAACTAGCTACACCAGCCGCACCAACCGTTGGCGTACCATAAATAAACATACTGGCACCAAGGTCGTTTGCTTTTAAATTACCATTGGTTGCGGCCATAGCGTCACCTCCGGCAGGATTGCTTGAAGGAGAAAGACCTGTTTGAAAAATATCTTGAACCGGCTGTGCTAGCGTTATCATGGGTGATATCACAAGAGCCAATAAGAATAAAATGTAGTTTTTTGTAGTAGAGAGTTTTTTCATAATATTTATTTATTTCAAGTTAACATACTGAAACAATCATGCCAAACTACTAAATGCATTATTATATACGACTGAAAATCAATATATTAGGCATATATTTAATTTATCCTTACGTATTGGACGCCTGTCAATTGTCATTAACTGAACGCGTAATGTCTGCTCACATTCAAAATTAAACAGAGCACGAAACTCAGAGAACAACCAACAACTTCAAAGTCTAATCGTAGAAATAAGAGAAACTCAAAGTAAAGAATAATAATGCTCAATTTGGATAAGTCAAAAGATACATCGCTCTGAAAATTGTAAGAAAGAGTCTGAGCTCCCCTGGCACTTCTTACTTAATTTTTTAGCACCACATTAACCGAATCTTCATGACAATAGCCAATCATATTCTGTTACCTTTGCGCCTTATTACAACAATTATGAAAAAAGTATTAAACGTATTTATGGTATTGGCAATATGCGCCATCGCCTTCCAATCATGTAAATCTAAGACCAGCGATAAAGAAGTGCAAGGCATCGCCCAAGACTTCATCAAAGCTATCACAGCTGAAGATTATGACAAAGCAAAAGAGTTAGCGACTGATAACACTGACGCTATGTTGGAGCAATTGAAGCAGTACTCTTCTATGGTACCAGATTCTTTGCGCGGTGAAATGGATTCGGCCAGAGCAGTCGCTCAAAAAGCAACAATCTCTTTCGGTGAAACTACTTTCAACGAAGAAGGAACCGAAGCAACAATCAAATTTTCTACTAGCGAAGCGCCAGATAAAGAAGAAACTATCGTTCTTAAAAAAGTTGATAAAAAATGGTTGGCTGACCTAGAAGCAGGAATGCCAATGAACTAGTTCTTTTTGAACATCAAATAAAAATTTAGCCCTCACGAAAATCGTGAGGGCTTTTTTAATTCTAATATTTTGGTTCCGATAAATTTACGAGACTTAAAACTCGCTCATACCACTAACGCCGCTATAAAATTCATCGGTTACATTGTCGACAATCGGAGAACTTTGAGAGGTATAGTTCATATTGGTTTTCCAAACAAGACTACCCGTGCGCACATTGATGCAATACATAAAATTATCATAGCAAGAAAAGAAAGCATGATCCCCTACTACCGTCGGAGACGATAAAATCAAGCCACCAGCAGGATACTTCCATTTTACTCTACCCGAAACATGATCAATCGCATACAAATTATAATCATGACAGCCGACTAATACCGTATTTGTAGGTACGTGAATCGCCGGGGAAGAACGCACACGTTCTTGAGTAGGCAAAGACCATCGCAATAAACCTTGACCGCCCGTTCCAGGAATCATATCTACGCAATAAATATTGTTATCATCGCTACCGGAAATACTCATTCCGCCATAAACCAAGGGAGAGGATTTTACCTGAGCCAAAGTGGTATAATTCCAAAGCACACTACCATTAGTGCTATCCACGGCGTACATATTGTTGTCATCATCACCGAAAAACAGCGCAGGACCATTTGCCTTCACAGTAGTCGTAACCGGGCCAAAGCCAGCAGAAGCTACCCAAACGTTGTTTCCGTCCAAGTCAATACAGTGCACTGAGTTACCAAAGCCAGCATACAAACGATTATTGGCCAACGTAACCCCAGTAAGACTCGCACCATTGTTACCATTATAGCTCCAAACCACATCTGCACTTGAATTGAGGCAGAACAAGCGATTTCCACCCATATAATAAATTGTAGTGTCCGAACTGGCCATTGATAATCCATTTGAATTATCCACCGTGCCCGTCACACCTGGTAGTTGATTCCGTAAATTCCAAGAATAAAAACGACCAGTTGTAGTTACCAGATAAAGCGTGTCCCCCATAATAACGGGCGAACCTGTAAAATCTCCACTGAGTTGCTCTTCCCAAGTTTTCTGACCGGTTTCGGCATTATAACCGTACAGTCTGTTACTATTGGTCGTTATAAAAACGGTGCGCTCACGCTCTTCAGGTAAGGGGTCGTCAGTGCTCATTTCTTTTTCACAAGCCACAAAGACTATTGTACAAAAGAAAAGCAGAAAAAGAAGGCCTATTTTTTTTTGAGACATATAAAATAAGTTGATTAACAAATATAACAAACCGTTCGCATTAAATACTCAATCTGTTTGCTAAAATACAAGCCCCGTCTTTAGCTGTGAAAGCGGTGTTAAACTATTTAAAGCATAGGGTTTTAACAGTCTTAGAAATATCGAAACCTTACTTTTGTGAGCGGAATGATTGACCTAATTCAGAAAGAAAAATTGCCAAAACACATCGCCATCATCATGGATGGTAATGGACGTTGGGCAAAAGAACGCGATCAAAATCGCCTGTTTGGTCATCAGCAAGGCGTACTAAGCGTGCGCGAAGTTGTGGAAGGTTGTGCCGAAGTGGGCGTGGAATATTTAACATTGTATGCCTTTAGCACAGAAAACTGGAACCGTCCGCAAGCAGAGGTGAACGGACTCATGGAACTGCTCGTTTCTACTTTACAAACGGAAATAGAACAACTTCACAAAAACAATATCCGCTTAGATGTAATAGGTGATATTCAAAGTTTGCCACCCGTTTGTATCGATCAACTGAATACGGCCAAGGATCTCACGAAAAATAATACCGGCCTCACACTAGTCTTAGCCTTGAGCTACAGCGCCAAATGGGAACTCATTAGTGCTATCCAACAAATAACCCAAAAAGGAAAAGAGGGACAGTTTGAAATAGAAGATATTGATGATCAAATGATTAAGCAGCATCTGAGCACAAGCCATTTACCCGACCCCGAACTAATGATTCGAACCAGCGGTGAGCACCGAATCAGCAACTTTTTATTATATCAATTGGCCTATGCCGAATTGTACTTTACCAATACTCATTGGCCTGATTTTAGAAAAGAAAATCTATTTGAGGCCTTACTAAACTATCAAAACAGGGAGAGACGCTTTGGAAAAATAAGCGAACAACTCAAACCTGCATAACATATTAGAATATGACTTTACGATCAAAAATTTTCTTTTGCTTTCTAGCATCTTGTTTGCTGTCTCAGGCAGTGCAAGCGCAGATTCAGCTGGGCGGTCAGCGACAAAAACGAAGTGCTTTTGGCGCTGAGAACAATGAATATATCATCGGTGGTATCACAGTGAGCGGTTCGGACAATATGGATGAGGAGCTACTAGTTTCTATCTC
>CAZTCQ010000076.1:0-7335 GCA_964612525.1 uncultured Chitinophagaceae bacterium | reverse complement strand
GTCATCACCGAAAGCACTAAGAAGAATGCGGCGCAACGAATCAAAAAATTCTATAGTGACAAAGGTCATATCAACACAAGGGTGAGCGTTTTAGAGCGCACAGATTCGAATTATGTGAATACAAGTTCGCTTTCTTTTATTGTGAACAAAGGACCTAAAATCAAAATCAATCAAATCAACGTTTTTGGAAATCAAAATGCCAACACCATGCGCATCAAGCGAAGCATGAAGGATAGTAAAGAAATGGCGCGTATATCGTTGCACGCCGTGCAGAATGAAAGCGTCTATGGCAAAAATGATTATAGCGCGAAATCCTATTTTAAAAACAAAGGATTTTTAAGTTTATCAAAAACAGCGCAACTCTTGGATCCTTATTTTAGATACAAAGTCTTTTCTGCTTCTAAGTTTAACCGAACGAAGTTTGAAGCCGATAAGGTTTCAATAGTAGATTACTACAATTCTATCGGCTACCGTGATGCTAACATTGCCAAAGACACTACCTACTTTGCGAAAAATGGTCATTTAAATATCGACTTGTTGGTAGACGAAGGGCACAAATATTATTTCGGAGACTTTTACTGGAAAGGGAATACCAAGTTTACGGAAGAAGATTTAAATAAAATATTAGGAATCAAAAAAGGCGACATTTTCAACCAAGAGCTTTTAGATAAGCGTTTGGGCATTATGCCAACACAAGAAAGCGATGACGTAAGTTCTTTATACATGGACGATGGTTACCTTGGTTTTAACACCAACATCAGTGAGCGCTCTATCATTGGCGACACGATCAACTTTAATATTCAGCTAATTGAAGGTGACCAATACACGATTCGCAATGTGAATATTTCAGGAAACGATCAGACGAATGAACATGTAATTCGCAGAGAGCTTCGAATTTTACCAGGAAATAAATTTAGCCGCGCTGATTTAATTCGTTCTCAAAGAGAAATTTCAAATTTAGGATTTTTTGATGCGGAAAAAATTGGTATCGCTCCTAAGCCAAACAATGATGGTACGGTAGATATCGACATTAACGTGGTAGAAAAATCTTCTGACCAATTAGAGCTGCAAGCTGGTTTTGGTGGCGGTTTAGGAATTACAGGAACCGTTGGGGTTTCTTTTAATAATTTTTCTTTGAAAAATATGACAAAGCGTTCGGCTTGGGATCCATTACCCATGGGAGACGGCCAAAAATTATCCCTACGCGGTCAAGCAAATGGACGATGGTACAATTCAGTAACCGCTAGTTTTACAGAGCCATGGCTCGGAGGTAAAAAACCGACGGCGCTTTCATTAAGTGCTTATCGAACTTATTTTGCAGGAACATTTGGTTCAAATACTCCGGGTAACATGACTACGATTGGCTTTGGAGCTACTATCAGTAAGCGTCTTCGTTGGCCAGATGATAACTTTATCGTTTCCTATGGTTTAAACTATCAGCGTTACAATATCAATAATTACAACTTCTTTGAAGGCTTTAGTAATGGACAGGCTAACAACCTTAGTTTGAAATTTACCTTGGCTCGTACATCAATTGACCAGCCATTGTATCCGCGTAGTGGTAGCAACGTGCGCTTTACAGCTCAGTTTACACCGCCCTACTCTTCGTTCAATGACTTAAACTATGAAACCGCTACGCAAGAACAGCGTTATAAGTGGATCGAGTATCATAAATATCGCTTCAGAGCAGAATGGTACCAACGTATTAAAGGAAACTTAGTTCTGAAACTAGCAACAAAGCATGGTTATCTTGGTTATTATGACAACAATGCCCAATCGCCCTTCGAACGTTTCCAAGTAGGTGGTGATGGGATTCAAGGATTCACCATTTTTGGTAGAGACATTATCGCCCACAGAGGGTATGAAATTTATACCGACCAAGGTGGTGCGACTATTTTTAATAAATACACAGCAGAGCTTCGCTACCCGCTTTCTTTAAATCCAAGTTCCACGATTTATGGTTTAGCTTGGTATGAAGCGGCTAATGCTTGGGACAACTTCAAACAGTTTAATCCGTTTGAGCTGAGAAGAGCCACAGGTTTAGGGATTCGAATTTTCTTACCGATGTTTGGTCTCCTTGGATTGGATTATGGTTTTGGTATCGATCGTTACCAACCCGGTATGAAGTTTAGCCAAGCGGCTAAGTTTACCTTCATGCTAGGTCAGGAGCCTGATTAATTTTAAAAAATATTCTTGCTGAAACGCTTGCTATTAAAGAGCTGTGGGCTTCACTAGGTATAAAATAACGTTAAAGACTTTCTAGTCTGTTAACTTTTTTGTCTATTTGTAGTCTCAGTACAGTACAAAAACTATGAACATTATGAAATTAGGAATTCAAAACAAAATCATGAAGACATTTTTGCTACTTGCGGTAGTACTTACCTTAGGAGCGAGCACTGTTTCAGCCCAACGATACTGCGTAATCGACTCGGAATATATACTGGATAATCTCAACGATTATAAACGAGCGCAAAGCAAACTAGATGAGTTTTCTAAAAAATGGCAAAAAGATATTGACGCCAAAATTCAAGAAGTGGAACGCCTTTACAAATCCTATCAGGCAGAATCTGTAATGCTAAGCGATGAAATGAAAAAAAGACGTGAGGACGAAATTATTAATAAAGAGAAAGAAGCCAAGCAGTTACAAAAAACTCGTTTTGGTTTTGAAGGCGATTTATTCAAAAAGCGCCAAGAACTAGTAAAACCGGTTCAAGACAAGGTATATAACTCCGTACAGAAGATTGCGAAACGTAAGGGCTACGACATCATTTTTGATAAATCTAGCGACCTAAGCATTTTTTACAGCTTACCAAAGCTAGATATGAGCGACGATATTTTACTTGACTTAGGGGTAACAAATCCTAAACGCAAATAAAAAAGTTAGCACTTATATTTGCAGCCCTTCTGAGAAGAAGCGAGAATATTTAAATTAGAAAATAAGAACATGAAAAAAATAATAATCCTACTAGCTGTATGCTTTTTAGCCTCAACTGGCGTGCATGCCCAACAGAAAATTGGACATATCAATTCGCAATTGCTGTTGTCTATTATGCCTGAAATGAAAAAAGCGAAAAGCGACGTTGAGAAGTTTGCAAAGACCTATCAAGATCGTTTAACTAAAATGCAGAAAGAATATGACTCCAAAGTAAAAGTGCTTCAAGCTGAAGCACAGACTATGAGTGAGGCTATTAAAGAAGTACAAATCAAGGAGATTCAAGATTTAGAATCTCGTATCGTACAACTAAGCAAAACGGGTGAAAAGGAAGTAGCCGGTAAAGAGCAAGAACTAGCAGCACCTATCATTAAAAGGGCAGATGTAGCGATTAAAGCAGTGGCAGCTGAGCAAGGATATTCTTATATTATTGACTCTAGCACTGGGGCTTTACTTCATGCCAAGGACGAGGACAATATCTTAAAAGCAGTGAAAACTAAGCTAGGTATTACTAATTAATATCTAATTTAAAGAAATTGAAAAAAGGAGCTGAAAAGGCTCCTTTTTTTTATACGATTAATTGACGAACCTAGCATGATAATTACTTTTTAAACTCTTTTATTTTGGAAACCTATAAAGTACTTTTTGTTACGTACTAAACCATAAGATACCTATTCAGGCAACATAATTTGTCGAAGGTTACTACCGTCTAAGTCTGTAATTCCAAGATGAGAACGGGTATTAATTGTGTTCCAAGCTTGTGGAAGGGTGTCTTGCAAAGTTTGCTGAACTAGAACTTTGTTATTATTTAAAAGACCGAATGGATCACTAACAAAAGAATTATACTTGCGAGCATTTCCAAAATAAGAAATAGCATTGGAACTCACATCATAACGCAAAACATTTATTGAGTCTCCCTTAACTGCATATCCAAAAAACTCCCCGCGCTCATGTAAATATTGTAAAAAATTTAGTCCTATACTTTTCATAGGAGCAAAGCCAACAGAATTATTTGTGCGGATGTCAGTTTTCGTAACATCCTGCGCCCCTTGAGCTATATGAAGGATATGCCATTCATCGTACCAATCAATTATGTCTCCGACATTCGAAGGTAAAGTGTAAATTAATTGGCCATTTTCATCAAAAATCTCATTAAAATTATATTTGTACATTGTACCTGTGGTATTCCATTTAGGGGTTCTATCGCTCCAATCTGCAAACAAGGTTATCAAGCTGTCTCCATTCGATTTAATTTTACACAAGTGCCCAGATTTATTATTGAATAAAATCCAATCTTTCACGCTCCAGTCGGCTTTATAGATCCCCGTTGCGGCGGTTATTAAACGAGTCTTATTCGTACAAAAATTATACTTATACAAGCCTAAACTCTCCATTATCACTTGGTTATCGAGGGTCTCAGAGCGATGAAAACAGAACTCATTCGGATTAGCAGGATTTATATCAGGACGACCAAATTTAAATTTATCGGGGTGCAACACTACTGGAGGAATAGAAGGGCCAGGTAAATCATCGAAGAGAGGACCAGTGTAAGGATTAACATAGGGTTCGCTATGCAGATAATATTTATCTGAACAATTTATTAGAGAATGTTTATTGTTATTTTTAGTTGGTTTGGGATCTTTATTACAAGCAACCAATAAAATGATAAAAAGTATACATGGATATTTGAGATATGGGCTACGCATTGGTATAATTTCTATGACACTCCATCAGTTTCAAACTATTTAACAACTACTATTGCTACTACCTACCATTGAGATACTCTACAACTGATAATATCTCTCATTGTACGGATTCATGTTAGCCTCTCGCTAGTGTCAAAGGTAATGTAATTCCCTAATTAATAGAAACGGCCTAGATGCCTTTGCTTTCTTCAAAATTGGACAACTGACATCTTAACACTTCGACTAATAAAATACTACTAAATAACTCACCTTTTCCCCATTCTGCCTATCTTTGCCGTCCTCAAAAAAACACCGCGGGCAGGTAGCCCGTTTAAAAACTTTTTTGAGTATTTATATTTTGGAAGACAAAAATTTAGATCAGCAAGAAGCTGAAAACCAAGCAAAGACCGAAGCAACTTCTACTCCTGAAGAACAAACGGCAGAAACCACAAAAACATCTGAATCTCCCGAAGCGCAGGCAACGGTTGAAGCGCCTAGCATTCAAGCTAGCGGAGCGCACGACGATTTTGATTGGAGTGTAGACAAGAAAAATGTTTCTGGATATACAGAAGCAGAAACAAAAGAGTATGACGTTTTTTATGAACAGTCTTTCTCAACAATTAATGACGGTGAAATTAAAACAGCTGTCGTACAAGCCCTTACTGAAACTGATGCCGTGGTAGACATTGGTTACAAAAGTGATGGTCTAATTTCTTTAAACGAATTTAGAGATCTTGACGAGGTAAACGTAGGTGACGAAGTAGAAGTTTTCGTAGTAGAAAAAGAAAACCGCGACGGACACTTGGTATTAAGCCGTAAGCAAGCAAGAGCATACCGCGCTTGGGAGAAGATTGTAAACTTCTACAAAACGGGCGAGGTAACTTCTGGATTAATCACTCACAAAACAAAAGGTGGTTTAATCGTAGATATCTTTGGTATGGAAACCTTCCTACCAGGATCACAAATTGACGTGAAACCTGTTACGGATTACGATCAGTTTGTAGGTAAAACGATGGAGTTTAAAGTTGTAAAAATCAACGAAGAAATCCGCAATGCCGTTGTATCTCACAAAGCATTGATCGAAAGCGATATCGAAGCACAGCGTGCTGAGATTATGGGCAAATTAGAGAAAGGACAAGTATTAGAAGGTACTGTGAAAAACGTTACTGACTTTGGTGCCTTTATCGATTTAGGTGGTATTGATGGTTTATTATATATTACTGATATTTCTTGGGGACGTATTAAGCACCCAAGCGAAGTATTGGAAAATGGTCAGAGCTTGAATGTTGTAATTCTTGACTTTGATGATGATAAGAAACGTATCTCTCTTGGTTTGAAGCAATTGACAGACCAGCCATGGGAAAAGCTTCCTGAAGAAATTCAAGAAGGAAACGTGGTGAAAGGTAAAGTAGTAAATATCGAAGATTACGGTGCGTTTATCGAAATCGAGCCGGGTATTGAAGGTTTAGTTCACGTAAGTGAAATTACTTGGAGCAACCAGCCTATCAACGCAAAAGAGTACTTTACAGAAGGTAACGACTACGAAGCGAAGATTGTATCTATCGATAAGGAAGAGAAGAAAATGAGTCTTTCTATTAAGGCTATGTCTGAAGATCCTTGGGATAAAATTGAAGTTGAATTTGCAGAAGGAACTCGCCACAAAGGTGAAGTGAAAAACTTGACGCCTTATGGTGTATTCGTTGAATTTAACGAAGGAATCGGTGGTATGATTCATATCTCTGACTTGAGCTGGGTGAAGCGTTATAACCACCCTAGTGACTTTACCAAAGTAGGTGATGAACTAGAAGTGATTGTATTGAACGTAGATACTGAAACTCGTAAATTATCATTAGGTCATAAACAATTAGAAGACGACCCTTGGGATACATTCGAAAGTACATTCCCTATGGGTACTGTGCATGAAGGATTGTTAATCCGTAAGGAAGACAAAGGTGGTATTGTTCAATTACAATACGGCTTAGAAGCCTTCGCTCCTACTCGTCACTTGCGTAAAGAAGATGAAAAATCAGTAGCGGCTGACGAAACAGCGCAGTTTATGATTATTGAATTTGATCGCAACGAGAAGAGAATTTTAGTATCGCATAGTAAAACGTGGGAAGCTGAAAAAGAAATGGAGAAAGAAGCTGGTCGTCAAGAGAAAAGAGCTCAAGGTGAGTATACTAAGAAATCAATGAAGTCTATGCAATCTAAGATTGAGAAGGCTACTTTAGGTGACTTAGATGTCTTGGCTAATCTTAAGAAGAAAATGGAAGGTGAGGAAAAAGAAGGCGATAGCTAATTAACTCCTTTTCAAATAGTTCATCCCGTCCCCAACAAAGTTGGGGACGGGATTTTTTTTGCTAAGCGGAAAGAAAAACAGAATTGGATGGGAGCACTCAACTCCTTCTAGATAAATATTCCAATAATGTCCAATTGGTTATCAGGAAATTCTACTCATTCTAAAAAGGACTGAATATTGAAAAGATTATTTCAATTCAATCTCAACCGTCTTATTACTGACAATTTTAAATGCAATAAACTTCTTACCGGCTTGCGGCATACCTGGCCGAGCATTAAAGAAAACTTTGTAATTACCGGGGCGCATCATTTCTTTTTGATCCAATAAATTACCATTCACAGTCATTACATGAAAACGCGCATCGGCATCATTTAAATAATGCGTGAACTCAACCTTGCCTACTCGATTTGTATTCGTTA
>CAZTCQ010000075.1:9946-12697 GCA_964612525.1 uncultured Chitinophagaceae bacterium | reverse complement strand
CTGTCTTCCCGACAAAAGCCCCACGCTAAAGCGTGGGGCTTTTAATTAAAAATGGATTACAACGTTTACATATTACGTAGTTTAAAAAACAAACGCCATTATACTGGCATTACCACGGATCTAGAGAGAAGGTTAAATGAGCATAATAACGGTGACACCAAATCAACAAGAGCTCATACTCCTTATGAAAGAATATGGGCCAGTGAGAACATGTCTAAATCTGATGCACTAAAACTTGAAATAAAAATTAAGAAAAAAGGGGCTACAAAATATCTAGAAGAAATTTTATAGTACAATTTACGCTCAATTACGAATCTGTGCCAATCGAACGATTATCTTGAATAGTTAAGGAAACTGTCTGACCTGTTGAAACTGAATTTAAATTCAATTATAAAATCCATATTGGCACTTTCAACGTATGTATTACATTGATTAGTCGAACCAAAGCAAATCGACCTAAATAAACTAGAACCCTTTTTAGCCTATATTCGGCGAGAATTAACCAGAGATTGAAACAGATTAAAATATAAACGAAAAAAAACATGGAAAAAAATCATTATTACAATTCAGAAGACCTTGCCAAATTTGGAAACGTAACGGAATGGCAGAAAGAAATGGGCGATAAATTCTTTGGCTATTATGGCGAAGTTTTTAAAGACAGCGCTTTAACTGCCCGTGAGAAATCATTGATTGCCTTAGCAGTAAGCCATGCAGTTAAATGTCCTTATTGTATTGAGGCATATAGCAGCGACTCTTACGAAAAGGGTTGGAGCGAAGCACAAATGATGGAAGCCGTTCATGTGGCATCTGCAATTACTGGCGGAGCTACTTTGGTTCACGGCGTGCAAATGATGAACAAAGTGAAGAAAATAGCAATGTAAATTTTCAAGCGGCTAACGAATAGCCATTAGGAATTAGGGAAAATATTTACCCTAATCACTATTCGCTAATTCCTATTCCCTAATAGTAAACAAAACTAAAACAAATGAAATCATTAAAAGCATTAGCAAGCTCCCTAGCAGACTCAGACGAACAAATTGCTGTATTGCAAAAAGATAACGGTAAGTATCCACGCTTTGAGCAAAAGTTAGAAGAGATCAATTTACTACCATTAAAGCCAGTTGGTACTGAAATTTTTCAGATTAATATGGGTAAAATGTGCAACCAAGTTTGTGGACATTGTCACGTAGACGCCGGCCCAGACCGCAAGGAAATCATGACGCGCAAAACCATGCAACAATGCTTGGATGTATTAGCTAAAAATCCTGCTTTAAAAGTTGTTGATTTAACAGGCGGTGCACCAGAAATGAATCCTGAATTCAGATGGTTTGCGACTGAGCTAAAAAAACTAGATAAGCATATAATTGTACGTTGTAATCTTACAATTATACGCGCGAATAAAAAATATTATGACTTACCACAATTCTATAAAGATCATGACATAGAAGTTGTTTCTTCCCTGCCTTTTTATACTGCCGATCGTACAGACAAGCAACGAGGCAATGGCGTATTCGAAGACTCTATTAAGGCATTACAAATGCTCAACGAAGTTGGCTATGGCATTGAAGGAACAGGCCTTAAACTCAACTTAGTCTATAATCCGGCGGGCGCTTTCTTACCGCCTTCTCAAGAAGCGCTACAAAAAGAGTATAAAGATGCGCTCATGGAGCGTCATGGAATTCAATTCAATGACTTGTTCGCGATTACTAATTTACCCATTAGTCGTTTCTTAGATTACTTATTAGTTTCTGGGAATTATGAAGAATATATGGCTAAATTGATTGAAGCATTTAATCCAGTAGCTGCTGCCGGTGTTATGTGTCGAAATACAGTTTCTATCGGTTGGGATGGCTATTTATATGATTGTGATTTTAATCAAATGCTAGAACTTAAAGTAGCTTGCGCCAAAGAAAAACAACATATCGCCGATTTTGATATTGAAGCTTTGGATAGTAGAAATATTATTTTAGGGCAACATTGTTATGGATGCACAGCAGGTGCAGGAAGTAGCTGCGGCGGTGAGGTGGCATAGTTTTTTAAATAAAAAAAAGCTTTACTAGAAGTGAAAATAAGTATTATCATACCAACGTATAATGAAGCAGAAAACATTGCTGCCTTAGTTACCTATTTAAAAACACTGAATGGTTCTGAGCAGGCTGAAATTATTGTTTCTGATGGTGGTAGTACAGATAATACATTAGAACTAGCTAAGGAAGCAGGTGCAAAAGCATTCTTCTCTCCTACCAAAGGACGCGCAGCTCAAATGAATTATGGGGTTTCCAAAGCGAGCGGATATATATATTACTTTGTGCATGCAGATACAAAACCTTGCAGCTCTAGTCTAGAAGATATCCAGCAAGCTATTTTTGAAACATTTGATTGCGGTAGTTTCCGCACCCAATTTGATAGCAAGAGTTTTATGCTAAAAATAAATGCATGGTGCACGCGTTTTAATTATCTTTTTTTTCGGGGGGGAGATCAATCCATTTTTATTACCAAAGAATTATTCGAAAAAGTAAATGGCTTTGACGAACAATTCTATATAATGGAAGATTATAACTTTTTAGAGAAAATATGGAAGGCGGGTAAATTCAAATTGATTCCTAAATCCACATTGGTATCTGCTAGAAAATATGATAACAATACATGGCTTTCTGTGCAACTAGCTAATTTAAAAGTAGTAAAAATGTTTAAGAAAGGAGCGAGTCAAGAAGATATGCTCCAGACTTATAAATCCATGCTCAAATACCG
>CAZTCQ010000075.1:0-9846 GCA_964612525.1 uncultured Chitinophagaceae bacterium | reverse complement strand
TTAATGGGCTTCCCATTAAGAACAGGTTACAGTGCGGCAAAGCATGCATTAAAAGGCTTTTTCGAAACATTGCAAGTGGAGCATACAACGCCTGGAATGAACATAACAATTGTAAGCCCCGGAAGAATTAAAACACCTATTTCTTTATCAGCCGTATTGGGCAATGGAGAAACACATAATAAAATGGACGATGGACAACTTAATGGAATCCCCGTGGAAAAATGTGCATCTAAAATATTACAAGCAATTGAACAAAAAAAGAAACATATTATCATTGCCAAGGAAGAAAAAATACTTTGGTGGTTTTGGAAAAACATTCGCTTCCTTTACTATTCTATCGCGCGCAAAAAAGGTCTAGCCAAATCATAAATAATGAATCATAACTACATAACAGGAATACAGCAAATAGGAATCGGTGTGCGTGATGCGCATGAGGCCATGTTGTATTATAAAGAGTTATTTGGAATGGACGTACTCATTTTTAATGACGTAGCCGAGGCTAAATTAATGACGCAGTATACTGGAAATAGAATTTATCAGCGCAATGCAATTCTTTCGCTTAATATGACGGGCGGAGGCGGATTTGAAATATGGCAATACCTAAATCGTAAACCTCAAGCACCTTCCGAAGAAATAAAATATGGAGATCTTGGAATTTATGCAGCTAAAATAAAATGCCTAGACATTGAAACGGCATTTCAATTCTATAAAAAAAAGAATCCTTCTTCTGAAATATTACAGGACTCTGAAGACAAAGCCTATTTCTGGGTGCGTGATAAATACGGTAATCAGTTTCAAGTTGTTGAAGCGGTAGATTATTTTTCCAAAGGCAATGCGCCAACAGGAGCGATTTCGGGTGCTGTAATTGGAGTAAGTGATATGGATGCTGCAATCAAATTTTACGGCTGTTTGCTTGGCGAATATTCAATTGTGTATGATAAAAAAGAATTACTCAAAAACATAACGGACAATGATTCAGCAAATTATCGTAAAGTTCTTTTAAGAAAAAAAGCAAGTACACAAGGCGCTTTTGGAAAACTACTTGGCGGTATTGATTTAGAATTGGTACAAGCATTAGACCGAACACCGTGTAAAATTTACAAAGATCGTTTTTGGGGCGACTTAGGTTTTATTCATTTGTGTCTAGACGTTGTGAATATGGATGAATTAAAAAAATACGCTCAAGAAAACAACTACACATTCACTGTAGATAGCAATGAAACCTTTGATATGGAAAATGCAGGCGGCCGTTTCTGTTACGTTGAAGACCCAGACGGCACACTTATTGAATTAGTTGAAACACATAAAGTACCGGTCATGAAAAAGCTTGGGTTATACTTAAATCTAAAGAAAAGAGGCCTATCAAAGCCACTACCCAACTGGATGATAAAAATGTTATCAATAAGTAAGGTGAAGTAATACGTTCTAGTTTGGATTCATATTAGTTTATATTTAAGAATAGTGAAACCATTTCTCATTATACAACTCCTGTTTTCTGCTCTTGTATTTTGCCAGGGCTTACATTCGAATGCAGCACCAGCTGCTATAAATGAGCTTAGCGAAAAACAAAAAGCATTAATTGTTCTAAAAAAGAAATGCAATGCTTGCCATTTAAAAGATAAACCAACGATTGTTTTTGCGTTGAGTAATATGAATCGCTATGCCAAGAAAATAAAAAAGCAGGTTTTTATACGAAAGAAAATGCCCAAGGGTAATAAACACAATTTGACGGCCAAAGAAAAACAAGATTTGAAGACTTGGGTTTACAAGCAAACTAGGAAAAAATAAATTAGTTCACTTTGTTTTCTATGTATAATTTATAGCACCAGCCAGTAAACGGCAATACTAATAATAAACACCAAGCATAGCTATTCGTTAGCAGCACCGCCAAAGCACTCAATATGATTACAAAAAACGGATAGAGCAACATTAGACTTCCAAAAAGTACTGAATCATAAAAAACTGTTTCTTTTGTTTTCTTTGCCACGATTTTTTTTAGCAAAAGATAAAATGGTCTGTGAATAAGATATCCGATTAAGGCAGGAATCGCTAAGGTTGTTTTTTTTAAAATTGAATAAGAAGTAGAATTAAATTGATTATTCTGATGTGATTGCAAGTTCTCTTTTACAGTCTCATTAAATTGATTGTAAAAGACAGCTTCTTGTGTAAGATTAAAATCTTTAAAACCCAAAGCAGACGCAATACTCATATTTACCCCCTTCGGCATTTTGGTAAATGAATCATAGCGAAGCGTTACAGCTTGTACAATAAATTGTTCAAGATCTAGCTCACGCCAAGCCAGATAGGCAATCCTCGCAGCGCCTTTTCGCAACGGACGAATTTTGTTTATATTTGCACAAAGTCCTTCAGGGAAAATAAGCACCGAACCACCTTGCTTAAAAACATCAAGTACCTCATTAAATGATTGCTTGTTTTTTGACAAATTTTCTCTCCCCTCTTCTTTACGATGTATCGGAATTATGTTTAGCTTTCGCAGTATCCAAGCAGACCATTTTTTATTAAACGCATCGCCACGAGCTAAAAAATGTATTTGTTTAGGACAATGTGCACAAACAATCAGTGCATCCAAAAAAGAATTAGAGTGATTGACAGCGAGTAAACTAGGCGTTTTTCTTACAGATTCAAACGAGCCTTTTAGATCTATATTTCTCAAGTAAAACTTGAGCGCAAGTTGGAGCCATATTTTTAAGAAAGCGTATAACACGAATTATAATAAGCATTGTAAATGTAGATAATTAAGCTAGGCTAAAAGCCCTAATGAAGCTATTATAGCCAAGCAGGTGGCACATCTTTTTCTTCATCTACATCATTCAAAATTGGTAATAAAGTATAAGTAAGATTTAGTTTCTCAGCTTTTTCTATGGTTTGATGGCGCACTACTGCACTACTCCAACGTATATCTTCAAATAAAGAATTATGCATTGCATTCATTCCCAATAGGTAGTAACCACCGTCCTCTGCAGGGCCAATAACTACATCATGACTCTTTAATTTTTCATATCCGTCATTTACCATTTGAGTTGTAATGCCAGGACAGTCTGTACCAATTATCAATACATTTTCATAACCTTTATCAAATAATAAAGAAAAAGCGTGCTTCATTTTATCGCCTAGTGATTCACCTTTTTGAATTTCTGGTTTGAAACCACTCCAAAAATTATCTTCTAGTTCTTTCGTCAAGAATACGTATTTATCGCAAGTCAAATCAGCTGTTATAGATTTTGTATGCGCTAATAATTTTAAATAGATTTCTAAAGCTTTTTTATCGCCTACCGTTGCAGCCAATCGAGTTTTTGCTTTGCCCAATTCTGGTTTTCTGGCAAATATTATTAAGGCTTGTTTGCTCTTCTTCATTTAGTATGGATTAAATAGAGCTATTTTATTTTTTATAGTTTTTCAAATATAAATCCCAATTGTATGATTTGTATTTAATCTTAGGACTTGCATCTGATGGTATAATGCCCAGTTTTTTAATTAGCTTTATTTGTTTGTTTTTCCCACCAAAATCTCCTCTAAACCAACTCATAGTTGCAGGCAAGTAAAGTTTATTCTCTTCTTTTTTGTACTCCACTTCTCCTTTTAAATAAGCACTTGTTGCATCTTCTAGCTGCTCTTCCAGTTTTTCGGGTTTATAATAAGCAATAGCCGGACAACTTGCTGCGCCACAGTTCAGCGTAAAATGAATGCGATAATCTACTTTAGAAACTCTAAACTTTTTTTCTAATTTTCCAGGAAACAATTTGCCAATATAACCAAGACCTAATTTTACTTTTGAGCGCCTTAAAAATCCATTTTCAATTTTATCTAGGCTAATTTGATTTCCAGCCAGGTTAATTTGCTTTGCCTTAAAAAAGGCATTCCGTTTTTTATATTTTCCAGGGCTTTTTTTAAGAATATACTGCGTATAGGCATTGTATAAATTTATAAAAAAGGCTTTCTTATCATTCTCAGTTTTTAGTTGAGCTAACAAAACCTTTTCGTTCACATTGGCAAAACTGTCAATATAAGGAGCAGCGTCTCCATCAGCCCGAGCAGCATACAAAAAATCTTGAGACATATAGATATAGTCTATTTCCTTATTTTTTTTTACAACTTGTTCTGTCGCTTCGTCAACCATTTCCAATTCTACTATTGTTGTGTCTTGTGCCTTTAAGGTAGTCACGCTTAAAAGCATGAGTAAGGTTATATAAAATTTGTGTGCCATATTTGTAAATACATACGCGTCATGCGCCCGTTTGGATTATAAAGCTAAGTTAAGAAAATGATATATTCAGAAATGATAGCAGAAGCTACTGACTATTTAAAAAATAAAAATATTGATACGCCAACTGTAGGAATTGTTTTGGGTACGGGTCTTGGAAAATTGATTGAGCACATCAATATAGAAACACAAATTGAATATAAAGACATTCCGCATTTTCCTCAGGCTACGGTTGAGTTCCATGCAGGGCAAATTATTTATGGAACGATTGGCGATGTAAAAGTAATTTGTATGCAAGGTCGCTTTCATGCTTATGAAGGGTATGATATGAAACAAATTACCTTCCCAATTAGAGTAATGCATGCACTTGGTATTTCGCATTTGCTATTGAGTAATGCGGCAGGAGGCGTTAATCTAGACTTTAAAAAAGGTGATTTGATTTTACTAGACGACCATATAGACTTACAAAGTGGCAGTCCGCTTGCAGGATTAAACGATCCAATTTATGGCAACCGTTTCCCAGATATGAGTCAACCTTACTCCAAAGAATTAAATACAAGCCTCACCAAAGTGGCAGAGACTCATGGAATTAAAATGAATGAGGGTGTTTATGCTTCTGTGTTGGGGCCTAACCTTGAAACCCGTGCAGAATATCGCTTTCTTAAAATTATTGGTGCGGATATGGTAGGCATGAGTACAGTACCAGAAGTAATTGTAGCTAATCAACTGGGTTTAGAATGCTCAGCAGTAAGCGTGATTACTGATGAATGTGATCCTGATAATTTACAAGCTGTGGATATTGCTGAGATTATTGAAGTGGCAGGTAAGGCTGATGAAAAATTGAGTGCTATTTTTTCAGAAACTATTATGGGTTTGAAGAACTAAAAAGCCTCCCCAATCGTAAAATAAAAACCGCTAGTTCCAGGCCCAATAGCATAATCCAAACGCATATTTAAATGGTCTTTTCGGTTTACGTTAAAGCGTAACCCCAAACCATAGGAATATTTCATATCATTAAACCGAATAAAATCTTGTTGATTACCTAACGCACCTGCATTGAAAAATGCAACACCACCAAACCGACGATAAACAGGAAAACGAGTTTCTACGCCAAGAGCCATTTGATTATAATCTGTAAAACGGCCTTGGTAATAGCCGCGCATTTGCTTATTACCACCTAACTGACTTTGCTGCTGAAAAGGCGCAGTGCCCAGCACAAAACTATTGTAACTATTCAATGCCAAAATTGCATTTTTATAGAGCCGTTGATATTTTGAAAGATTTAGTTCAATGCGATTAAAATTAAAATTGCCACCCCAATGCTTTCCATTATTCATAGTGCTGAGCGCCCCATACCAACCACTAGAAGGATAAAAGACTGTATCACGCGTATCATAAATTAGCTGTAGACCTAAGCCCGAAGTTCTACTCCCCTGCGAGCCAGGAATTGTATCAGCCGCTAGTGAACCATTTACTTCGGTTTCTACAACATTATAATTTTCAAATTGATAACCAATACCAGCATACAAATGCGGGCGAATTAATCTCGTAGCATTTAATTTTATTCTTGGATAATTTACGCGGTATAACTCCTCGGCTACTTCATTTTGGCCTGTGCCGTAAAAAAAATAACTATAGATGTAATAACCCGCCTCGCCGAAAATATAATTTTTATTATTATCTAGGAATAGCTGATAGGTTGTGTAAAGCAACACTTGCTTATTCTGTGTATAAGCAGCGCCTCCCGTTACACTCGAAGGTCTTGCTGTTTCGGTATTTTTTTTAGGTCTGAAGGTAGCAACACCTCCTACTCCAAAAACAAAGCGGGTCTCCGGCGCATAATACACAACCGGAAACGGAAAAGCACTAAAACGTTTTACCGTATCAGCATCTTTTGATTGTGCAGACATTTTGGTTGCTGTCAATAAAAAAATAAGGACACCAAGAGATAAAATCAATTTGAAATTAAAATGCATAGTACATTTACGACAGATTTGTAAGAGTAGTTTTTTATTACCACAAACGAATTTAATCTTATTAATTCACAATGATAGAAATGATTGCAATATTAAAAATGATACAACCCTATGCCGTTGGTATCATTTTTATAACGGTTTATATAGCCGAGCATATTTTTCCGCAACGCAAGGAACTGATAGATTATAAACACGATGCTTTTAACGTAGGTATTGGCATTGCTAATTTAGTTGTTATAGGTACGGGTGGCTATTATTTACAAATGCTACTTCTCTATTTGAGTAATCAATCTTTTGGCTTACTATATTATCTACCTCTTTGGACTAATGTAGTTATTGGTTTTTTGATGTTAGATTTAATTATGTATTGGTGGCACCGCATTAATCATCTTATTCCTTTTCTGTGGCGATTTCATAAGTTTCATCATGCGGATGAAAAATTAGGGACTTCCTCAAGTGTTCGTTTTCATACCGTGGAGTTGGCGCTTTCTTATGTTTTTAAAGTGCCGCTATTTATTTTATTGGGTATTAGCGCGGAAACTGTTATTGTATATGGCTTGGTACTTGCTACGGTTGTTACTTTGCATCATTCTAATATTCAGATTAGCAAAAGCGCTGACTATTTTCTGCGCTTGTTTCTAGTATCTCCTCGTATGCATCGTATTCATCACTCCGTTATCGTTAAAGAAAGCAATTCTAACTATAGCTCTGTACTACCTTATTGGGATCGATTTTTTGGGAGTTATACTAAGGAGGTAGATAAAGATGTTGAGTTTGGGGTTTTATAAAAAAAATAATCCAATATCAAACAACCATCGTAAGTATGAACTTTAACGCACGACTTTAAAAAGAGAATACGAACACCAAAACAACATTAAATAGAATAAAAACATATTTTTATACTTAATCAGAAGGAAGTTATCATGGAAGCAAAGCACGAAGAAGTAAAAGATTATTACGGAAAAGAATTACAAAACAGCGAAGATTTGAAGACCAATGCCTGTTGTACCATGGAGGAACCACCTGAGTATGTAAAGGCAGCTTTTGCTAATATTCATGAAGAAGTGATGGCGAAGTATTATGGCTGCGGATTAGTAATCCCCGACCAACTAGAGGGGCTACGCATTCTAGATTTAGGCTCTGGCAGTGGTAGAGACTGTTATTTATTGTCTCAGTTTGTAGGACAAAAAGGCGAAGTAATTGGAGTAGATATGACCGATGAGCAACTAGATGTAGCCAACCGCCATATTGATTTTCATACCGAGCAGTTTGGTTACAAGCACAGCAATGTAAAATTCTTGAAAGGAAATATAGAAAAATTAGACAAACTCGATTTGGAGCCGAATAGTTTTGACGTAGTGATTTCTAACTGTGTAATAAACCTTGCGGTTGATAAAGAAAAAGTACTAGGCGATGTATTCAATCTTCTTAAGCCGGGTGGCGAAATGTATTTTAGCGATGTATACAGCGACCGCAGAATTAGCACTGAACTACAAAACGACCCTGTACTATGGGGCGAATGCTTAAGCGGTGCTTTATACTGGAATGATTTTTTGCGTACATCTAAAAAAGTTGGCTTTACGGATCCTCGAAGTGTAAAGAACAATCCCATCACGATTGAGAATAAAGAAATTCAAGAAAAGTGTGGAGATATAAAATTCTTTTCTGTGACCTATCGATTATGGAAGATTGATGGCCTGGAAGACGAATGTGAAGATTTTGGTCAAGCAGTGGCTTATCAGGGCACAATTGAAAATAATGCCAACAGCTTTGACTTAGACGACCACCACAATTTTCCGAAAGGAAAAATAATGCCCGTTTGCGGCAATACGTACTTGATGCTTCAAGCTACGCGCTACAAAGAGCATTTTGAATTTCATGGCACGTGGGATACCCATTATGGCGTCTACGAGGGCTGTGGCGGCGCTATGCCTTTTGGTATAAACGATAGTGGCGATAGTGCTGAAAGTTGTTGTTAGAAAGTAATACAATTCCAAAAATCCAAAAGAACTAATCTGACGTAGATATTCAGTTGAACAGATGCAATGCTGAACGCTGTCTATACCGTACGAACAGATTATGATTATACTTCTATTTTTAGCCGCCTGCTTTCTTGCTTATAGTAATGGAGCCAATGACAATTTCAAAGGTGTAGCTACGCTTTTTGGCAGTGGTACGACCAACTATAAAGGAGCTATCACTTGGGCAACTGTTACCACCCTAGCGGGTTCAATAGCTGCTATATTTTTAGCCGGCAAATTAGTTAAAAACTTCTCGGGTAAAGGCTTAGTGCCTGATGCACTAATACAATCGCCAGAATTTGCGATATCCATAGCTTTAGGAGCGGCTATTACTGTTTTTATGGCCACTAAAATAGGAATGCCTATATCTACAACTCATAGTTTGGTAGGTGGCTTGTTTGGCGCTGGTGTAGTTGCGGTAGGTTCGGATTTTAATTTTGTAAAGTTGGGCAAAGCTTTTTTAATGCCATTGGTGGTAAGTCCTTTAATGGCCGCTGTCGTTAGTTTTATTGCATATATTATTTTCAGACAAATTAGGCTCGCCCTAAAAGTAAGCAAAGAAACCTGCCTCTGTATTGGAGATGAGAAGGTAGCCGTAGTGCAAACAGCCAATACAAATGAATTTATAACCGTAGAAACTAAAAAAACAATTAGAGTAGGCAGCTCTCGCGAATGTGTTGAATCGTATAAAGGAAACTTTCTGGGTATTAGCTCGCAAAAAATACTAGATGCTGCGCACTACATAAGTGCAGGTATTGTAAGTTTTGCAAGAGGATTGAATGATACCCCAAAAATTGTAGGCTTGCTCATTGTAATTAACACCTTAGATGTAGAATTGGGTATGATTGCAGTCGCCCTAGCCATAGCAATAGGTGGTCTATTGAACGCAAAAAGAGTTGGTGAATTAATGAGTAAAAAAATCACGCCAATGAATAGCGGACAAGGATTTACTGCAAATTTAGTTACAGGACTCTTAGTAACTACCGCTAGTGTTCATGGCATGCCCGTATCCACTACGCATGTATCAGTCGGTTCTATTTTTGGAATAGGAACGGTGACCAAAAAAGCTGATACCAAAGTAGTAGGTAACATCCTTTTATCTTGGCTTATGACTTTGCCTATAGCAGCTTTATTTAGCGGCTTAGTCTATTGGTTACTTTCTTATATGTAAAAGAAATTAGTTTTTGGTAATGGCTTGCACTACACGTTGGCCATTTAAATTAAGAACTAAAAAATAGCTCCCTCTTGAAATTCCCTCAAGAGAAATGTGCAGAAGATTTTCCGTTAATCTTCCAGATTGTAAAGTTTGACCATTTACATTTATTATTGAATAGCTACTTTCTGCTAGCGACTTTTTGAAAGAAACAGTAACAAAATTAGTTACAGGATTAGGATAAACTTTCAAACCAATTTCTTTGGCAAAATCAGATGTTCCAACCGTACTCATGTAAGTTAACTTAAACGCTTTTTTACTCACGACTTGATTACTCTCCATACCACCACAAATGTATTTTACTGTAGAAGAGACATTAGCCAAGCCGCGTAAATCCATAGGATAAGCCTGTGCGGTATTACTATAAAATTGATTATCACTAGGATCATATATAATTTGCTCGTTGGCAGGCGA
>CAZTCQ010000074.1:9789-12984 GCA_964612525.1 uncultured Chitinophagaceae bacterium | reverse complement strand
ACGTTAGCTGTAATTTGGCATGATATTAAAATACGTTTTTAAATACTAAACAATAAAATAAATTATGAATCCATTTCTCAATAAGAAACGATTAAAAGTAGTAAAGTTTGTATCAGTTCTAATATTATTGACTTGCGCTAGTGTGGTCTCTGCACAAAACCCTTCAATAGAATGGCAAAAAAATTATGGAGGTAGCAACCGTGACCATTCCTGGGATGTTAAACAGACCTCGGATGGCGGGTATGTGATAGCAGGCTTTAGTGTTTCTGATGATATTGATTTAAACTCAAATCAGGGTGTTGCTGACAGTTGGATTTTAAAAATTGATTCTGTTGGAAATCAAGAATGGAACAAAAGTCTTGGCGGGAGTTTAAACGATGTAGCTTATTCCATACAACAAACCGCAGATGGTGGCTACGTAATGGCGGGTTATACCGCTTCAAATGATGGAGATGTAAGTAACCATAAAGGAAAGAATGATTATTGGGTAGTAAAACTTAGTTCCATTGGGAGTGTGGAATGGAATAAGTGTTTAGGTGGCAGCGAAAATGATGTAGCTTTTTCTATACAACAAACTACGGATCATGGATTTGTCGTTGCAGGATATAGCTATTCAAGCGATGGTGATGTAGATACGAATAAAGGAAATAATGATTATTGGATTGTGAAACTTGATTCCTTGGGCGGAATCATTTGGAATAAATCTTTAGGTGGCACGGATTACGATAATGCTTTGTCCATACAGCAAACCACAAATGGAGGATACATAGTGGTTGGTAACAGTTTGTCGATTAATGGTGATGTTGACTCTAATCATGGAAATCATGATTCTTGGATCGTAAAACTTAATCCACTAGGTAGCATAGTTTGGAGTAAATGCTTTGGTGGTACTAATCGAGAAGATGCAAGATCGGTTCAGCAAACCGCAGATGGAGGATATATTGTGGCAGGTGCTAGCTACTCAAATAATGGCGACGTAGCAATCAATTATGGTGGTAGAGATGGTTGGGTTTTCAAACTATCTTCCAATGGCAATATTGAATGGGAAAAAAGTTTAGGAGGTACTCATAATGATTATATAAATTCTATCCAGCAAACTGCAGATGGAGGTTATATTGTAGCAGGCAATAGCTCATCAGATAATGGTGATTTAACATCAAATCAAGGAAGTGAAGATTATTGGGTAATAAAGCTTAATTCTACGGGTAATATTGAAGGACAAAAAAGCGTAGGTGGTGATAAAAGCGATGTCGCTAATTTTATTAGACAGACAGCAGACGGAGGATTTATTGCAACAGGCTTTACTTCATCCAATAATGGAGACGTAACTAACAATTATGGAGATGATGATTATTGGGTCATTAAATTTTTACCAATATTCCCGAATAGCATTGAACACACAACTATAAATGAACCTCTACTTCTTATAAATCCAAATCCAGTGCGAAACGAGTTAAACATTACATCCAATTTGAATATTACCAATCTTCAGATTTACGATATTCAAGGTAGATCTCAACTATCATTAAGTGGCAATATCCCAACCAAAATAAACACCACAGATTTAGTGTGCGGTATTTATTTTATAAGATTAGAAACGAGCAAAGGAATTATCGAACAAAAGTTTATTAAAAAGTAGACTTCGTAATTTTATAAGTAAGACCAAACTACAGCTAGTAAATCAAGCACACCAATGGTAGAGGGCTAAGCCGAAACCGTCCTTGCCATAAAATGCCCCCTGATTGTGTTGGGGAGCTTTTTGGAATTTCACTAAGCTGCCAGACGGCAGGAACAAAATTGTAAATTTGTCTCACGGACTTATGCCGAGAGCCTCTTCATTGTAGATTCCCACTGGGCATAGCTTAGATACGTTAAAACCCCTTCAACTCCTCTACTACCCGACTAATCGGCAAGCCCACCACATTATAATAATCGCCTTCTATTTTTTCAATGCCGATAGCTCCGATAAATTCTTGAATCGCATAGGAGCCTGCTTTGTCAAATGGTTTATAGTTTTTTATATAAAAGTCAATGTCGCTTTCGGCTAATTCTTTAAAAAAAACAGTGGTCGTTACACTAAAGGTTTTTTCTTGATTTTCTTTCGACAACACCACACCCGTTATCACAGCATGCTGCTTTCCACTAAGTCGTTGAAGCATTTTTTTTGCTTCATAAGCATCAGCTGGTTTTCCTAGAATATCATTTTCTAACACCACCACCGTATCAGACGTCAGGATTATTTCATTCGCATAATGTTTTTTAATGGCTTTCATTTTTTGACGAGCAATATCAATTGTCACCTCATCGGGCGACAAGCTTGGCTTCACAATTTCCTCAACATTCGCTGCATGAACTTCAAAATTAATCTCCGCCATTTTGAGAATCTCAGCGCGACGAGGCGAAGCGGATCCTAATATTATTTTTTCTTTGAACATTTAAAATTGAATTAAAACCATTGACAAAATACCAGAAAGCGTAAGCCATTTTACCCAAGTACTAAGCTTGGCAAAGTCCGAAGTACTTTTTGCCTTATGAATTTTGTAAAGCAAAAAAACACTTGGTATAATAACGCCCACTGCGAAATACAAACAGAGAATCGTGCTGGTAGCATAGAGTTTACTTATAAAAGCTGCTAGTAATCCAAGCAATAAAAAGTAAATCCAATAAATGATTTTTTTAGTTACTTCCAAGCCATAAACGATCGGTATGGTTCTACACCCTTCTTTGATATCGCCTTTTAAATCTTCGGCATCTTTAATAATTTCTCGGACCAAGGTTATCAAAAAAGCAAAAAGAGCATAGAGCCAAATCAATTTAGAATAGGAATTATCTAATGACAACACTTTAAATTCTGGTTCATAAATCCCTACAAGCAACACACTAAAACCTATTAATAATCCAACAAGAATATTGCCAATAAATAGTTTACGCTTAAAGCTCATTGAGTATATAACCAAAGCGGCGATGCAAAATAGCTGAATGCCAATAAGCCGTAGTTGATTATCATAAGCAAGCTTGGCAACCAAGGCAAGCGCAATCACATTAAGCACTACATGCCATATAATCATCGCCTTTCGGGAAATCACTTTGCTCAAAACAAGTTTATCGGGTTTGTTGATAGCATCTATTCTCACATCAAAATAATCATTGATCATATAGCCTGCTGCTGCTATGAGAACTGTGCTTAAAACTAAT
>CAZTCQ010000074.1:0-9689 GCA_964612525.1 uncultured Chitinophagaceae bacterium | reverse complement strand
AACTTATTCATAAGAAAAAGTCTTACTGCCAATCATCATTAAGTTTTAATACTTTTTCTATCACGTCTCTCACGCAACCTTCACCACCATTCAACGGAGAAACATATTGGGCCACTTCCAAAATTTCTGTGCAAGCATTAGCTGGGCAGCATGGCAGAGCTACTTTTTGCATAACCTGCAAGTCGGGCATATCATCTCCCATATAAATAGATTTTGTCAAGTCCACATCGTCCGAAATTGATTCTAAAACTAAAAGTTTATCTTCTACGCCAGAGTATACGTGCTTCAAACCCAATCTTTTCAGTCGGGTTTCTACCGTAGGATTGTTTCCGCCGGTTATAATAATAATTTCGTATCCTTTCTTGACAGCCAACTGCATGGCATAGCCATCACGAGTATGCATTTTTCGAGCCAGGCTTCCTTCAATGAGCAACAGTGATCCATCAGTGAGAACACCATCTACATCTAAAATAAAATGGGAAATATCCTTAAACCGACTCAGTACGTTCATCTAAAATTTTTCGTTTTTTAAGTATTCTCCTTTGTTGTTATAGGTCTTCCACTCTCCTGTTCTCTTTCCATAAGAAAACTCACCTACGCCACTCAGTTCACCGTTATTATGATACTCCTTCCAAAGTCCGCTTTTTTTATCACTTTTAAATTTACCCATGGAAGTCACGTATCCGTTCCGATTATAAAAAGTTGCTAGTCCATGTTTTCCTCCAAAGGCATAGGTATAAATAGCAGATTTTTGACCGTTGCTGTAATAATAAACCTGCTCGCCATTTTTCTTACCTTGGTTATAAAGTTCTACGAATTCCTGTGTTCCGTCAATAAAATATTGTTTGCGGTAGCCATTTAATTTATCATTGGTATAGTAGGCCAATGATTTTAATCCTCCTTTAGCATGATACAATCTCTCAGGTCCATTTCGTTTTCCATCCAAAAATACCGTCGTTTTGGCTACCGTATTTTCCTCGGTAAAGTAAACCGACGTACCATTCAACACATCATTATAAAAAGTCTCCATGGATAAAAGTTTGCCATCGCGGCTTCTACTCCTCGTCCAAACTCCTTGCTTACCCTTGTCGTTCCTTACTCCTTCCTGAGTAACTCCATTACAATCTATTTGATAAAAAATACCCGTCTTCATTTTTTTTTGCATGGTGTCACAATTGTTTTGTGCCTGCAAATTGGCAAACCCAATTACCAACATTAAAAATGAGAGCAGTATAAACTTCATATCAAATTTGGACTACAAGTGCAGCCGCTCTTTTTTAGCCAATAGTTCTTCCTCGCTTTCTACCACATCCTCATTGGGTACGCAGCAATCCACAGGACAAACAGCCGCACATTGTGGCTCTTCATGAAACCCTTGACACTCTGTACATTTATCCGGAGTGATATAATATACGTCGTCACTCACGGGCAACAAACGCGCCTCCGCGTCAACTTCTTTACCTTCCATCAATTGGAAGACTCCTTTCAAAGAAGTTCCATCAGACATAGCCCATTCTACTCCTCCTTCATAAATTGCATTGTTCGGACATTCTGGTTCACAAGCCCCACAATTAATACATTCTTCAGTTATTATTATTGCCATACTTTTGCCGTTATTTTGTACTGCGAAAATACAAACAAAAATGTTGCAACAAAGGATACAAGCTTTATTAAACCTAAAGGAAACATTAAGATATGAACAGGAAGATTTTGCCAAGGCCGCTCAAAGAGCCGAAGCCGAAAACCCTTGGTTTACCAAAGAGTTTATTGAATTGAGTATCAAAAATATTCGAGATTTTTTTTTAGACGAAAACGAACTAATTGCTTTTGCGGGTACTTACTCAGCTGCTGAATCAGCCAAGACCGTAGGGATTGTACTAGCAGGCAACATCCCCTTGGTGGGCATGCACGACATTTTATGCGGTGTGCTCAGTGGTCATCAGCTTCAAATAAAAGTTTCTTCCAAGGATAGTGTTTTAATGAAATTTGTAATCAATCAATTAAAAAATGACAATGAAGAAATAGCCAAAAAGCTATCCATAGTGGAACAACTATCAAATTGCGACGCTTACATAGCAACCGGCAGCAACCAAAGCAATGTATATTTTGAACAATATTTTGGCAAACGACCTAATATTTTAAGAAAAAGCAGAAGCTCCGTAGCTCTACTGACGGGGGATGAAAGCAAAGAGGAGCTAAAAGCATTGGGCGAAGACATCCATTACTATTTTGGGTTGGGCTGTCGGAATGTGAGCAAACTTTATGTCCCAAAGGAGTATGATTTCAAACCGTTGATTGAGAGTATGAAGGCTTATGAATACCTGGCGAATATGCATAAGTACAAAAACAATATTGACTATAATCTCTCCTTACTCCTTTTAAACCAGCAAATGTATATGAGCACCCAATCTTTATTATTGGTTGAAAAGGAAGAAACCCATGCTCCTATTTCAGTTGTGCATTATGAATTTTATGATTCAGTAGATGAACTAAGAAACAAGCTAAATCAACGTGATGACATTCAAGCATTAGTCAGTAAACAAGATATTCCATTTGGTGCTGCTCAAAAACCGTCCTTGACTGACTTCGCTGATGGCGTGGATACAATGGATTTTCTAGTAAACTTATAGAAAAGGTTTCAAAAAAGAATCGAAACATTTCTAAATAAAAAAAAGCGCAAACCAATTCTTGAAATGCGCTTTTCACTATTAAAATAATATTTATCGAATCAAAGTTGTGGTGCCTTTGAAAGAATTTGAATATCCATTTTTCCAGGTAGCTTCAATCAAATATACATAAGCGCCCATAGGCTGCTGCTGACCGCCAAAGTTTCCATCCCAACCACGGCCTTCTACATTGCTAGTTTCAAATACTACTTCGCCCCAACGGTTCATCACTGTCATCGAAAAGCCGATTACTCCGCTACTCAACAGCTGACGAGGAAGAAAATAATCATTTCGGCCGTCACCATTGGGTGAAAAACTATTTGGAATATTTAAATAGCAATCTCGTTTTACCGAAACCGTGTCCACACTCACGCAACCTTTATCTTCAAAAGTGGCCCAATAATCACCCACTTCATTCGCTGTTACTATAATAGAGGGAGCTCGTTCACCCGTACTCCAGCTTAGGATTTGAGCAGGATTTTGCTTATTTCCCAAAACGACAATTGAATCAAGAAATGGACACAAAGTACGATCTTCTCCCAGAAAAATAGAGGGCGCTTCTGACACTTCAATAGTTACGGTAGTATCTAAGGAAGCGCACACTAAATAATCAGCAGTATAACTCACCTCATAGATCCCAGCATTTTCATAGGTATGTACCGGATTATGTAAACCTTCCAATACCGTTCCGTCATCAAAGTCATAAACTCTACTAATTGTATTGGCCGAAAAAGAATCTTTAAAGTATACTTGACCACCTACACAAATTTCTGTAGGGCTCGCTGCAAAAGATATAAAAGAAGGTATATCCACAAATACACTATAGGACATAGTATCGGAGCATCCAATCGTATCAGTCACTACCAACATGACTGTATAAGTTCCTGCTTGAGTGTAGCGGTAGGCTTGCGGTATAGCTGTTTCATTCAATCGATTAGTACCATCTCCAAAATACCAATCAAAATTTAAGTTAGCACCACTGCCAGCAATTGGTGTGGTTACAGGACTAAATAAATATTCTGAGCCTAGGCAAATAGAATCTGTCGCCATGCTAGTGCCATCATTGTTAATATCAAAATCGGCTACTAAGGGATGGCGCAATTCAATGGTGATGGTAGTATCATCCACACAGCCACTATCTGTAATAGTAAGCGTAACATCATAAGAATTTTGAAATCCATAAATATGTGTTGGGTTGGCAGCAGTACCAACATTTCCATCGTCATATGTCCAGAGATAGCTAGGATTTCCATTAGGATTCAAAACCGACGAACTACTAAAAAAGTTTACCGTGTCATTCACACAACCCAAATTAATATCTGGAACAAAACTCGCTAAAGGAGTGTAATTATCGACATCCTTTCGCACAGTATCTGTAAAAACACAACCTCCTTGACTAGAGTCTGTTGAAACTGTCATTGTATAGGTCAATGCGGCGTTTTGCGTTATCATGGGCGTAAGCGTGTTCCCTCCTGCTGTGATATTGGCTGCGGGTGCCCAAGCAATGTTGTAGAATACTCCAACCGTAGTATCGGTTAGTGAAGCATTCAAGTTATCCGTAAAAGGTTGACAACCCGCCACAGCACTAGCAGTACCTGCATCAACCGTACCACTAACAGGTATTAAAATAAAAGTATCAACCACCGTATTCGCATCAGAGTTTGCTACCACTACTGCCTGATTTGTTGGCAAAGCCGTTATATTCTGACCCGATGTAGCACTTAGAGTAGCATTCCCACTAACCAAAGACCACGTAATATTTCCAGAATTTATGGTAGACAAATTAAGAGCAGGCGCTCCTGGACAGTGATACAAACGTTGAGTGCCTAGGTCAAAACCAAAATCAACTAAACCGGTTCCAAAACCACTGCCAACGGTAGCAGCAAATGGCCCCCATCGTCTAACATTTGATAGGGCGTTACTCTGCCGTAACTGATTTCCAGTCCCACCCGTTTGTTTCATTTCAAAAATTAAACTTTGACTTGGGTCAAAAGGAAAAGGTGTTTGCAACTCAATACCATACCAAGCACCCGAAACCACACCAGTAAAATTGAAGCTAGGATCGGTAAAACATTGAGTGACGGCAGAATACGTTGCATTCGGGAAGGCTAAAATAGTACCCAAATTTTGAGCCAATGAAATCGTCAAGTTATAAGTAGCCGTGGCGCTGACTCCTGCGCCCACTCTAAAATAGACTTTAGAGATCGCCCCTGAATAAGCCGCCGTTCCTAAACCACCTCCCAAACTAGAAAACGAGCCCGGAGCATACAACCATTGTACTTTATTACTAGTTGCGGTGCTTAGCGGAAAGGCATTGCTAGAAGTTCCCGTATTATTATTAAAAAATTGAGGAATTTGTGCTTGACTCGTTTTAAGTAAAATGATACCCACTAAAATAAGTACGATAGTTTTTAAATTTTTCATGACAGCCTATTTTACGAAAGCCGTCAAAAGGCCTTCACTGATTAATTGTTGCCTAAAAGTAACAAAAACTGAAGTGATAGCAAAAATCTTAAACTCACACTAGAACGAGCTTATTAACGCAGGAGTGTCACATTGCCTTGGAAAGTGTTAGTAAACCCATTCTTCCAAGTTGCCGTAATGAGGTAAACATACACACCTATCTCCTGTTTTTTACCTCCATACTTACCATCCCAGCCTCTTCCTTGTGGATTATCCCCTTGGAAAATCAGCTCGCCCCAGCGATTAAAAATTTGCATATTAAAAGCTATAACGCCGCTGCTTAGCAACTGACGGGGTATAAAATAATCGTTGCGGCCATCGCCATTCGGTGAAAAAGTATTTGGAATATTTAAGTAACAATCTCGCTGAACTAGCACACTATCTGAGCTCGAACAACCCTCATTATCGGCCTGAGCCCAATAACTCCCGATTTCATTTTGATTGACAATTATCCTTGGTGACACCTCTCCCGTACTCCAACGAAGCATCTGAGAAGGATTTTCAACATCCTGGAGCACTATTACTGAATCCAAATAGGGACAAATCGTTCGATCTCCGCCCAAATTTACGCGAGCAAAATCATTCACTTCAATCGTCACATTTGTATCTGCATCTGGGCAGACCAAATAGGTTGCGGCCAAATTAACTTGGTACGTACCAGATTGTTCAAAAATATGTACCGGATCACTCAAATCTGCCAAGACATTACCGTCGTCAAAATCGTAGGTAACATTGAACGTATTCGGAGCCACCGAATCCGAGAAATATACTTTTTCTCCAACGCAGACTTCGATGGGTGAGGCACTAAGCGACACAAAAGCAGGGATGTCCACGAAAATTGTTTTAGAAATAGAATCTGAACAACCCAGGGTGTCAGTAATAACTAGCTTCACATTATAAATGCCCGGGACGGTGTAATCGTAAATTTGTTGAACTCCGCTTTGCCCTAATCTGGTAGTACCATCGTCAAAATCCCAATCAAAAGTTAAGCCGGCCGTGCCAGCGAGGGGTGTCGTATTAGGACTAAATATAAAAGTTTGCCCTAGACAAATGGAATCATCTCCCGCCGTTCCTGTGTTGGTTATAAAGAAATCAGAAACCAACGGATGCTGCACATTCACGGCAATGGTAGTATCATCTACACAACCATTGTGAGTTACTTGAAAATTTACATTAAATGTATTTTGCGCACCATAAATATGAAGAGGATTTTCATCTATAGAAATATTGCCGTCATCAAAATTCCAAACATAAGTAGGCGTGCCACTAGGATTTAAAGTTGATGTATTGGTAAATTGAACCGTATCATTGATGCATCCCAAACCTAAATCAAAATCAAAATTAGCTATGGGTGTAAAATCATTCACGTCCAAGGTAACAGAATCTCTCCAAAGACAACCACCTTCATCAAAGGGTGTGGTCACACTCATATAATAGGTTGTCAAGGCCGTTTGAGTAACCGCCGGGGTTAAGGTGGTCCCTCCTGCCGTAATATTCGCAGCAGGTGTCCATGAGATACTGTAATTAAAAATGCCATTGGTATCCAACAAAACTCCATTCAAGGTAGTAGAAAAAGGATTACAATCTTCTATAGTTCGATTCATGCCCGCGTCCAAAGTAATCGGCACGGGAATCACTACGAACGAATCTACATCGGTACTAGTGTTTGAGGTGGCGGTAATAATTGAAGTATTCGTAGTGGTAACGGAAACATTGTTTCCTGTACCAATAACATTCGCATTGCCTGAAACTACTGTCCAAGTAACGGTCGGTGGCAATATGGTACTTAAACCAACGCCTGCACTCCCTTCGCAATAATAAACCGTATCTCTGCCCGAATTACAAACTGGACAACAAGCCATATCACTAGGATTAGGAATTGCAGATGTATTTGGCGAAAAATTTATAGAAGGTCCCGTAGTTAATTGGCCTTCATGAAAACCACCCCCATTGTGGTAATAAACGGTATTTCCAATTATTGCAAAACCTCCTCCTGCACTATTTGAAGTACCGGTTGCAGTCCAAGATTGAACCAACGCTCCACTTGAATTATATTTTCTTAAAAAAGGACCCGGAGTACCAGTCGCGTTAGTTCTTAAAATATAAAAACCTCCATCACAATCTCCGACTAAATCATAAGGGCCTCCGCCGGAAAAACCTGGAACGGTAACTAATAAAGTAGAAGGTCCTGTTCCATCATATTGCCAAACCTGTCCCGAACTTCCAATTAAATTATAAATAAAATTTCCGCCACCTCCTGGATTGACCGCACCCGGTCCACCAGCGCTATGCCCTGTATTAATCCAAGCCACGCCGTTCCAATAAATCCAATTTCCGCCTGAGGCAGCATAGAAAGTAGGCGAAGGGCCTGCACCATTGAGATTATTGGCAACAGCCAATCCACCACCACCATTCGGGATGGTATTCGTGACGGGATTAGTAGCTGAGATAGGCAAGCTAGGGTCGTAATTTTGAATTCCACCTCCGCCTTGGATATAAATAATCCCATCAGGACCATTTTGACAGGGTGGCTGAGCAAAAACAAGTTGACTACTGAGAATAAAAGCAAGAATAATAGGAAAGCTTATATGTTTTATTCGCATACCGTTTTTATTAAATTCCTGTGAAGATAAGAATTTAATGATATTTCGGAATGAAATCAGCTCGCTTTCTAAGCTACCCTCTTCTACTTAATATCGAAAACATAAGGCATTCGTGCCAAAATCTTATTCTGCTGTTGGCGAAGCTGTTTTAGTTCTTGCAGAAGTTTGTAATCCTTGCCCAAATATTTTTTGACGATAGCCACATCTCGATTGCCACCTGTGGCTTGCGAGATTAATTCAGCAAAAGGATCTTTCGGTGAGGGGTACTCTACTATGCCGTAATCATCTAGTTTTAATCTTTTAGACATGGCGTTCAGGGCATCGTTCTGAGACCCGATAATATCCACTAATTTTAGATCCTTGGCGGCCACTCCAGAATAAACATGTCCTTGAGCCAGTTCTTCCACTTCCGCCATGCTCATTCCTCTTGCCTGAGCCACTCTGGATTTAAAAGTGACGTAAACAGAATCTAAGTAAGATTGAATGAACGCTCTCTCCTGAGAGGTCATATCACGATAATTATTTGGAAAATCAGAATACTGTCCTGTCTTCACTGCGTCAAAAGTGATGCCCACTTTGTTACGCATAAAATCTCCAACATTAAACATCATGCCGACTACCCCAATACTGCCCGTGATAGTGTTTGCATCTGCAAAAATGGTATCCGCAGCACAGGATAAATAATAACCGCCACTAGCTGCCACATCTCCCATACTTACGTAGATAGGCATTCGCTTTCCGACGGTTTGCAATTCTCTGTAAATAATTTCGCTAGCTAGAGCGCTACCGCCAGGTGAGTTCACGCGGAGAACCAATCCTTTAATATCATCGTCCTTGGCTATTTTTCTTACACTTTTCGTAAATGTCTCCGAGGCAACTCCTTCTCCTTCACTTCCATCAACAATGGCACCGTTCGCATAAAGTACTGCAATTTTTTTCTTGCCTTTTTTCTTTTTTACGGTAGGCAAATAATCCCCAATACCTACAAACTTTATTTCTTTATCCTCATCCAATCCCGTTCGAGTTCTCAATAAACTTCTTACGGAATCCGAATAGAGTAAGCCATCCACAAAACCCATCTTTTTAGCATCCGCCGGAAATTTTAAATCTAGCGTATTCGCTATTTGTTTCAACTCCAGAATATTTTTACCTGTTTTTTCGGCGACTGCCAACATAAATAATGAATCAATGTCAGTGAGCATTTCCTTTAATTGGAACTCATTTGGCCCGCTAAAATCTTTTCTTGAAAAAGGCTCATGAGCTCCTTTAAATTTTCCACAATGAAAGGCCTCAGTTTTTACCCCAAGTTTATCCATGGTTCCTTTAAAGAAATTACCTACAATGGTCAAGCCTTTGAACTCCATACCACCATGAGGATTTAAGAAAATACTATCCGCTACTGAAGCCAGATAATAAGACTTTTGATTACTAACCTCTCCGTAGGCATAAATAAACTTATCGGTCTCTTTAAAGTTAGATAAGGCTTCTCGTAATTCCTTGAGTGTAGCCCAACCATTTGAGGCGACTCCCATTTTAAGATAAATCCCTTTTATTTTTTTATCATCCTTAGCATGTTCAATCGCTCGTATCGCATCATGAAGCCCCGTAACCATAGCTTCACCCCCTTGCAACATCGCTAATGGGTTTTCGCTAGATTGTTCACCGTACACATCCGACGTATTGATATGCAACACACTTTTACTCCCCACCGATTTTTTACCGTTAGAACCGCCCAAGGCAATGCCCATCACAATAAAAAACCCAATGAGACAGAATAGGACAAGCGCGGCAAAGGCAGCTAATAAGAATTTGAAAAATTGTTTCATAATTAAGACACTATTTTGCGTAAAGGTATTTTGCGCATTTCGTACTTTGCGAACCTTACAGTATGAACGGCATTTATTTAGGGATAGGCGGCAATGAAGGAGACCGAGCGCAGAATTTGAAGCAAGCTCGT
>CAZTCQ010000073.1:0-13253 GCA_964612525.1 uncultured Chitinophagaceae bacterium | reverse complement strand
TGACTCATAATCAGGTGGTCCCAGGTTCGAGTCCTGGTGGGTCCACTCAGTAAGAATAAGGGTTTCAAGCTTTCATAGTTTGAAGCCCTTTTTTATTTTAGAATACTATTGGTTCAATTCGGGCATCTTGTCTATTCTAGCTTGAATATAGAATTTGCCATTATGCACTGATAGTATCATTTACCCTTTTACGGATTCAATAGAAATATCCTTTATACTCTTTTCTTTCTTGCAATTGTTAGAGCAGTCCATACATACGCATCCGTTTTTAAATGTAAGGGCATCCATATCTTCCAAAAGGTTCTGAAGTTTGTCTATGGTGACGTGCTCCATCAATACGATTTTGTACCACTGGGGCTCTTTGTGATTATCGGGTACCAGACCATATTTTTTAGCTACCAGATCAGGAACGTACTCACTCTTGATGGTGAGGATATTCGCACTCGGATGACGATAAAACTCAATATTTTTCTCTTCTAACTGTTGGCTTAGCCAGTCTGTTCTTTTCTGTAGAATAAATATTTTTTCATGCCAACCAAAAGGACCATTTTTCATAAGGATCATCCAAACCGCTACGGCATTTGCTCCAGAGCGACTACCAATAAGCGTAAAATCCTCGCCAGCTACATACTTCGCTTCGCGCGTATTGGCGTATTGCATAAAACCTTTTCTGATGAGGAAAATACCAGTACCATAAGGTGCCTGTGCCATCTTATGCGCATCTAGGGTAAACGAAGAAATCTTAGCATTCTTAAAGGTGAGTGCCTCATTTTTTGAGATGAACGGATAGTAAAAACCGCCATAGGCGCCATCAACATGTAGCTTATAATCTACCGCTTCATTTTCTAATGCTTCGGTGAGCGTTTCGATAGGATCTACAGAACCAAACATGGTGGTCATCATATTGCTGAGGACAATAAAGTATTTTTTCCCGGCTGCTTTACACTCTTTTATTTTTTGCTGGGTGCCTTGCAGACTTAGTTCTCTGGTTTCTAAATCCACAGGTATTTTTACCAAATCTATGCTGAATACGTTGCTTGATTTATCTGCAGAATAATGACTGTCTTCGCTACAAAGTATCACAATTTCTTTGGCCTTTGCTTGTTTCGTTTTTATAAAATAATTTCTGTAAATCCATACCGCTTGCATATTGGCTTCAGTACCACCACTGGCTACATAACCATCCGTACTTTGCATGGGGGCTTGTAAAATATCTACAGCGCAAAGCTCTATCAACTCTTGTTCAATTTTTTGTGTACCAGCAAAAAAAGATTCAGATGAGCCCAATGTGTGACAGCCTATATGATTCGGATTTTGTAAGAGTGTGGAGATATATGGAGCATCTTGTACAAAGCTCGCGTCTTTATTAAAAACTTGCCCGTCTAAATAGGAGGCCGGTATACCTAGAATAGATTGGTCATGATAATTTACGTTTTCACCCAATGCGTTAAAAATAACTTCTCTTATTTCTGCCTGTGATTTCTTTTTCCAGTATGCGTATTTCGTTGCCATGGTTTGCAAAACTAGATGAGGGGTTCGAAGAAAAAATTGATAAAAATCAATTGAATAAAAATTTATTATTTTTTGCGGTGAAAATTATGCTATGTTATAATTTCGAGTAGAATCATGTCAGATTTTGAACACGTAGACTGCAAGCACTGCTCCAATCGTTTTAAATCGGTAATTTGTAAAACGAGTAGTGATCATTCCAAGGAGTTGGAACTGGAAAAGATATGCTCTCAATTCAAGAAAGGCGAAACTATTTTTAAGGAGGGGCATCAAGCCTTTGGGCTGTATTGTATTAATGCAGGAAAAATAAAACTAACAAAAAATGGTGATATGGGCCGCGATCAAATCGTACGAATGGCAGCATCGGGTGATGTACTGGGCTATCGGTCGGTGTTAAGCGGAGAGCGCTATTCAGCATCAGCTGTGGCCTTAGAAGATAGTAATTTATGTTTTGTTCCAAAAGAATTATTCCTGAGCATCGTGCGTAAAGATGGGGAACTCAGTATGGATATGATGCGCCTACTCTCAGAAGATTTGCGCCGAGCAGAAAGTACAATTACACAAATAGCACAAAAGTCTGTACGCGAGCGTACAGCAGAAGCCTTGCTTTTCCTGAAAGAAACATACGGTTTGGCAGAAGATGGTGAGACCTTGAATGTCTCTTTATCTAGAGAAGAGCTGTCTAACATTGTGGGCACGGCCACCGAGACAGTTGTTCGTTTTCTCAAAGAATTCAAGGACAACGGATTGGTAAAATTAGAAGGTAAAAAAATCTTATTGGCCAATGTGCCCGAACTAACGCGCTACGCAAATATGTACGACTAGCCTGTATCCCTTATTTTTTCAAACTTGATTTATATCAAGTTTCTAGTTGACCGTTCGCAACTCTCGTTGTTTTATTCCGAGCTAATCTTGTAGTTGGTTTGTTACATCACAAAGAACACAGCAAGATTTATGACAACACGGCTTACTTTAAGCGGTTGGTCAATGAGTATTATCCGCAGCGCATCGAAGAGCTAGAATTATTAAAGAAGGGTATGATGGTCTCAGAAGAGTTTGAGCAGGTGCCCCAACTTTTTTTAGAAAAATTAATTAATGAAATTGCAACACTCTGGCGCGCCGAGCGGCACTATTGGCAAATAGCAGAAACCACCCTAGCCCGTTTAAAATTTCCGAAGGACTACATCGTAAAAAAGCAACAGACCATTACAGATTTAATTGCTCATTTGCACGGCTTACTACTGAGCAATGCGCCAACTACCGAACGCGAAAAAATGCTCAGCTTACTATCTGATTATATAGAGATTGAGTACAAATTAAGTGGTTTGCTCATAGAAAAGGAGCGCCGGATTTATGAAATAAGCGCTAGTGAAAGAAGCTAAAAACAAGGCCAGAAGAGAACTTGAAGTATGCTACCATTGTGGCGATGGTTGCAGCTTGGGTACGGTTCGTCAAGACGAAAAATCTTTTTGTTGTTCGGGTTGTGTTGCTGTTTATCAAATTTTAAAACAAGGGAATCTTTGCACCTACTATTCTTTAGAAAATACTCCGGGCACCAAGCAAGCCCAAAAGGTAGATTACGACAAGTTTGCTTTTTTAGACGATGAAGAAGCCGTACAAAAAATAATTCAGTTTAAAGATGAAAGCCAAACACATGTAAAATTTTACCTGCCACAAATTCATTGTGCATCTTGTCTTTGGCTACTGGAGCATCTGCCCCAATTGCATCCTGGCATACAAGCTTCAGAAGTAGATTTTGTACAAAAAGAAGTTTTTATTGTTTTTAAGCAAGAAGAAATTTCCCTAAAAAAGTTGGTAACCCTGTTAAGCAAAATTGGCTACGAACCCCAGCTGAACCGAGGTGCCATTGATAGCGGAAACCAAAAGAAGAAAAATTTTAGCACACAAAATATTAAAAACCTGGGTGTGGCAGGTGCTTGTTTTGTGGCCATTATGATGCTCAGTCTGCCTGAGTACATATCAGGCGGTCAATTGTTTAGTTCATCTTTAAGTGTTTTTTTTCGGTGGGCTAATCTCTTGCTTTGTCTGCCCGCCGTTTTTTATTCGAGCTATGTTTTTTTTCAATCAGCTTGGGCGGGTATCAGACACAACGTACTCAATACCGATGCACCCGTAGCCTTGGCCATTGGGATTACTTTTGGGCGCTCTGTTTATGATGTAGCGGTGCTTGGTCAATCCGGTTATTTTGATAGCTTGGCGGGCTTAATATTTTTTATGTTACTCGGTCGGGTGTTACAGCAGCGGACTTATCGTTTGATAAATTATGAGCGTGATTTTACCTCCTACTTTCCGATAGCGGTTTCTAAGATAAATAAAGACAAAAGTATATCTACCGTAAAACTGGAAGACATAAAATTTGCGGATGAGGTTGTCGTTTACCCAAATGATATTATTCCGATAGATGGCATAGTAGTAAAAAGCAAAGCGGATATTGATTATAGTTTTGTAACAGGAGAAAGTACGCCTAGTACAAAAGAGACGAGCGATATTGTGTATGCCGGTGGACGAGTATTGAATAATAAAATTGTGGTCTATGCTCTGAAAGAAGCTTCTCAGTCTTACCTCACGCATTTATGGAATAAGTCAAATCAAGACGGTGATAAAGTTTCAGAAAATGCAGAGACGAAAAAAAAAGTAAAGCATACAGATTGGGTGAGTCATTATTTCACCTGGGGCATTTTATTAATTGCTTTGGTAACAGCAGGCGTGTGGCTCGTTCTGGACCCGAGCAAAGCACTTTGGTCAGCCACGGCAGTCCTTATTATTTCATGTCCGTGCGCGCTATTATTAAGCGAAACCTTTACCAAAGGAAACATATTGCGCAACTTAAGTAAGATTGGTTTGTACGTTAAAAACGAAGCCGTGCTTGATCAACTAGCCCATACAGATCATATCATTTTTGATAAAACAGGTACCTTAACCGAAGCAAAAAATTTTAATACCCTATTTAAAGGAAAAACCCTCAGTGATTTTGAACGCACCTTCATTTACAGCGCGGTCAGCCACAGCAGACATCCTTATAGTCAAGCCATAGCCACCTATTTAGATGAGGCAGAAATTTTGGAAGGTATAGTTGTAAAAGAAATTTCGGGTGGTGGTTTAGAAGCATTTATAGACAAGCATTATTTGCGCATTGGTTCAGAAGAATTTGTATATCGCCGAAGTAAACAAGCTACCGAAACCGTTGATGCTGCTAAAAAATCTAGTGAGGTGTACGTCATGCTTGATCATGATTTTGTTGGGGTGTATAATTTTAAAAATTACTATCGTGAAAATATACCGGAGACGCTGAAACAACTGTCATCAGAATATGAGCTTTCTGTACTGAGTGGCGATAACCGTGCGGAGTATGATAATTTGAGGTCTATGTTAGGGGGGCAGGTGAATCTTAATTTTAATCAAAAACCAGATGACAAGCGTGCCTACATTCATCAGTTAAAAAAGCAAGGTAGGAATACCCTGATGGTAGGGGATGGGTTAAATGATAATGGCGCTTTGCAAGAGAGTGATTGCGGCCTTATTATTTGCGAGGAGAGCAATAGTTTTTTTCCGGGTGGTGATGCTCTTTTAGATGCAAGCTCTGTGGCACAATTAGGAAAAATACTAAGCGTAGCTAAAAAAATTAAGCCTATTATCTACCTCACCTTTGGGCTTAGTTTAGTTTATAATCTTACGGGTTTGTTTTTTGCTGTGCAAGGAAGTTTGAGTCCGCTCATTGCTGCCATACTGATGCCGGCTAGTTCTATTACAATTATTCTGTTGACCTTTGGTCTGAGTGAGTGGGTTAGTCGTCGAAATTTGAAAGTAAAAGCTTTGCCATAAAACTTTCGGCATCAAATGTTTCTTTTTGCATCTGGCCATCTCCTTTAGTAAAACTGCACATCTCACCCGCCTCTAAGTTAATTTCTAAGATTTCTTTTTTACCTTTCGCAATCATGCGCACCTTGTTCATCAAGCAATGAACCGTGATATTTTTCTTTTCCTTACTGTTTATCAAAAACTTTGCACCACGAGTTTCTACGCCCCCTTTTTCTGTTTGTACCAAAAAGGATTTTCTATTGTTTACCACTTCAAAATAAACTTCGCCTTCCATTTTTAGATTACGGACTTTTTTATCAAAAGCTGATGGATAACCAATTTCGGCGGGACCTTTAAGATAAGCCATAGAGCTATCGGGTAACCTAATACTTTTGCTTTCACCTGAAATTGCTTTTAGGCCTTGCCAATTAGTATCTGGCATTAACCAAGAATACATTCCTAGAACAACAAGCAACAGTCCAAAGGCTCCTAAAATGGGATAAATTTTCTTTACGGTCATACTAAAAGCGAAAGTAAGAAAATGGCGATGACTCCAAAACTTGATAATTATCAAGTTTAGCTATGAGTATCGTCATTTTTTTGTCATCTGCTTTGTATGACATTTGTATTCTAAATGGAAATACTCATCCTAACCTATATAGCCACAGCCATAATAGCAATCGCCTTGATTAGTTTTTTACTCTGGGGATTGCGCGGCAAACAGTTTGAGGATGATTATGCTCCACCACGTAGAATACTATTTGAAAACGATACACCACAAGAGAAATAAAGAATTATGGAAAAACAAACGTTTTACTACGATAATAAGATAGTTAGGAACTTTGCCTACGCTACTACACTTTGGGGTGTGGTGGGTATGTTGGTAGGATGCGTCATTGCATTTCAATTGGTTTTTCCGTCTTTGAATCTAAACTTTGCACCGACCACCTTTGGGCGAATGCGTCCTGTACATACGAATGCGGTAATTTTTGCCTTTGTAGGGAACGGGATTTTTATGGGGGTGTATTATTCCTTACAGCGTTTGCTCAAAACAAGAATGTTTAGCGACACCTTGAGTAAAATTCATTTTTGGGGTTGGCAATTAATTATTCTATCTGCAGCGCTCACGCTTTGGATGGGCTATACTTCTGGAAAAGAATATGCCGAGCTACAGTGGCCTATTGATATTGCGATTACTCTTATTTGGGTAGTATTTGGTATCAATATGATGGGTACAATTCTTAAACGTAGAGAGCGCCATCTCTATGTTGCTATTTGGTTTTTTATAGGTACTTGGATAACGGTGGCTATGTTGCATATCGTAAACTCATTTGCCTTACCGTATAGCTGGATTGAGGGTTATTCATGGTACGCTGGTGTGCAAGATGCTTTGGTACAATGGTGGTATGGGCATAATGCGGTGGCATTTTTCTTAACTACGCCATACTTAGGTTTAATGTATTATTTCGTGCCGAAGGCGGCGAATCGCCCGGTGTATTCTTACAAATGGAGTATCATACATTTTTGGGCATTAATCTTTATTTATATTTGGGCAGGTCCACACCACTTATTATATACCGCCCTTCCTGATTGGGCGCAGTCATTAGGTGTGGTATTTAGTATCATGTTGATTTTGCCTTCTTGGGGAGGAATGCTCAATGGTCTTTTAACCTTGCGCGGTGCTTGGGATAAAGTTCGTGAAGATCCTATTCTAAAATTTATGGTGGTGGCAATTACCTGTTACGGTATGGCCACTTTTGAAGGACCCATGCTTTCATTAAAAAGTGTAAATGCGATTACTCACTATACAGACTGGACCGTAGCACACGTGCACGTAGGCGCACTTGGCTGGAATGGTTTTTTAACCTTTGGTATTTTATACTGGTTAATTCCTCGTCTTTTCAGAACAGAATTATTCTCTAAAAAATTAGCCTCCCTTCACTTCTGGTTGGGTGTAATCGGAATTATTATGTACGCCATTCCGATGTACTGGGCAGGATTTTCACAAGGACTTATGTGGAAAGAATTTACTCCCGAAGGGACTTTATCTTATCAGTTTTTAGAAACGGTTACTAGTATCATTCCCATGTATCTACTTCGTGCCGTTGGTGGTACAATCTATTTAGTAGGTGCTATACTAATGGCTTATAATTTAATCAAGACGGTAGGAAAAGGGAACTTTCTTTCGGACGAAAAAATGGAAGCTTTTCCATTGGCTAAAGTCTATAAAAAGACCGGAAACGAATATTGGCACAACTGGATTGAGCGTCGTCCGATGCAATTACTCGTTGGTAGCTTGGTAGTTGTGGCTATTGGTGGTGCCATTGAGATTATTCCCACTTTCTTAATAAAATCTAATATCCCAACCATTGAGGCGGTAAAACCTTATACGCCTCTTGAGCTACAAGGACGTGACATATATGTGCGCGAAGGTTGTAATACTTGTCACTCACAAATGATTCGACCGTTCCGTGATGAAGTGGTTCGCTACGGCGATTACTCCAAAGCAGGTGAGTTTGTTTATGATCACCCGCATTTATGGGGAAGCAAACGTACAGGTCCGGATTTAGCACGAGAAGGGCATTCGAAATTACGTCGTCCGAATAGTTGGCATTATAATCACATGTTGGCGCCAGAAGATATTTCTCCTGGTTCTATCATGCCGCCATATCCTTGGTTGCTGACTGATGATTTGGATGTAAGCAATACAGCTGCCAAAATCAGAGCGATGCAAACTTTAGGTGTGCCGTATCCGGAAGGTTATGACAAAATAGCCAATGATGACTTGGTTAAACAAGCAAAAGAAATTACAGAGAATTTAAAAACTGAAGGCATTAAGACTTCGTCTAAAAAAGAAATCATTGCTTTGATTGCCTATCTCCAACGATTAGGTAGAGATATTGAGGGCGCAGAAAATATACCTGAGCATTAGTAAAAAGTGAATGATTTAAAACGAAACGAATAAACAGCTCAAAAAAAATAAACAAAAGAGATGAAATATAAATATTATTTACAAGAGGCACTCGGCATAGATATCTATCCATTGATTTCCTTGGTGCTGTTTACAGGTGTTTTTGCTTTTGTAATATTTCTGGTATTAAAAATGCCAAAGAAGAAAATTAAAGACATAAAAGATTTACCACTTCAATAAGATTAGAATGAAAAAGAAATCAATAGGGATATGTATGTTGTTGCTCTTAGGCGCAACGCCACTTTGGGCTCAACCGGAGCCAAGCGATTTAGAATCTTTTTTTAGCAATCCGCTTCAAATCTTATTGAGTGGAATTGCACTGATTTTATTGTTCGTTATTTACATAATGGCTAAGGTGGCTCTGATGGCTATAAAAAAGAATAGCAAAGAAAATAATGGCGCAAAGATTACCGCGATCGGTACTATTATTTTAACACTGTGGTCATCCAATGCTCATGCGGATGGTGCCTCTTCGTTAAGTGCCTCCATTACGAATGAAGCACTTTATATTAGTCTGGTGGTAATAGCCGCTGAGGTATTTATTATCTATTACCTTTTTGGTTTAATCCGAAAGTTTTCGGGTATGAAATCTGCCAAAAAATCTTCAGAAAAATGGGCAAAGATTTGGGCTAGTTTCCAAAAGTCAACGCCAATAGAAAACGAAGGCGATATTGATTTGGGTCATAATTACGATGGAATCCGTGAGTTAGATAATCCAATTCCGCCCTGGTGGCGTTGGGCCTTTGCTGCGACGATATTATTCGCACCCATTTATTTGTATCGGTACCACATTGCGCATTCCGCTCCCTTGCAAGTAGAAGAATTAGCTATTGAAACGGAGGAAGGGGAGCGCCGTAAAGCAAAGTATTTGGCAAACTCACCCAATGCGATTGATGAGAATAATATTACGACTATGGAGGGAATAACGGCAGCAGCGGGTGCGGGTATTTTTGCAAAAAATTGTGTGGCCTGTCACGGTGCGGCTGGTGAAGGAAACGCAGTTGGTCCGAACTTGACGGATAAATATTGGATACATGGTGGCGGCTTAGTGAATGTTTTTAAATCTGTAAAATACGGTTGGCCTGAGAAAGGAATGAAATCCTGGCAAGCTGAAATGTCTTCCTTAGAAATGGCACAAGTGTCCGCTTATGTAGCGTCTTTACAAGGTAGTAATCCGGCAAATGCCAAAGAAGCCCAAGGTGAAATTTGGAGTGAAGGTGGTGCTGAGATCGCTGTCGATAGTGCTGTTGGAGAGTAGTTTTTTTGATATAAGAATATCGATTGCCGAATAACGATTTAAGAATTTTCTGAATAAATAAACGTATAAACAAAAAACGCATAAACATTTATGCCATCAGAAGGAGCCATAGAGAAAGCGAAAGATTTTCGAGATAAAATCTCTAATGTAGATCATGATACGGGCAAGCGCCTCTGGATCTATGCCAAGAAACCTTTTGGAAAACTTTATAACCTACGAAAGTATGTGTCCTATGTGTATTTGCTATTTTTTTTCGGGGCACCCTTTATAAAAAGTAATGGCAATCCACTCTTAATGATTAATGTAGTGGAGGGCAAGTTTTCCATTCTTGGGAAAATGTTCTGGCCACAAGATTTTTTTATTTTTGGTTTGGGAATGTTGATTTTTATAATCTTCATTATTTTATTTACCCTTGTCTTTGGTCGTGTTTTTTGTGGTTGGGTTTGCCCACAGACTATTTTTATGGAAATGGTTTTTCGCAGAATAGAATATGCTATTGAAGGTGATGCGGGTAAACAAAAAGTACTAGACCGCCAGCAATGGAATAGCGAGAAAATTCTAAAAAAGACGGTGAAGCATTTTCTGTTTTTCGTATTTTCTTTTTTAATAGCCAATACATTCCTTGCCTATATTTTAGGGATTGAAAAAATGCAAGATATGATATCACATCCTGTCGCAAATATTGGTGTGCTGATAGGTCTGTTGATTTTTACCTTCGTTTTTTATGCAGTGTACGCTTATATAAGAGAAACGGTCTGCACCAATATTTGCCCCTACGGAAGATTGCAAGGTGTGCTTATGGATAAAGATTCTATCATAGTTGCCTACGACCATGTTCGTGGGGAAGGCCGAGCTAAATTTAGCAAGAATAGAGATGAAAATTTGGGAGATTGTATTGACTGTCATCAGTGCGTAGATGTATGCCCAACGGGCATTGATATCAGAAACGGCACCCAATTGGAGTGTATAAACTGCACAGCTTGTATAGATGCTTGTAATCATATGATGGAAAGCGTTGGCTATGAAAAAAATCTCATTCGCTATGCTTCAGAAAATAGTATTCAGCAGAAGAAAAAACTGACAGTCACCTCTCGGATTAAAGTTTTCAGTGCCATACTTTTAGTGCTGATTGGTATCATGTCTTTCACTTTAATGAGCCGTAAAGATTTGAACACGACCATTCTTAGAACAGCAGGTAAGTTGTACTATGAGATGGAGAATGATACGATTGGTAATTTATACTCTCTGAAAATTATTAATAAAACTACGGAGGATATTAATTTAAAATTAGTGCCCAATGCAAAAAATGCAAGCATTAAAATGGCGGGAGAGGTAAATCCAATTATTCCCAAAGCGGCTAAAAAAGATTTGACTTTCTTTATACTATATCACTCCAACGATATAAAAAAGAGGAAGCAAGAAATAGATGTAAATTTGATAATGAACGGCGAGAAAAAACAAAGTGTAACCACCATTTTTATCGGACCAATGAATTTAGAATAAATTATGAACTGGGGATGGAAATTAGCAATCGGCAGCTCGCTTTTTATGGCGATGATTATTTACTTTGTGGTGCAGAGTTTTAATCATAAAACGCACTTGGTATCAGAAGATTACTACAGTGAGGAATTAAAATTTCAAGAGCAAATTGATGCACGGCAAAACGCAAAAGCATTGAATGATGATATGATTGTGACTCAAGAAAATGGTCAACTTATTATTTCGTACCCAAAAAAAATAGAATTTGGTGATGCGTCAAAAGGAAGCTTGCATTTTTACAATGTAGCACAAAGTCAAAAGGATATAACCATAGCCTGTGATTTTTCTGCTCACTATCAAACGCTCTCAACCGAAAAATTTGCTGCCGGGCGCTACAAGGTGAAGGCTAAGATTAATGCCAATGGAAAGGCTTACTTTTTTGAGAAAAACCTGACTATCAAATAATGTTTTCAGCGGCAGGGGCAGGTTTTATGTTGGGTCTTTTGGGCGGATTGCATTGCATTGGGATGTGCGGCCCCTTGATTTTAGCAATCCCATTTCAAAGTATAGAATCTAAAGCAAAAAAAACGATTGCCTACTTTCTTTATGGTTCGGGTAAAACAATAGCGTATATGACTTTAGGCGCCATAGCAGGCTTCATTGGCAGCCAAGCCGAGCAGTTTAGCCCCCAGCAGCGTTATGTTAGCATTGTGGCGGGGCTACTTTTATTGCTGACGGCCTTGCTTCCTTTACTTCTCAAAAATGCAAATTATAAACCAAGCTTTATTACAAAGTTTAACTCGCTTGTAAATAATGCGATAGCCAAACAATTTAGGAATCAACGATTACATTCTTTTGGGGTAATTGGTTTTTTAAATGGTCTTTTACCCTGTGGTTTAGTTTATGCGGCCATTGCTGCCGCTCTGAGCGCTACTTGTGTTTCAAATTCTGTTGTATTGATGTTATTTTTTGGGATAGCTACTATGCTCAGTTTGACAGTTTTTTCTTTGTTGTTTCAGTTGTTACCTGCTGGCTCAAGAAATAAGTTGCGAACACTTTTTCCTTATCTCATTATATTGACTGCGCTTGTTTTAATTCTGCGAGGATTACAATTAGGCATTCCGTATGTATCACCCGTATTTGATGGTGCGGTAGGAGATTGTGGTCATAGCTGTTGTGGAGGGTAGTTTAGCTTTGCTGAAGATTTAATTTACTTTTGTAATAATGGAAAATGTAAAACACATAATCTTCGACCTAGGCAACGTAATCCTAGATATAGATTATCAACTAACGATAGATGCTTTTGAAAAACTAGGCGTCAGTGATTTTTCAAGTCATTTTTCTAAGCAGAAGCAATCTGATTTTATGGATGATTTTGAAATTGGGAAGGTCAGCGAGTATGAGTTTATAGATTATGCCAAACAGTTTTGCGCAGCGGATACGACAGCTAACCAAATCGTAGAGGCTTGGAACGCTCTTTTGTTAGATATTCCGATTCGTCGATTACAAATTTTGCAACAGTTACAGTTAGATTACGATTTGTTTTTATTGAGTAATACCAATATTATTCACGAGAAGGAATACAATAAAACAGTAAAAGAAACCTGCGGTTATGAAAACCTGAATTTCTTTTTTGATAAAGTTTATTTGTCACACAGAATAGGAATGCGCAAACCGAATGCTGAGGCTTTTGAAGTAATCTTAAATGAAAATAATTTGAAACCACAGGACACTTTGTTTATTGATGATAGTCCTCAACATATTGAAGCGGCTCAAGCACTTGGATTAAAAACAATTCACATGAAAGATGATATGTGTATGGAGGAAGATGTATTTAAAGCGAAAAACTAATCGACTTCTTCGTATTCGATAAATTCACCTTTCTTAGGTTCGGTCTTATTGGGACGTTTGCGGAATTGTCTGCCCGAATTTTTTGGTTCGAACAAGGAACGCATAATGCGCATCACAAAGTAAAACAATGCAAAATATCCAATCGTTTTTAATAGTCCTCCACCCATAGTTCGGTAAAGTTACGTTACAAGCCACTTTAGAAAAAGGGAAGATAAATTATTAGATAAAATTTAGCAATTCTGCTATCGTGATGATAACTTTAAAGCAAAATAGTAAGATGGAGATAAAAGCACCTTTTAACCTAAATAAGTGGATTGAAGAAAATAGACATTTATTAAAACCACCGGTAGCCAATAAAAGTTTGTA
>CAZTCQ010000072.1:0-14259 GCA_964612525.1 uncultured Chitinophagaceae bacterium | reverse complement strand
TGCGTAGGTGTAGTACGAGGTTGTCGTCCTCCCATTCTACCGGTATCCGTTAGTCCATCGTAATGGCGCATCAATAAGTGAGATTCTATTTGTTGCAGCGTATCTAAAATTACTTGTACCGCAATCAACATAGACGTACCACCATAAAACTGTGCGAAGCCTTGCGTAACGCCAAACAAAGCAGCGATACCAGGCATAATACCAATAACCGCTAAGAATACCGCTCCAGGTAAAGTAATACGATCTAATACCATTCCTATGAAATTGCTAGTGTCCGTTCCGGGTTTCACACCAGGGATAAAGGCATTGTTTCGTTTCAAATCATCCGCCATTTGATTCGGATTGATAATAATAGCAGTATATAAATAAGTAAACCCAACTACCATTACAAAATAAATGAGATTATATCCTAAGGAAGTATAATCAGATAATCTAGCTACCCATGAGTCCGGATTATCAGAAAAACCAGCAAACATAGAAGGAATAAACATGATCGCCTGTGCGAAGATAATTGGCATCACACCGGCACTATTTACTTTCAATGGAATAAAATCACGATTACCAGAAATGTCTTTAGCACTAGAAGCTCCTACCATACGCCGTGCGTAATTGATTGGTATTCGCCGCACCGCCTGTGAGAGTAAGACAATAGCCATAATCACAGCAATCATTACCGCAATTTCTACTAAGAAGATTAGCATTCCGCCACCACCCTGTGACTTACTAGCCCACTCTTGAGCCGTCAATGGGAAGAAACGAGCAATAATACCCGCCATGATTAAAAGTGAAGTACCATTACCAATTCCTTTATCAGTAATTTTTTCACCCATCCACATTACGAATAAAGTACCACTCACTAAAACAATTACCGTAGTAACCATCCATAGCAAATTATCATTTACGATTGCAGGTCCATACTGCTGACGAATAAAAGAGATATACCCAATTGATTGGAACAAAGTCACGATTACCGTTAGGTAACGCGTATACATTTGTACTTTCTTTCGACCACTTTCTTCTTTCTGTAATTTCTGAATTTGTGGAACCGCAATTTGTGCCAACTGCATAGCAATACTGGCCGAGATATACGGCATGATTCCTAAGGCAAAAATAGAAGCTTTAGAAAAAGCACCTCCTGCAAACATATTAATCATTCCTAACAGACCATCTTGTGCAGCAGGTGTTAAGTTAGAAAGGATATTTGCATCAATACCGGGTAGTACGATTTGTACGCCCAAACGGTAGATGAGCAATAAAGCCAACGTAAAAACAATTCGCTTGCGCAACTCGTCGATGCTCCAAATGTTCTTTAGGGTGTTTATAAACTTTTTCATTATCTCTATATATTAATCGTCACGCTTTTGCGCAACAACCTATTATTCTTAAATTATTTCTATCGAACCGCCTTTTTCTTCAATTGCCTTTTTAGCAGTTTCCGTAACCGCATTTACTTTAAAAGTATACGCTTTGCTTACTTCTCCTCTTCCTAAAATTTTAACCTTATCAGTACGGTTTATGAATTTGTGAATGTACAAATTTTCTGCCGTAAATTCTGACAATTCGTATTTTTCGGCAATTTTTTCAATTTGATCTAAATTGAACGTTTTATAATCAATACGATTGATATTTTTAAACCCACGCTTTGGTAAACGACGTTGTAATGGATTTTGACCACCTTCACTATGACGTTTTACTTTGTGTCCAGAACGAGATTGAGCACCTTTATGACCACGAGCAGCCGTGCCTCCTTTTCCAGAGCCTTGTCCGCGTCCTATTCGTTTCTTCGGATTTATTTTAGCGCCTTTAGCGGGTCTTAGTGTATGAAGTTTCATCTTTTCTTATTTTTCTATTGTAACTAAATGTTCTACTTTCTTAATCATTCCCATAATCTGAGGTGTCCCCTCTTTTTCTACGGTATGATTGATTCTTCGTAAGCCCAGTGCTTTCAAAGTATCTTTTTGTCTTTGTGTGCGATCAATTGCACTCTTTACCTGTGTTATCTTTACTTTGGCCATTGTGTTCGTTTTTATCCGTTAAAAACGGTGTTTAAATCCACATTTCTATCTTTTGCTACTTTCATAGGTGAGCGCATCATTTCTAACGCTTTGAAAGTAGTTTTTACTACGTTCTGAGGATTGTTCGTACCATACGATTTTGCAAATACATCTTTAATCCCAGCAGCTTCTAATACAGCACGCATACTTCCACCAGCGATTACACCCGTACCCGGAGAAGCTGGCTTGATTAAAATTCGTGCAGCACCATTTTTAAGAAATACCTCATGTGGTACCGTTCCTTTGTGCAACGGAATGGTTTGTAGGTTTTTCTTGGCATCATCAATTCCTTTCTGAATTGCTTTTTGCACCTCTTTTGCCTTACCCATTCCTTGTCCTACAACGCCGTCACCGTTTCCTACTACCACCAGGGCAGAAAAACTAAATGTACGACCACCTTTAGTGGTTTTCACTACACGGTTGATTGATACTACTTTATCTTGTAGTTCCATTTCACCTGCTCTTGGTTGTGGTTTATTATCTCTTGGTTTCATTATCTTCTTTCTTTAAAATTAAAATTTAAGTCCCGCCTCACGAGCCGCTTCTGCTAGTGCTTTAATACGTCCGTGGTATAAATAACCTCCTCGGTCAAATACCACTGTTTCTACTCCAGCTGCTTTTGCTTTCTCAGCAATTGCTTTGCCTACTGCGCCACTTTGCTCCAGTTTGTTTCCTTTGAAACTAGCTAAGTCTTTATCTAAATAACTTGCCGCTGCCAAGGTCGTGCCTTCTTTGTCATTAATCAACTGAGCATAAATGCCTTTGTTGCTTCTAAAAACTGAAAGCCGAGGCTTTTCTGCTGTACCACTAACTTTGGAGCGTACGCGCCATTTTAGTTTTTGTCTTCGGACTACTTTTGGATCTAATCTACTCATTATCTTTTTATTTTATTTACTAGGTTTGGTGGGTTTAGAATAGGTTTATAAAGTTTATCTGTTCTCTCCTGCTACTACTAGAAATTTTTATTTTTACTTTCTTTTTTTGTCTAAATACTTACTACTAAATACTTAATACTACTATGCTGCTCCTGCTGCTTTACCTGCTTTACGTCTAATGTATTCACCTTGATAACGTACCCCTTTCCCTTTGTATGGTTCTGGTTTACGTAAACTACGAATCTTCGCTGCTACTTGGCCAATCAATTGTTTGTCAATTCCTTCTAAAATCACACGAGGTGGTTGCCCTTTTTGTGTTTCAGTTGTAATTTTTATTTCTTCCGGAATCTCAACGAGTATGTTATGAGAAAATCCTAAAGCTAAATCCAATAGATTTCCTTGATTGGTAGCTTTATAACCTACACCAACCAACTCAAGCGTTTTGGTATAACCATTCGTTACACCTTCTACCATATTGTTGATTAACGATCGGTATAAACCATGCTTGGCACGAGTATCCTTTGATTCGTCTGATCTGTTCAATACAGCTTCTCCTTCGTTTACCTCTAATTTCAAAGCTGGAGAAATTTCTTGTGTTAATTCACCTTTTGCTCCTTTCACCGTAATCATATTACCATCTTGTTTGATAGTAACTCCATCGGCAATGGCTATGGGTGCTTTTCCTATTCTTGACATAATTAATTCGTTTTAATTTGTTCTTCTTACTATTAATATACTTGGCAAAGTACTTCACCACCAACGTTATTAGCCTTTGCTTCTTTATCCGTCATTACTCCTTTCGAAGTAGAAACGATAGCAATCCCTAACCCATTCTTCACACGACGTATTTCGCTAGGCTTAGCATATCTACGCAAACCAGGACGACTAATACGATCTAAACCACGCATTGCAGGCTCGTTCGTTTCAGGATCATACTTCAAAGCGATTTTAATAAGACCTTGCTTATTATCATCTTCGAATTTATACTTTAAGATATAACCTTTTTTATACAAAATTTCGGTCATATTCTTTTTCAAATTAGATGCAGGAATTTCTACAATACGGTGCTGCGCCATTTGGGCATTACGTATTCTTGTTAAATAATCTGCTATTGGATCTGTTACCATTTTTGTTTATTCGTTTTTTGTTTATTTGTTTAGTCGGTTTGATTTTAGATCACCTGACCATTCCATTTATAATTTGTTTAGAGTGTTTCGCCTAAGGTTTATATAGTTTAGTTTTTTACCCTATCCCCTAATTCCTGTTGGCTATTCCCTAAATTTACCAGCTCGCTTTTTTCACACCAGGAATCTTACCATCCAAAGCCATTTCTCTAAATACCAAACGAGATACTCCAAAATACCGGATATACCCTTTTCCTCTACCCGTAATTGCACAACGATTGTGCAATCTTACCTTAGAAGAATTTTTTGGTAATAAGTCTAATGCTTCCCAGTTGCCTTCTGCTTTTAGCTTCGCACGCTTCTCAGCATATTTCGCTACCATTTTCTCTCTCTTGCGTTGTCTCGCTTTTACTGCTTCTCTTGCCATAATTAATTTATTCTAATTTTCGCTTCTGTTTATGTTATCAAAAGGCATTCCTAATTCTTTTAGTAATTCGTATGCTTCCTCATTGTTCTGACCCGATGTTACAAACGTGATGTCCATACCAGTGATTTTATTGATTTTATCAATGTCAATCTCTGGAAAAATGATTTGCTCCGTTACCCCTAAAGTGTAGTTTCCACGACCATCAAATGCTTTATGATTGATTCCTTTAAAGTCACGAACACGTGGTAAACTAGCTGAGATAAAACGATCTAGGAATTCCCACATTCTATGTCCACGCAATGTTACACGCACACCCACTGGCATACCTTTACGCAACTTAAAGTTTGAAATATCTTTTTTAGACAAGGTGGGCACCGCTTTTTGACCAGCGATATTCGTCATTTCCTCCAAAGCATTATCTACTAAACGCTTATCGGCTACCGAACCTTTTGTCCCTTGGTTCAAACAAATTTTTTCCAACTTAGGAGTTTGCATAGGAGATTTGAATTCAAACTTTTTCATCAAAGCTGGAATCACTTCCTCACTATACTTCTTCTGTAATCTTGGTGTGTATTTTTCTGTACTCATTACTTAATTACTTCTTGTGATTTTTTAGATACGCGGTTTACACCTTGATCTGTTCTTTCTTTTTTTACTCTCACGCCTTTCCCTTCTTTCGCATCCCACAACATTACGTTAGACATTGCGATAAAAGCCTCCTCTTTCACTATCGTTCCTTGAGGGTTTTGAGCGTTAGGCTTCAAGTGTTTGGTAGCCATAGCTACACCTTCTACTTTCACCTTAGGACGATGCTCGTCATTTAAAACTTGCATCACCTTCTTAGGAGTGCTCAAGTCTTTGTCCGCACCAGTAATTACTACTACTTCGTCGCCCTTCTTGATTTTATATTTTGGTTGAAATCTCATTTTCAAATTTTTTTATTTATTAAAGTACCTCCGGTGCTAGTGAAACAATTTTCATATACCCTGCCTCACGCAATTCACGTGCTACTGGCCCAAAAATACGAGTTCCTCTTGGTTCGTCCGAAGGATTCAAGATTACGGCAGCATTATCATCAAATCTGATGTAAGAACCATCTTTCCGGCGTATTTCTTTTTTAGTTCGCACGATAACCGCCTTGGCTACTGTTCCTTTTTTCAGGGCAGCTCCCGGTGTAACCTGCTTAATGCTCACTACGATTTTGTCGCCTACTCCTGCGTAACGCTGACCTGAGTTTCCAAGTACACGAATACAAAGTACTTCTCTCGCTCCGCTATTGTCTGCTACTCCTAATCTAGATTCTTGCTGTATCATTATCTATTAATTTTAATTCTCTTTATAATTATTTAGCTCTTTCGATAATTTCTACCAAACGCCAAGTTTTGTTTTTGCTCAAAGGACGTGTCTCCATGATTCGAACTGTATCACCGATATTACATTAGTCTTTCTCGTCATGTGCAGCAAACTTCGAAGTTTTCTTCACGAACTTCCCGTATAAAGGGTGCTTTACTTTTCGCTCAATCGCTACGGTAATTGTTTTCTGCATTTTGTTGCTAGTTACCACTCCGATTCTTGACTTTTTACGGCCTCTTGCTATTACTGTTGTTTCTTCAGACATATTTATTTATTTTTTGTCCCGATAGTTATCGGTTTTCGATTAGTTTTCTACTCTTCGAGTTTGTTCTGTTTTTAGTCGAGCAATTTTTCTACGCACATCCTTGATACTCATAGGATTTTCTATTGGAGTAATAGCGTGACTAAATTTCATTTTTTTCAAACGATCTCCCGCTGTAACGATTTCATTCTGAATGTCTTCGTCGCTTAACTTAGTAAGATCTTGTTTTGTATTCTTTGCCATTATTTGGGTTATTTCTCTTTATTATTTATTTACGAAATCTCTTCGTACTACAAATTTTGTTTTGATTGGTAACTTTTGAGCTCCTAAACGCAATGCCTCTTTTGCTACTTCTTCAGTTACTCCCGTTAGCTCAAACATGATTCTTCCGGGTGCTACTACTGCTGCGTAGTACTCCAAATTACCTTTACCTTTACCCATTCTAACCTCAGCTGGTTTTTTCGTGATAGGTTTATCAGGAAATATTCGAATCCAAACTTGTCCTTCTCGTTTCATGTGACGGGTCATTGCTTGACGCGCCGCCTCAATCTGACGGTTCGTAATCCACTTAGGCTCTAACGCTTTTAAACCGAAAGTTCCGAAAGCTAGGGTAGTACCTCGCTTTGAGTTCCCCTTGATACGGCCCTTCATGGCTTTTCTGTGTTTTGTTCTTTTTGGTTGTAACATTACTTAATATCTTTTATTATTCTCGTTTCTCAACTTTGCTCGGTTAACACTTGTCATACTGAGCGAAGTCGAAGTATTATTTGTCATTTCTTCTTCCTCCTCTTGGCGCTCCGCCTCCACGGTTTCCACCTCTTCCGCCGCCGCCACGGTTACCACCGCGTCCACCGCCTCGGTTGCCGCCACGGCCACCTTTATCTTTATCAAAACCAAAGTTTGGATTCAAATCTCTCTTCTGAAGAACTTCTCCTTTACAAATCCATACTTTAATACCGATTTTACCATATACTGTTTGAGCAAACATTGAACAGTAGTCAATATCCATTCTCCATGTGTGTAATGGTGTACGACCTTCTTTCATTTCCTCACTACGAGCAATCTCTGCACCATTCAATCGACCACCTACTTTTACCTTGATTCCTTCAGCGCCCATTCTCATAGTCTGCTGAATTGACATTTTGATAGCTCGCTTATAATTTACGCGACCTTCAATTTGCTTAGCAATCGTATCAGCAACGATGGTTGCATCTAATTCAGGACGACGGATTTCATAAATATTGATCTGAACATCACTCTTACCCGTAAGCTTTTTAAGCTCTTCTTTAATACGATCTACTTCTTGACCACCCTTACCGATAATGATACCCGGACGAGAAGTGTGAACCGTAACGATTAACTTACCTAGCATACGCTCAATCACAATTTTGGCTATACCTCCTCTGTTGATACGTGCATGCAAATACTTACGAATCTTGTTGTCTTCAATCAAGTTTGGTCCGTACGTTTTCTTGTCGCCATACCAGCTACTATCCCAACCACGAATGATTCCGAGACGATTCCCTATTGGATTTGTTTTTTGACCCATTTACTTATTTATTTTCAGTTTCGTTATTATCGTTATTTCCTGCTTCAGCTTCTAACACTGGCGCAACCTCCGCCGCAGCAGCTGGATTTTTTTGATCTATAATGATCGTAACGTGATGACTACGTTTTCTTACTCTGTATGCTCGCCCCTGAGGAGCTGGTAGCATTCTTTTCAGCATACGTGCACTATCCACGAAAATAGTTTTCACTACCAAATCATCTATATCATCACTTTCATTCTTCACTTGCCAGTTTGAGATGGCACTTTTCAATAGTTTTTCTAAAGGAACAGAAGGTTGCTGTGTGTTGTACTTCAAAAAGTTCAACGCATTCTCAACTTTCATGCCTCTAATAACATCTACCAACAAACGCATTTTGCGAGGTGATGTTGGGTAATTTCTTAATCTTGCTACTGCTTCCATGATTTATCTTTTATTTCCACTATGAGCTTTAAAGTTTCGAGTTGGAGAAAATTCTCCCAATTTATGCCCTACCATATACTCTGTAATATATACTGGGATAAATTTATTTCCATTATGAACCGCGAAGGTATGCCCAACAAAGTCAGGAGTAATCGTAGAGCGTCTGCTCCATGTTTTAATTACACCTTTCTTAGCATCACCAGCATTAATTTTATCTACTTTGCGCAAAAGCTTAGTAGCTACATAAGGTCCTTTTTTAATCGATCTTGCCATTTATAATATCTTTTACTAATTATTTATTTGATAATTTTTTACCATTTTTACGTACAAGAATAAACTTGTTAGAAGCTTTATTCTTCTTACGTGTTTTCTCTCCTTTAGCATACTTACCAGTGCGAGATCGTGGGTGACCACCTGAAGCACGACCTTCACCACCACCCATTGGGTGATCTACTGGATTCATCGCTACACCACGAGTACGAGGTCTTACACCTAACCAACGCTTGCGACCAGCTTTACCATAAGACTGTAGCTGATGATCAGAGTTAGATACTGTACCTACAGTAGCCCAACAGTTAATTGACACACGACGAAGCTCACCAGAAGGCATCTTCAATACTGCATACTTTTCTTCTTTCGCATTTAACTGCGCAGAAGCTCCAGCACTACGTACCAAAATCCCACCTTGGTTTGGTTGCAACTCAACATTGTGAATAATAGTACCTAACGGCATATTTTTCAATGGAAGGTTATGACCTAACTCAGGAGCAACTTTTTCTCCGCTAATCACAGTATCTCCAACTTTCAATCCTTGTGGAGCAATTATGTAACGCTTTTCACCGTCCACATAATTAAGTAAAGCGATGAAAGCCGTACGATTTGGATCATACTCTATAGTTGCTACTTTAGCTTCGATATCATTTTTATTTCTTTTGAAATCAATGATACGATAATGCTTTCTGTGTCCACCACCTCGGTAGCGCATTACACGACGACCTTGGCTGTTACGACCCGCGATTGATTTTTTCTTTTCTAACAATGACTTTTCTGGCTGATCGGTAGTTACCTCCGTATAAGCGTTACCGACTCTCCATCGAGTTCCGGCCGTCATTGGTTTATATTTCTTTAATGCCATTTTTTACTTAATTTAAAATGCGTATAAATCTATTGTATCTCCTTCCGCTAGTGTTACTATCGCTTTTTTATAAGCAGATGTTTTACCAGTAAGCAATCCTTCTTTTGTAAAACGTGACTTGAACTTACCCGGCATAACACATGTGTTCACATTGTCAACTGATACACCGTAAAAATCCTCTACCGCTTTTTTGATTTCTAGCTTATTCGCTCGACGATCACAGGCGAACATATAGCGATTGAATTTTTCGCTTTGCTCATTTGCCTTTTCTGTTACTATCGGGCTTTTTAATATTTCGTTTAATCTCATTTCCTACTATTTTTATCAGTTATTCTGCGCTTGCCTCCGTTGCTTCGATATCAGCCGGTGTTTCAGAAAACACTTTAGCTGCCGCTTCAGAAAACACAAGCGTATCTGCATTTACAATATCATGTGTGTTCGTGTCACTCAATTGGCAAACTTGCATTTTCGGCAAGTTTCTTACACTCAGGTAAAAATTGTCTTGAAAACCATCTACCACAAACATCACTCTCTTACCAGTCAACTCAAGATTACTCAATAAAGCCACACCTTCTTTTGTTTTAGGCGCGTCCCACTCAAGCGAATCTATCACTTTAATATCACCTCCTTTCGCTTTGTAACTCAGCGCACTAACGCGAGCCATATCCTTCTCCTTCTTATTCATTTTGAAGGTATACAAGTGAGGCTGCGGACCATGAATCGTACCACCACCTTTGTACAAAGGATTACGTAAGTTACCTTTACGAGAACCACCGGTACCTTTCTGACGATGCAATTTCTTAGTTGAACCCTGCACTTCTGCACGGCCTTTTATCTTATGATTTCCGAAACGCTGCGCATTACGAAACTGCTTCACCGCTAAGTATATCAAGTGATCGTTTGGCTCAGCACCAAATACACTGTCAGGCAATTCTACTGAACGTCCTGTTGACTTTCCTTCTTTATTTATAACGTCTATCTGCATCTTAATTATGTATTAATACTGTTGAACCATTATAACCCGGAACAGAACCATTCACAAGAATGTAATTCTTTTCAGGGAATATTTTTACTATCTCTAGAGCCTGCACTTTTACACGCTTGCCACCCATTCTACCGCCCATACGCATATTTTTATATACACGAGAAGGTGTAGAACCCGCTCCAATCGCACCAGGAGCTCTTCCTCTGTTATGCTGACCGTGAGTAGCGTCACCCACACCTTGGAAACCATGACGTTTCACAACCCCTTGGAAACCTTTACCTTTTGAAGTACCTACTACACTGATTTTTTCGCCTTCTTCAAAAATTGCACAATCAATTGAATCTCCGAGCACAGCTTCGGTCTCACAATTTCTAATTTCTCTTACTACTTTTTTAGCAGTTGTATTTGCTTTTGCAAAATGCTGCTGCATGGCGTTAGGCGTATTTTTCTCCTTTTTCTCACCGTAAGCAATCTGTAATGAATTATAACCATCCGTATCCTCAGTTTTCACTTGTGTAACCACACAAGGACCTGCCTCAATGATAGTGCAAGGAATGTGTTTTCCGGCATCTGTAAAAATGCTAGTCATTCCTATTTTTTTCCCAATTAGTCCTTTCATCCTATTATTTAATTTTTTTTCGTCAGCGCCACGCTTGCAGCGTGGATAACTATATCTTAAAATTTATTTGTATGTTATGCTTTAATCTCTACTGCAACACCGCTCGGCAAATCTAATCGTGATAAAGCATCAACTGTTTTTGAAGACGATGTATATATGTCCAACAATCTTTTGTGTGTATGTAACTGAAACTGCTCACGCGCTTTTTTGTTTACGTGTGGCGACTTTAGTACCGTAAAGATTTTCTTCTTTGTAGGAAGCGGTAAAGGACCCGTTACAAATGCACCGGTTGCCTTCACTGTTTTAGCAATCTTTTCAGCTGATTTATCAACCAAATTGTGATCGTAAGACTTTAACTTTATTCTGATTCTTTGCGACATAATATTCACCCCTCTTTTCTAAGGGAGTGCAAAAGTACATTTACTTGTGGAGAAATACCAAATTAATAGTTTTTTTTCTGAAGTTTTTTTCATAACTCCAATTAGTTCTTAAACATCCACCTCGCCAGCTGTTTTTTAGGTCTGTGAGCCCGAATCTTGAGTATAAAAGTTCGCATATAATCAAACTCTTTAAGCGTTGGTCTAAGTTCTAATGATTTTTCAAAACAAAAAAGCATTCTGTCTATTTCAATGGAATCTAGCCCATCTGTTTCAAGCAAGTTAGCATAGGCATCACCCAACCCATGATAAATAGCCACTAAATTATGCTCAGACCTACATGGAAATTCTAATCCTCTTTCGTAACGGCTAATAGATTTTTTGTATTTCCCTTCTCTAAAATAAGCTAACCCGCTCCTTCGATAGGCCAAGGTATAGGTAGAATCTTTGCCAATAACTTGTAAAAATTCATGCTGTGCTTCCTTGTACTTACCTTGCCACCACAAAACATCACCAAGCTTTACGCGCAAATAATGATCATTTGGATTGTAATGCACTGCTTCACGATACACTTCTTCAGCCTGTTTGTATAATTTTTTATTTAAGAGAGTAATTGCTTTACTCTCGTAGTTAACTTGTCCAAATCCGTTGAAGCAAATAATTAGAATAAAAAAAATAAATACAAGTCTCACCAAACTAAGGTAGGTAGTTTACTCCGAAATATGTAAAGCTATGCCAAAGCCTAATCCCTAGATAATATCTGAGCAAAAACTGCGTAGTTAATTATGTCTCTAAAATTAGAGTCCATTCCTTCGGAAGCTATCGTTTTGCCATCATTAGCAATAATTTGTTTGATTCTTACCAATTTAGTAATTATCAAGTCAGTAAAGCTCTCTTGGCTCATACTCCGCCACGCTTCTCCATAATCATGATTTTTGGCCAACATCAGTTCAAAAGTTTCTTTCTGGTGTTTATTGTAAAGGGACTCAGCTTCCGAAGGTGGCAATTCCCAATCATCTCCACTACCTAGCTCTAGTTGAATGAGCGCAATAATTCCGTAGTTTACAATTGCTTTCCACTCCCCGCTTACTTCATCTTCAACCTTTTGCTCACCTACTTCCTGAATATTCCGAATGCGCTTGGCTTTAATATAAAGCTGATCTACGATGGATATCAAACGTAACACTCGCCAAGACGTACCGTAGTCTTGCATTTTTTTCATAAAAATCCCTCTGCAGGTTTCTATGATTGCGTTGTATTCTGAAGCTGTATTTGTAATCATCGACTGTTTCGTTGATGACAAATATAGTTTTTCAGATGAGTATTTGGTTTATTTCAGATTTATTTTTCGCGTGTCTAATAATCTATTTTTAGAATCTCTAATTTTTAAAAAATACAGACCTCTAGCGCTGTGCTTGCCAAAATTCACAACATAAGGAAAATAGGCTTCATCAAACTTGTAAATCGTCTTACCCAAAATGTTTACAATCTCAATCTGATAATATTTCCCATTGGAGCCTTCACTTTTTATAACTATTTGATCCGAGGTAGGATTTGGATAAACAACAAGGTTTGATTTAAATTGATTTTGAACTGAAACTGGAAAGTCAAATCGATAAAGACTATCAATTTTCGAATCTCCAAGAGCGCAATTGTAAAATTTAATATTATCCAAATCACCTGTATACTTCACACCAGTATTTACATTAATGCAGACATCCTTTGCAAATTCTAAAGTGGCATTATTCACGTAATTGTAAACAGTTGGAGTGGTATGATTTACAAAAAAAGAATTATCTATGTAACACTTATGGTTAACCCCTTGTCGCACGATTACTATATGATGCCATGAACCATCGTTTACAATTTCTCCAGTATTTTTTCCAGCGTAAGAATTATTCTCATTTAATTCTATAATCAAATTACCCATCGTACCTACCCCAAGTTGTATAAAAGGTGCAGCTGTGTTACAAGCTTCTCTTTTGGAAATAAACCTTGCTGTTTTTCCACTTCCCCCAACGGTTGTTTTTATCCAGCTGCTTATTGTAAAATCACTCGTGCCAAAATTACCGAGAGTGTCATTTATTTCTATAGCATCACTCAAGGTAAAGCTGTAAGCGCTATTGGCAACATTCATGTGACCACTAACCGATGTAGGATTACCCACAAAGGTCCCATGATTACTATTCCCACTTATATCTTGCGCGTTGCCATTTAAAGGAAAGTCGGCAATAATACAATTCTGCGCTTTTGAAAACTGTCCCATTAAAAGTCCAGTGAGAAAAAGTAGTATAATTTTTTTCATAATTATTAAAGATATAATTTAGTTTATAAAATCTATGAAAACCAATGGCTTAATTCTGTTCTTCTAAGTGCTCAAAATATATCATGATTTCAATTAATACTTCTGGCCATTTATTTCAATTTGACTCTCCCAAAGTAATGGGAATCATCAACCTCACCCCGGACAGCTTTTATGCCGAAAGCAGAAAACAAAACATAGAAGAAATTGTTTCAACCGCCAAACAAATGATTGCAGACGGCGCCACTTTTTTAGACCTTGGCGGCATGAGCACCAAACCGGGAGCAAAAGAAATTAGCATACAAGAAGAAATTGATAGAGTACTTCCTGCGATAGATGCTATTCTTAGAGCAAGCCCAACAGCAATTATTTCTATTGACACTTACAGAAGCGAAGTAGCAAACGAAGCTCTTCAAGCAGGTGCAAAAATAATTAATGATATTTCTGGTGGCGATATTGATGAAAAGATTTTGACAGTAGCTGCAAAAAACAACACTCCCTACATCTGCATGCACATGCAGGGCACCCCCCAAGACATGCAAGCAAACCCACAATACGAAAATGTAACCTTAGAAGTTTTTAAAAGCTTACAACAAAAAATAGTTCGATGCCATGAGGCAGGAATTAAAGATGTAATTATTGACTTAGGTTTTGGTTTTGGAAAAACGATAGAGCATAATTATGAGTTGCTTAAAAACATGGATTATTTCCAACAGTTAGACTGTCCAATTTTGGTGGGACTCTCTCGAAAATCCATGCTTTACAAACCACTAGAT
>CAZTCQ010000071.1:6855-14509 GCA_964612525.1 uncultured Chitinophagaceae bacterium | reverse complement strand
CGTTAAACATTCAAATTAAGCGACCAAGCACGTTTTACAGCAAAATATCGAATTACAATGACCGTGGCAATTGAGACTATTATATTCAAATCCTCCGTAGCAAAAAGCCTGGAAAAAAGAACATAGACCACCCCACCCGCAAAACAAGCCGTGGCATAAATTTCTCTTCTAAAAATGAGTGGCACTTCATTGGTCAGCACATCACGGATTACACCGCCAAAAGAAGCGGAAACCACACCTAAAATTAAACAATACTCCACATGTAAGCCCAAGAGCGATGCTTTCTGAATTCCTAGAATCGTAAACAGTCCGATACCTATGGTATCAAAAATAAACATACTTTTTTTGTATTGTAAGGTTTGCTTTTTGAATACATAAGTAAACAAATAGGCAGCAACGATTACTATAAAATAGTTTCTATCTTTCAACCAACTCACGGGTGTTTCACCTAATAAAATATCTCGAATAGTACCACCACCAATAGCCGTCACAAAACCAATAACCAAGGTGCCGACAACATCAAACTTTTTTTGAATAGCCGTCAGCACACCCGAAACGGCAAAAATGCCCGTACCAAAAATATCAAGAAAATAAATCCAGCTCACACTGTAAATGTAAGAAAGAGAACTTACAAGCCAGCTAACAAATCATTCTGAAACTTCATACCGTCTGACATACGACGCTTATCCAAACGACCATTTTCCACCATGGCCCAAAGTATAAATTCTAGGTAAAAGTTTCTGTCTTGGTCGCTTACTTCGGGTTGATACTTATCTAAAATATTAGCCAAAGGATCTACTTGATTCAATTCTTTGTGATAGGATTTTTCATTCATATCAAATGAAATTTGCAACATCGGATTGTCAACAAACCATTGTGCCAAAGCCTCAAATTCTCCATACTCTCCTTCCTTGGATAATTTTCTTATAGGTGTAAATTCTGTGGCGAATAAGGTTTTAATTGCTTCTCCTAAAAGTATCAAGGCAACATTTTCAGAACCTTCTTGCTCGCCTTCATAAACTAATTCTACTTTACCTGTTATGGAAGGAATAATTCCCTGAAAATCGCTTAGTCGAACAGTCCCTTTTTTTTCTCCATTTTTTAGCATGCGCAAGTGTGCGGTGCTTAATAAATTTTCGTAAGTCGAAATACTCATACGAGCACTCACACCACTCTTCGCATCTATATAATCACTCTTTCTTGCCTCAATCACAATTTGCTCCAGAAGCGTTTTGGCAAAATCAGGAACGTGTACCGCTTTCTTTATTTCTGCATCTACTTTAGCTTCTTGCTCTGTGATGGTCTTTGCAATTTCCATACTCTTGGGATAGTGCGTTATAATTTGTGAGCCAATTCTGTCTTTTAGCGGCGTAACAATACTCCCACGATTCGTATAATCCTCAGGATTTGCCGTGAATACAAATTGCATATCAAGCGGTAAGCGCACCTGAAAACCTCTTATCTGCACATCACCTTCTTGTAAAATGTTGAATAAGGCAACTTGTATACGTGCTTGCAAATCAGGCAATTCATTTATAACAAAAATGCAGCGATTCGCTCTCGGAATCATCCCATAGTGTATCGCCAATTCGTTGTCATAACTCAACTTTAAGTTCGCTGCTTTAATCGGATCAATATCACCTATCAAATCGGCAACGGTAACATCTGGCGTGGCCAGTTTTTCGAAAAATCGTTGGTCTCTATGAATCCATTCTATAGGTGTAGCATCTCCTTTTTCTTGTATTAAATCCACGGCATATTTAGAAATAGGCTGCAAAGGATCATCATGAATTTGAGAGCCCGCCACAATGGGCATATACTCATCCAATAAATTGATTAGCGAGCGTGCAATTTTTGTTTTCGCTTGTCCGCGCAGTCCCAATAGATTTATATTATGTTTCGCTAAAATAGCACTTTGCAACTGAGGTATCACGGTATGCTCGTAACCATGTATCGAATCAAAGAGTTCTTCTTTCGCTTGAATCTTCAAAATTAAATTAGACCGAAGCTCTTCTTTAATCGTTTTAGATTCATAGCCAGCCGCTTTTAATTCTTTGAGTGTTTTTATTTTATTTATATCCATTTTTACTATTCAATTTTCAACTATCAACAAATTATCTAACTCGTTTTATTCTATTCTTTTCGTAATCTCTAAATATCATTTCACCCAAACCTTTGAGCCCGGTAAAAAATGCCTTGCCTTGATTCTCCATGGTAAACTGATCTACAAATTGCATAAGATACGGATCGCGTGCAATCATAAAGGTGGTAATGGGAATTTGCAATTTCCTTGCTTGCCTAGCCATGTTGTAACATTTAGAAACAATCTCAGGATCTAGTCCATTACTATTTTTATAATACTCACCACTCACTAACTTTAGACAACTTGGCTTACCATCTGTTATCATAAAAATCTGTTTGTTCGTTTGTTTTTTACGACGCAAAATATCCATAGCCGATTGCAAGCCAGCAACGGTATTGGTATGATAAGGCCCTACCGTTAAGTAAGGCAACTCTTTTAATTTGATAGGCCAGGCATCGTTACCAAAAACAATAATATCCAAACTGTCTTTGGGGTAACGCGTTCTAATTAATTCTGCTAGTGCCATAGCAACTTTTTTAGCTGGCGTAATTCGATCTTCACCATACAGAATCATACTATGACTAATATCTATCATGAGTATTGTACTCATTTGTGCTTTGTGGTTTGTTTCGTTTACCACAAGATCATTCTCCGTTAATTGAAAATTATCAGGACCATGATTTCGTTGTGCATTTTTAATACTTTCCTGCATGGAAATATCTTCCAACGAATCACCGAATACATAATTACGAAACTCTCCGGTTGCCTCATCACCCGTACCCGTCTTCTGTGTGCGGTGATTCCCCATACCTGATTTTCTTATGTTGCCAAAAATCTGATTGAGCGCGTGCTGTCGTATACCTTGTTCTGTTTTTGCGGTAATTTTAAAATGACCATCTTCTTCGTCGGGATCTTTGAGGTAACCTTTTTCTATCAGCTCCTCAATAAAATCGTCCATGGTATATTCTGCCGTGGTCAGTTCATATTCTTTATCTAACTCGCGCATCCAATCTAATGCTTCGTCGGCATCGCCCGAGGTATGTGTAATTAATTCTTTAAAAATATCAAGTAACTTATCAAAAATCGGTTGCTCTTTCTCATCGTGAGCTGTAAAAATAAAACCGTCTCGAAAATTTTTATTTGACATAAAATTCTTAGAATACAAAGCTAGTTCTCATAGGCCTGACTCCTGATTTGAATTCTATTTTTATTTAAACTTTAAATAATATTTATGTTTCGTCTACTAAAATAAACAAGGAAAACTAATCGCCTTTTCCACCGTCCATAAGAACCGCAATTGCGCGCGTACGATCAAACTGTTCAAAGGTAATTTTAAGAAAAACGGTGATGGGAATGGACATGATTAGGCCAGGCACTCCCCATAGAAAGCCCCAGAACATAAGCATTATCAAAACTGTAATCACATTGATTGAAAATGTTTTTCCTAAGAAAATAGGTTCTAAAATTCCACCCATGAATACCTGAACGGCCGTTATCGTAAGTACAAAAAATAAGAGTATAGTATTATAGTCTAATTCTATAAAAGCAAATATTCCTAGTAATACCACTGAAATCACGGAGCCAACCATTTGTACAAAATTGATTAGGAAAGCAAACAAGCCCCAGAAAATGGGGAAACTTACATCGAAAGCCATACAAGCTAGTGTAAATCCGACGCCCGTAAAAAGACTAATAATAATTTTAACCTTGAAAAATTTTACGATATCCATCTCAATCCGATTAAAGGTTTTGACCGAGGAGAACTTGGATTTAAATATTCTATCCTTCAATATTTTTTCTACGTTAACAGATTCTGCCAAAAAGAGCACGATAAAAAAGGCCGTCATTAGTATCATGGTCAGCGTCTTATTCAACATACCTAAAACAGGTCCCAAATTGTTCATTATATGAAGTTCGCCAAGATAAAAAGGTATGGCTTCTTGATCACTTGGGCGCTGCAGGCTAAAAGAGTTCTCCGCCCAAAGCATGGCTTCGGTGATTTTAGTTTCTGCCTTTATTTTTAGCTCAGGCCCCGCGCTCCTTATCTCATTACCAGAAATAGAAATCAAACTCGCACTGACCCGAAATACTAGAAAGATAATCAGCATCACGATGCCGATGCTCACAATTTTTGGTACGCGTTTCCTTCTGAGCCAACGCATCAGCGGTAAAAACATCAGCGCAATGAACATAGCAAAAATTAAAGGTACAAATATAAAAGAAAGAGTCTTTAGAATATAAAAGACAAGCGGGACCACTAAAATCAATAGTAGCGTATTGGTTGTTTTTAAATCCTTCATTTTAACAGCGCTCAAAGATAGTTCAACTTTGTGCGGCATATCTTGTATAATTGTTGAGGTTTTATTAAAATCGAAAACGCTTCGAGATCTCATTCCGTACCTTTGAAATCAATTTATTTTTCAAATGAAAATTTCTTTTAAAAACGATTACTCCGAAGGTTGCCACCCCAAAATTTTAGAAGCACTCACCAAAGCTAATTGGGACCAACAAGCAGGTTATGGGCTAGACGATTATTCGCTTCGAGCAAAAGAACTGATAAAAGAAAAGTGTAACACTCCTGAAGCAAAAATTCATTTCGTGAGTGGCGGCACACAGGCCAACCTATTGGTAATTTCTGCCATGCTCCGTCCTTATGAAAGTGTGATAGCCGCAACGAGCGCTCACATAGCCACAAATGAAACTGGCGCCATTGAAGCAACAGGACATAAGGTTAGCACCGTACAGAGCGAGAACGGAAAACTAACCCCTCGACTTATTGAATCCGTATTGAATCAGCATGATAAGCAACCACACCAACTCAAACCAAGAATGGTATATATCTCTAACTCTACTGAGTTAGGTACAATTTACAGTAAGCAAGAATTAGAAAGCCTTGCTTCATCTTGCAAAAAAAATGATATGCTACTTTTCATGGACGGAGCCAGACTTGGACAAGCCTTACAGGCAAAAACAAATGATTTGGATCTAAAAACCATCGCCGAGCTCACCGATGTGTTTTACTTGGGAGGCACTAAAAACGGTGCCCTTTTGGGTGAAGCAATTGTAATTACGAATCAACACCTTCAAGCAAACTTTGAATATCACCTTAAACAGAAAGGAGCCCTCTTATCAAAAGGACGTTTATTAGGTGTACAATTTTTAGTATTATTCGAAGATGATTTGTTTTTTACCCTAGCGCAACATGCCAATGAACAGGCTATGTTAATCAAAGAGGCTCTGGTGGCAAAGGGTGTGGCTTTTTTGGTTGAGAACGATACCAATCAAATTTTTCCAATTTTATCTCAAATACAAATTAATGAACTTTCAGAAAAGTTTGAATTCTATGTTTGGCAAGCCGCGGATAATGAAATGTCTGTCGTCAGAATTATAACTTCTTGGGCCACGAAACCCGAACAAACCCAAAAAATTGTAGAAGCCATAAAAAATCAAGACTTTTAAGTTTTGAAAATTTCAGATTGTTTAAGTATTTTTAAATTTAGTAAAACAAAGTGAATTCATTTACAATTTCTCAACTTCAGGATTACTCCGGCATTAAGGCTCACACCATTCGTGTATGGGAGAAGCGATATAAAGCACTGACTCCCTCACGCTCAGAGGGTAATACTCGTTCTTACGACGGTCATCAACTACGCAGGCTTCTAAACATTGTTAGCCTGATGCAGTTTTACAAGGTCTCAAAGCTGTGTGCTCTTCAGGATAAGGATTTAAACAATTTACTGGAAAAACATTTCCAGCAGCCAAGCGATGAAGATGAGACCACCCTCTTTGTCTCACAAATAATTTCAACCGCTTTTGATTTTGATGAAGCAAAATTTGAGAAACTATTTGCCAATAGCATATTGCGTATTGGACTTAAAGAAACTTATATTCATGTTCTTTATCCTGCATTGAAGCGATTGGGTTTACTATGGACAAAAGATTCATTGGCGCCTGCCCATGAACATTTTATTGTAAACCTCATTAGACAAAAAATTCTAGTCACTGTGGATGCCCTTCCCCCTCCCGATACTGCTAAGGATTCTTGGCTACTCTTCCTTCCCGAGGACGAGTTCCATGAAACTGGTTTGCTCATTGCTTTTTTTCTGATTCGCCATTCCGGCCGTAAAGTTTATTACATTGGTTCCAACGTACCTATCGCTTCATTGGCTAACACCATCAAGACAATTAAACCCAATAAGGTTTTAAGTTTCATGGTTGGCAAAAAAGATAAATCTGAATCTCTGGTTCAATTTGCAGAATTAAGTAACCAATTTCGAAAAATGGAAATGCATATTGCCTGCCACAATCAAGCGGACTTACCGAAAGATTCCAAATTAAATCTTCTTCACTCGGTGAACGATTTAGAGGTCTTGCTCTCCTGATCAAAGTTGAAAAAATCACTCCCCTTCTTTATTTTATGCAGAGAAATGTAATGCAATTGTCAAATTTGTTTAAATTATACCATATTTATATGAACATTTTTTAGTATTTTTGTATCTCGTTATACTTTTGTTCTGAATTAAACGAAAAATTATAAACGATATGAAAACAAAAAGAAATTTAAAAAGCATGGTATTACTTGCAGCAGTAGCTGTAGGAATGACATTATCCAGCTGTAATAAAGACACGGATACTATTCCGGATCCAATCGATCCGACCACAAACACGATTACTGACATCGTCGTAGCCGGTGACGACTTCTCGATTCTTGAGTCGGCCGTAGTAAAAGCTGATTTGCAAGGCACACTAAGCGGAACAGGTCCATTCACTGTGTTTGCTCCTGACAACGATGCCTTTGCTGCTGCTGGAATTTCAGCTTCAACCATTGCGAGTTTAAGTGCAAGTGATCTTGAAAGTCTCTTATTGTATCATACTTTAAACGGAAAAATTGAAGCTGCTGACGTACCAGCCGGTCCAAATGCTAAAGTAGTCACAGCCAATGGTGATTCTGTTTTTGTCACTAGGAATACGAGTGGTGTATTCGTTAACGGAATTCAGGTCAAGACGGCCGATGTAAGTGCTGACAACGGAGTAGTACACGTTTTGACAAAAGCACTGACTCCTGCTTCTGGAAATATAGTAGAAACTGCTGTAGCTTCAGGCTTAGACTCCTTAGTGAAAGCGGTAACAACTGCAACAAACGCTATGGGCGGAGATCCAACCTTAGCGAATACACTTAGCACAGCAACACTGACTGTTTTTGCTCCGACCAATGCAGCATTTACACAATTGCTAACTGATCTTAGCGTAACAGATATTAATGACATTCCAATTCAGACCTTGTTAGACGTTTTACAATATCACGTTGTACCAGGAAGAGCTTTCTCTTCTGACCTGGCAAACGGTCCTTTAGGAATGCTTGCTGGTGGCAACACTACTATTGATTTGTCAGGCAATCCTCCAACGATTACAGGAACAAATAACGGAACAAATAGCTCGGCAATTACGGCTACTAATATCATGTGTACAAATGGAGTAGTTCATTTGATTGATAGAGTATTACTTCCCTAACCTTTATAGTTTTTTCATATGGGGTAAGAGTCTCCTGCCATCTGGCGGGGGGCTTTTTTT